>NZ_CAXBEQ010000006.1:0-277267 GCF_963974845.1 uncultured Marivirga sp.
GCCATAAAACACAAAAAGCCTCTCATTACTGAGAAGCTTTTGTGCCAGGAGCGGGACTTGAACCCGCACGAACTAATGTTCACAAGATTTTAAGTCTTGCGTGTCTACCAATTTCACCATCCCGGCTTAATTTAATTCATGCTAAAAAGCATTGAATAAATTAAGGTTTTAATTTTTTTATACCATTTTGTCCAAACTCCTTTAGCTGAACTAATGCTCACAATATTTTAAGTCTTGCGTGCCTGCCTGTCTTTAAACTTTCATAATTGAAGGCAGACAGGTCTACCAATTTCACCATCCCGGCTAAGAAGGTGGTATGTGTCAAAAAAATAAGTGAGCCTTATGCTCACTTATCTAACTTTTGAGCGGGAGACGAGGTTCGAACTCGCGACCTCAACCTTGGCAAGGTTGCGCTCTACCAGCTGAGCTACTCTCGCTTTTCCCTCAATGGGATTGCAAATTTAATAGGCTGCTTTTAAAATACAATAGCAATTCACAAAAATTTAAAAAAAATTTAAGCTACCTGCTTTTTATACTGCTCTTTTAACTCTTTTGCTTCCTGCTTATTTCTTGACTTTTTTATGTGTTTGGGTACAGCTTTTAAATCCCATATTAATCCTATCATTGACATAAACTTTAGTCCATAATAGGTTAAATCTACTTCCCACCAAAAGAATCCTTGCCTGGCGGAAGTCTCGTAATAATGATGGTTATTGTGCCAGCCTTCTCCTAATGTCAATAAAGCTAACCAAACGCTATTTCTGGATTCATCCCCGGTTTCGTATCGTTGGTTACCGAATTTATGCATTATACTATTAATTGAAAAAGTAGCATGATATAAAATGATCGTACTCAAAAAGAATCCAATAAATAGTGTGGAAAAGCCTGCAGCTGTAAACATGGCAAGTATACTACCTCCATTGACCAATCCGCCTAAAGCCATTACTAATAGAGCCAGCAGGACAGGTGGTACCAAATAATTTCTATTTAGCCATCGCAATTCCGGGTATTTGCTGTAATCGGAAATTACTTTAAAATCAGTTTTTTTAAAATCAGAACCAATAATCCAACCCACATGAGAATACCAAAAACCAAAATGCAACATGCTGTGAGGATCTTTCAGGGTATCGCTGTTTCTATGGTGGTGGCGGTGATGTGAAGCCCACCAAAGTGCACCTTTTTGGGCAGAGGTCTGTGCAAAAAAAGCAATTAAGAACTGGAACCAGCGTGAAGTATTATAACTTCTGTGGGCGAAATATCTGTGATATCCACCTGTTACCCAAAACATTCTCCAAACATATAGGAAGGCACAGACAGTCCAATCGAACCAAGTAGCACCTGTCCAAATTGCACCTAATGGCAATAAATGGACGATGGCAAAACTAATTTCTTTTTTCCAACTGCCTTTTTTTCGAATCTTTAGGTTTTCTTTTACTGCAACTGCCATTTCAAATAGTATGTAATTTAATAAGTAAGTACAAAGATAGGACTAATCCCTTTTTAAATCTTGAAAATTCAGAACGATTTGATCTACAAAATAGTTCTGTGACTGAAATATTTAGATAGGAATTGAACACTCTTTTATAAAAATCAATGTGCAGAGTTTTAAATCGTGTTCCCTGAGATGGTCCTTTTGCCAGTATATGGCTAATTATAGAATGATTCCGTCCTCATGCATCGGTGAAATCTATAAGTAATAATTGATTATAAAAAATATGGTTCCCCTGCCAGAACAACTATTGACCATGTCTAGGGAAAAGTTTCAAAGTGGTTCATCTCACAGATTTACTATTTCAAGCACGGGATTGCGAAACAAAGTGTAAAGAATCTGTCTTCTCTGGATTTGGTATCGCGCCCAACCAAAGGTTAAGTTAAATCCGCAGTTGAGAGTTGTTTTGCAAATTGCTCTAAAAGAGAAGAAAACACCTTTTTTTAAAACCTTCCCTACCCCAACGCTCCCGAAACGTTATTGAGCAAGTTTGGCAACTGATATGTAGTCATTTATTGATTGAAAATAATGGACGATGTGCAACACAAATAAATAAATTTTTGTTGAGGATTATTTTAAGCTGATTTAATTGAGTCTGGATAGCTGATATAAGTGCTTTCAGACACTTTCAGGATTATTTTCTCTAAATTAAAAGCAGAGCTTTTCAAGTGGTTTAGGATGACCTTACTATCTTCATTTACTTCTTCAAAATCCAGTAAATTCAGTAGACCAAGAATAGAAGCTAAAGGAGCTCTCACTTCATGAGCATTGATAAAGGCAATATCGTCTAATTTTTTCTCGGATGCTTTAATTCTCTTTTCCAGATTTACTTCTTCTGTGATGTCAGTCGATGTCAAAATGATACCCATAATATTGCCAGCAGAATCCGAAACCGGCTTCAACTCCATATCCATAACCTTTTCATAACCGCTTAAATTTTTAAAGGATCTACAAAACTTTTGTTTATGACCATTTTTAGTTTTTTCAAAAAGTGCTTTGAAGGTATTTGAAAAACTACTTCCAAAGTAATGGAAAATAAACTCATTCAGCCTTAGTTCTTTGTGAGTGTACCATGAAAAAAATTCGTAAGCCATTGCATTGAATTCAATTACATCTCCATCTAAGCCAATTAAAATATTAACTTCATCAGCATCATTGAAAATAGCTTTCATCCAACTTTCCGTTGTTTCCTTTTCAGTTATCATGCTTTGTTGAGATTTACCCACTGTTGCCAGTAAATTAAAGCCTATATAGGTCCCATTTTCATCTCTGGAAGGGATAATGTTGGTATGGAACCAGGAGGATGAGCCATTGACATTCGAAAAAGCAAAGTTTCCATTCCAAGATTTTTGTTGACGGAGTAAGTAGCTTAATTCGTCTTGAATATAATCAGGAAGTTCACTGCATAAGTGTTGGAAAAAGTTTAATCTATCTAGTGTGTTTTTATCAAGACCTGTGACTTTCAAAAATGTCTCATTGGCAGAAAGAACATCAAAATTTTCATTAAGTGATAGCAGCACAACATTATCAGATAAGTAGTCAATAGGATCCTTTTTTGCTTTTTGTGCTTGTTCAATGTTTATAACTTTTTCCATAAGGATCTTTAAACAGCCTTTAGCGTTAAATGTTTAGCTTTTGCTGCTGTGACGCCTTTGAAGCACACTTCAGGGAAGAGGGTGAATCTGTATTATATGTATCTACATATAATTTAAATGAGTAAACAAGTAAATTGTAGTTGATCCTTTTGGAGAGATAAAAAATTACAGAATTAAATTTATTTAGCTTTTTCTCAAATGAATGCTATCAACTCTCAAAAAAGAAAACTGAATTATTTCAGCTTACTTTTTAGTTCATTGAGTTTCAAAAGAGCCTCAACTGGTGACATGGAATTAATATCTAGTTGATCTAATAGATCTCTTATTTCAGAAAGGACTGGATCGGCCTCGAACATATTTAGTTGATAATTATTCTTAGGGACGGCTTCTATTTTTCGATTGGCTTTATCCCTAATCTTATCCTTTTCCAAATGATGCATTATTTCATTGGCTCTCAAAACCACTGGATTTGGCATTCCTGCAAGGTGGGCGACATGAATACCAAAACTGTGTTCGCTTCCTCCCTTTTTTAGCTTTCTCAAAAAGATTATTTCACCATCGATTTCTTTCACCGATACATTGAAATTCTTGATTCGAGGAAAATCATGGGCTAACTGATTCAATTCATGATAATGAGTCGCAAATAATGTTTTAGCTTTAGATTTCGGATGATTATGTAAAAATTCTACTATGCTCCAAGCGATGGATACCCCATCATAAGTGCTCGTTCCTCTTCCAATTTCGTCCATCAAAACCAAGCTTCTATCTGAAAGGTTATTCAATATGCTGGCGGTTTCCGTCATTTCTACCATAAAGGTTGATTCACCCTTGGATAGATTATCTGATGCTCCTACTCTAGTAAAAACTTTATCTACTAGGCCAATTTCAGCTGATTTGGCCGGAACATAACACCCCATTTGTGCCATGAGAACTATTAACGCGGTCTGTCTAAGCAAAGCCGACTTACCAGCCATGTTTGGCCCCGTAATAATCATGATTTGCTGGCTTTCATTATCTAAAAACACATCGTTGGGAATGTATTCTTCACCATGTGGCAGTTGTTGTTCAATTACTGGATGTCGACCTAATTTAATATCTAAAGCGGTACTATCTGATATAGTCGGTTTCACGTAATCATTGGCTTGAGCGATTTCTGCAAAACTCAGTAAACAATCTACTTGTGCTATAATTCTGGCATTTTGTTGAATAGGGCTGACAAAGTCCATAGCATTTTGTAATAGACTATGAAATATCCTCTGCTCTATTACCACCATTTTATCTTCTGCACCCAAAATCTTTTCCTCGTATTCTTTTAGCTCTTCGGTAATGTACCTTTCTGCGTTAACCAAAGTCTGTTTTCGAATCCACTCTTGCGGCACTTTATCTTTATGAGAGTTGGTCACCTCCAAATAGTAGCCAAAGACTTTATTGTAGGCCACTTTTAAAGAAGTTATTCCAGTCTTTTCCATTTCTCGCTTCTGCAATTGAAGCAAATAATCTTTTCCTGAGAAAGCTATTTTCTTCAATTCATCCAAGTCATGGTCAACTCCTTCTTTAATCAAGTTTCCTTGATTGGTATGTAATGGAGCATCCTCCATCAATTGACCATCTATCAATTCATATAAATACTCACAAAGATTAATTTGATTGGAAAGCTTTTTCAAAGCTTGCTCATCAGATTCGTCCAATGCTTTTTTTAAGGGAACCATTAAACCTAGAGCCTTTTTCAGTTGATTCAGCTCTCGTGGATTTACTCTCCCAACAGCTACTTTAGAAATCAACCTTTCCACATCGCCCATTGATTTTAATGAAGTGTTCAGTTGCTCTTTCAGATCATTTCGATTATGAAAAGCCTCAACAATTTGCAGGCGCTCCTCAATGATCGCCTTATCTTTTACCGGTAATACCATCCACTTCTTGATTTGGCGGGAGCCCATAGGAGTGAGGGTTTTATCTAAAATTTGAATAAGTGGAATTCCTCCTTCTTGTTGCGGATAAACTAGTTCTAAATTTCTGATTGTAAATTTATCCATCCAAACATATTTTTCCTCTTCAATTCTCGAGATGGAAGCAATATGTTCAATTTTTTTATGCTCAGTTTCTTCCAAATAATGTAGAATGGCTCCCGCAGCAATGATTCCTTCCTCAAGGTTTTCAATTCCAAATCCTTTTAATGAATTGGTCTTGAACTGCTTAGTCAGTTTTTCATAAGCAAAATCAAAAGCGTAAATCCAGTCTTCCAAATGATGGACATTATAATCATCGGAAAATTTTTGAGAGAAATGCTCTCTAGCTGACTTGGAATAAATGATTTCCGATGGCTGGAATCCTTGCAATAATTTGTCGATATAAGGAGCATTTCCAGAAGCAGTCATAAACTCTCCTGTGGAGATATCTAAAAAAGCAATCCCCAAAGTGTTTTTGGAAAAATGAATAGAAGCCAGATAATTATTCCTGCCTGTTTCCAACACATTATCATCAAAACTAACGCCTGGGGTTACCAATTCCGTTACGCCTCTTTTCACAATTCCCTTTACTGATTTTGGATCTTCCAATTGATCGCAAATGGCTACTCTGTGCCCAGCACGGACTAATTTAGGGAGATAGTTATCCATGGCATGATGTGGAAAACCAGCTAATTCGATATGGGAAGCAGAACCATTTGCCCTTTTAGTCAGAATAATATTAAGAACTTTGCTTGCTTTCACGGCATCTTCCCCAAAAGTCTCATAAAAATCGCCCACACGGAATAATAGTAAAGCCCCAGGATATTTGGACTTTATTTGATTATACTGCTTCATTAAAGGGGTTTCCTTTGCTTCTTGAGTCTTCGCCATGCTTTTAGGGAAATGTTCTTAGTTTTGCAGTTCAAAGATGATAAAATATGAGGAAATTAGCCAATGAAGAATTGAATCGATTGGAAGTTGATGAATTCAAAAAGGTGAAGAAAAATCCAATCGTTTTGGTGTTAGATAACGTCAGGAGCATGAATAATGTAGGTTCTGCCTTTAGAACGGGAGATGCATTTTTAATTGAAAAAATTTATTTATGCGGAATAACCGCCCAACCCCCTCATAGAGAAATTAATAAAACGGCACTCGGGGCAACCGAAACTGTAGAATGGGAGCATTTTGAAAGCACATTGGAGGCGATTGAAAAACTAAAAAAAGACGGGTATAAAATCTTGAGTGTTGAACAAGCTGAGAATAGTTTGAGTTTAGAGAAATTCACTCCTGAACCGCATGAAAAATATGCCTATGTTTTCGGTAATGAGGTTTATGGCGTTGAGCAAGAAGTCGTGGATCAAAGTGATCATTGTTTGGAAATCCCCCAATTCGGCACTAAACATTCTTTGAATATTTCGGTGAGTATTGGGGTGGTGCTGTGGCATACTGTTTTTAAAAGCGGTATGGTAAGATAAGTTTAAATCATTCTTTGGTATAGTAAAAGACACCCCTATAATCCCCTCAAGGGGATAGATCGCTCAGATTTATATCAGCAATAAATAATTAATTTTATCAATGCTTATGACTACAATTTGATAAAGTGGAAATATCAAATTAAAAGCAAAAGTAATTTCGTACGTCTCCCCCCTTGAGGGGGGCGAAGGGGGTGTCGATTGAAAAGAATCTGCTAGATAAGGCTCTTAAGGAAGTTTTCAGCTTTTATTTAGTGCGTGGGATCAGCAATCCTCACCAAAAAGACACTGGCGACTGTGTGAATTAAAACTTCAAATCCAAAGTCACATAAAAGTTTCTCCCTGCAGAAGGGATAATTCCAGGGCCAGGATAGCCAACAGCTCTTCTTGTAAAATAATAGTTGTTCGTTAAATTATTGATACCTGCTTCAAGCTGAGCAAATTTGTATTTGTATTTTGCACTCAAATCTAGGACGTGAAATGAAGGGATGACCCCATCCACTCCGGTTGCAGTTCTCTTAGCATTTGTAGCTTCAGTGAATTGTTCACTCAAATAGGTGAATTGCAAAGTGGAAGAAAAGTTTTTCCAATTGTAATTGATACCGGTCTTGATATTCAAATCCGGGACTAACTCCACTTTATTTCCAGCAATGGAGCTTTCCATATTGTCTTCAGCATACCGTCCTCTAATAAACGCGGCATTTAAAAAAGTACTAATTTCATGAATGGGTTGCGGGTTTAAAAATTTACTCCAGTTCATTTCTGTATATGATTCAATTCCTGCGATCGCTGCATTCCCAACATTGGTTCTATATCGATAGATTCTTGGGAAACCATCGATAGCATCATCATAGCGTAAAAGCGCTCCTAATCTGTCATTGTAGGCCAAATAGAATAAGCTCCAGTCGAAATTTAAAAAGTCGCTATAATTACCTCTGAAACCCAAATCAGCATTGTAACCGCTTTCATCTTGCAAATTAGAATCAACCAAAATATTGGTGTTATTCACTCTTAAGTCATTGAAGTTAATTCCTCTATAGTTCATGGAGATATTTCCATAGACTTCTAAATCAGCTGGGGTTTTGTAACTCACGCCTAAGCCGGCCAACATAAAAGATCTATCTAAATTCTTAGATTCATAAATAGTGGTATCGAAAATAATATCTCCGGCAAGGTTTTCCACCATATTTCGGTAGTAACCAGAGCTATTGGTGCTGATATATTCCCATCTTAAACCCGGAGTGATGCTTAATCTCTTATTCACGTTAATAATATTTTCTGCAAAGAGCGCCACGTTTTCCGAAGGGTAACTAAAAGATAAGTCTTCTAAATTAGCAGGATTATTATATTGGAAATCAGCATCAAAGCCTGCTGGTCCTAACCCCTGACGCTGTTGTGTATTTCCTCTAAAGTACCTTGCACCAACGGCTAATGCTTGAATTTGACCCATAAAATCGTATCGATGCAATAATCTTAATTCAGAGCCAAGGTTCTCATAATCATCCCAAAGTAGATTTCGTTCTTCTTCAGGAAAATCAGCCTGAGTTACTCTTTCCAAATTACCCAGAGCTTTTCTGGAGCCAACTAAGCCAAATGTCTTCCAGTTTAGCTTAGTTCTATCATTAATTCGGTAGTCTAGAATGATAGCAGGTATATTCCATTCAATTCCAAACCAGTTTCGCTCTCTAACTGATTGCCTTGGATCTCGCTCAAAAAGATTATCAGTTAATCCACCGGCTTGTTGAGCCAAATAATCCATATGCGTAAACTCAAAGCATAAATATAATTTATCACCTATATCGAAATTCACATCTGCAAATAATGTATTGGATTCAAATGATTCGTTATCTCTAAACCCATCACCTTGTTTTCTCTGATAAAAAACAAAGTAATCCATTTTCTCAGTATTACCAGAAAGGCTATTGTAAGAGCTCAATAATCCAAAAGAACCCGCTGTATTTCTTGTATGAAATTGGGCAGGCTTTCCTTCTGGAGCTTTCTTAAATAAGAAATTGATCATGCCTCCAAATTGAGAGCCATATTGCAAAGAGGCCGCGCCTCTCACTACCTCAATTTTGGAAAGTGCCTCAACTGGCGGAGTATAGTAGCTTTCTGGGTAGCCTAACGGATCAGCGGAAATATCATATCCATTTTGGCGCGTATTAAAATTTGAGGTTCTGTTAGGGTTTAATCCTCTTCCGCCAATTCCCAATTGTAGACCACCACCATCACTTTCCCATATGTTTAAGCCCGGCACTTTTGCAAATACCTGTCGAGCATTATTTGTGGCTAAATTACCGTTGATTTGATCAACAGCTATCACTTCATTTTTCTTGGCTTCATATATCAGTGTTCCTTCTACAGGATTAAGCCTTGTAATATTAAAAACCTTTGATTTTTTACCGATGGTTTTTACTTCTTCTAAAGTTTCCAGTAAGGGTTTTAAAGTAAAGTTGATGGTTTCCCAATTGCCATGTAATTCAATCTCTTTGATTTCACTTTGCCTCCCTAAGTAAAATGCAGCTATCTTATATTTGCCTTCTGGCAGATTCAATTTATAATTTCCATTGCCATCGGTCACAGCTTTTTGATTACTATCTAAGACGAAAATTTCAGCTAATTCAATTCCTTTTTCACTCTCAGAATCTTCAACTACTCCTCTTATACCTTGAGCAAATAAAGAATTAGTAAATGCACTAATCAATAATATGACAATATAGATATTCGGTTTTCTCATTGATTATAAGGCAATACCCAATTTTTGTGTTGATAACTATTTTTTACTGTCGCCAAATTAACCGCAGGATCAATGAAAGGACGACTACCCTTTCCGTTGATGGTCGCATAGCTTTCCACGAATACTTCCACTTCTGAATTATAATCAGATTGATATTGATCCCTGAGGAAATGGGCAAATTGCAGTATCATATCCGGTTGAGTATTCATCATTTTTTCCTGTACCGGAGTTAAATATTGGCTTGGAATTACTTCAAATGCCTTATTTTTTTCAGGTAGGTTTACTGTGAATTGTGTATAGCCCACCTTTTCCATTAGCATTACCCGCCAAGAAAAACGATAACCCTGCTCAGTCCAAAACAACTTCCCAGGATATAATGCATATCTGAACGGCAATAAAATTTGCAAGCCGAAGAAGATTATTAAGAAATACTGTAAAACAATTGGTTTGTAGAAGTAAGAAGAGTGGGTTAGAAGCGGTTTTTGTATAGGCATGATTTTGTGCCAAAGTTTTTTATGGAAATCTTCTGAGAAGAATATGAGCGTACTAACCACCATGATGTAAGGAAACATTCCGATTTGGAAGAGAGCGGCTGTCATGAAATGGAAAACAATAACTGTTAGATAAGCAAAAATTCTTGTTCTTTTCCATAACAAGAAAAAAGGAATAGACAGATCATAAAAAGCGCCAAACCAGCTGAATAAGTAGGCGGTTAATTTATAATTTAGTAATGGTCCAATGATAGGGGTGTCCGCTCTTGAAGGGAGCCATATCTTTAAAGGAAGAGCCTCTAATAACCAGTCAGCTTGGAGTTTAGCCAGTCCGGCAAAGCAATAGACCAATGTTAATTGCAAAATAATAATGTGGATGCTCCAAGCTGGAACATAAAATTCTTGCTTCTTTTTGCGCCAAGCATCAAGTGAATAGGCTTTATGCGCTGGCACGAGGATCAACAAGAAAGCAATGATGCTCACAAAATAGTAATGATTGAGATAATTGGTTTTATCTATCAGCTCTACATAAGTGAAACTTACGAAAAACAAGGTTGCGCTCCATCTGTAAAAGGCTCCTAGTGCAATTCCAATTGCAGCAATTCCCATCAGGGCAAAAAGGATATACATACCTGGGTCTCCCCATGACTGAATCCACTCGAAACCTAAATATGGAAAGTAGAAGTCAGGATCAATGTATTGTTTGGCAATCCAACCATTAGCCCAAAAGCGAATTATGGAGGCAAGCATCATAATACCAAAAGCTACCCGAAAGGTAGCTAATGGTGCAATATGCTTTACTTGATTGAGGCGATATTTGGGAAGCCACTTAGTCACCGTCATTATCTTGGAAAGTGATAGAAACAGACATAGCTGAAGTCATATCCACCTTTATTAATGGGATTACAGCTTGTAGAGCATTGTACACCTCAACCAATTGACTTCCCTCAGCGGAGGCTACCTCACTGTAAGGATTGGAAATTTTCTCCATTTCTTCTAGGGCCAAGGTTTTTTGATTGATAATGGCCACACTTAAATCTTGATCATCACGTGTTTTGGCATTTAGGGCTAATAAATAGTCATCTAAACCAAGACCATCTTCATTGGCATTGAAGTGTTCTCCTTTAAAAACCTGTATGGAGGATAGAACTGCTTTTTCTGCTAATTCACCAGACCAACCAGAGTAAAAGGCTTCCACATCCTGAGGAGAAAGCACGCCACCCGTTCTAGGATTACCCCCTGCAGGAAAACCGATTTTTGCATTTTTAATCCTTATGTCAAATTGAAAATTATATTCATTGACTAATAAGCTGGTTCCACTTCCTACGTCAGTGCCGGTGTTTCCAACAAAAGTTGATCTATAATCAGGCCAATCTTGTGAAATTATATTAGAAACTGTTTGAATATCTTCCACCAGATCAGTTAAATATTGCAAGCGATTATTTCCTAAATCAGGATTCCCAAAATATGCAACAACGTCCTCGTTAGTCTCTCCAGTACCGAATAATAGATAATCCAATGCTGGGAAGCCTTTGGCTGCCACGTTAGAAGCAGAACCCAAAACATAATCTTGTGTATTTATATTTTCTTCAATAACATCCGCTTTGGCAGGGAAGATATTGACTCTGTCCCTTAAATTAACATTGGCAACCGGCCCAACTTGCACAAATGCCAAGTGTTGGTACACTAACCAGGCTTCTTTCAGTTCAGCACGTAAAACTTCCAAGCTTTCAAGTGAAATATTTTCATTAAAAGAGTTAGTTGCAACAGAAAGCCCCTCTGCTTCTAAGGCAAAGTTTTCTATAGATGGCTGAATTACATTATCAGCCATATTAACTAGAAAAGTCTGTCTGTCAAAATCCACTTTTTCACTGCCTGACTCATTATCACAGGCAGCGAAAAAAACAGAAACTATTAATATGAAGAAAGAAAATCTTAAATTTCTCATTATGTATTATAGTTGGTCTTGAAAATCTTCAAATCCGTAAGCTTCAACCAAAGTCGCTTTTGCAGCATTGATATTATCGGTGGTAATCTCGTAGAAATTATCACCTAATTCTTCTAAAACCCCATCGATTTCAGCATTGCTTAATTTTTTGTTTGGATTGTATTTCAATGCATGGATGAAAGCCCAAGCTTCTGATAAAGTATGGTTCCTAATGGCGTCATCTGCAAATGCTTGATTCGCTGCATTCAAATAATGAACAGCTGTTCCAGCGGATACTTTTTCCCATTCATTTCTGATGATTTCGATCTGCTCATCTCTAGTTTCTAAATCTTGGTTTGAAATAGCTGCTCGTCCAGTAATGAAGGCATTCATTAAAGCCTCATTTGTGCCCAGTAAACCATCTCTTCCGTTAGAATATTTACCCCAAAATCTCGCCCCGTCAGGATTTCCTGGGAAATCAGTTGCTACTCCTAAGTAACCAAAGGCCTCATCCCAGTGATGCTCCATTGCTGTTCCTTTTCCTTCCTCTATTTCTTCATTATCTACATCCATTTTATCAGAACCCAAATAGATAGAAACTCCTTGGAAATAAAAGCATGAGCCCATCAAACCTTTTTCGATATATTGGATATGCTCAATACCGTTAGCATCGAAGAAATATTGTTTTGAACCATCGTTGGAGGTTACAACACCTGGTGTTCCATTGCTTCCTACACCGCCATCAGCCTCGGCCGTTGCCGCTGCAAAATCTCTGATGAATTCCTGAAACATGCTGATGTCTCCTTCAACTGTTTTATTTTCCAATTCTTTGCTATCAGCTTCATTCAATTCTGTATTGTTAAAAGCATTGTTTTCGTTAGCATACATATCCAACATTGCCTGAGCGTCTAAAACTTCTCCGTTGTTAGCAGTTTTCATGTAAACTGTTAATTCATCTAACATATCCAATCTTTGGATTTGTCCTGTATAGCTCACATTTTCAAAATCATAAGTCGATGGAATTTCATAGTTGCCATCATTTTCACTAACAGTGTTTTCATCGTCACAAGCAGTGAAGGCAAGAGCTGCCAATAGTGATAATCCTAGTAATCTTAACTTGATCATTTTTTGCAAAATTAATATTTGTATTTAGATTGATTCTAATGATGATGCAAAATTAATTTTATTTAGATTGCTTACAAATAAAAAACTACTTTTATTTAGATTACATATAAATAATTGCAAAAATGTGTCTTTAAACTATTTTTGAGACCTGTTTGGAGGTGGTTTGAATTACAAGAATAATACTTGGGTTCAATATTTATAGGGCGTCCTGAAGGGAAATTCATGAATCTGGCTATACAAATTGTAGCGACAATTCAGAATACTCATCATATATATAACTTAATTGCTATGATTATTTTGAATAATGGTTTTAATGGAATGAGATGTACTCTTACAGTAAATATTTTGAATAATCACTTTTTACGGGAATACCGCATAGCCAGTTGAGCCTGTCGAAATGTCTTGTAAAGAGGACATTACCTTTTTTCCTCCTTCTTTTAATTGATGACAATAGCTTACTGATAAGACGCAGACAAAGATCATAAGTAAGCTTATCATCAGCCTTCTATATAGGTTATTCATTTAAGCCTTTCATTTGATGCGGTGCAAAAATATTGGAATTTTCTATCATTTACTAAAAAACTATGACTTATTTAATATTTGGTTTGATTATAATCATTTATTAGCATGCTGATTTTCACAGTTTATCATAGCAATTCATGTGATTAGTTGTAATTTTACGCTGTTAATCGAAAAATACATTTGGAAATGGAATATAGGATTGAAAAAGACACAATGGGTGATGTGAAAGTGCCTGCTGATAAGTATTGGGGCGCCCAAACAGAAAGAAGTCGAAATAATTTCAAAATAGGTGCTGAAGCCAGTATGCCTTTGGAAATAGTGCACGGCTTTGCTTACCTCAAAAAGGCAGCGGCACATACCAATCACGAGTTAGGTGCTTTAAGTGAAGAAAAGAGAGATTTAATCTCAAAGGTTTGTGATGAGATTTTAGATAATCAGCATAACGATCAGTTTCCTTTGGTAGTGTGGCAAACGGGCTCCGGTACACAATCCAATATGAATGTAAACGAGGTGGTTTCGAACAGAGCTCAGATCTTGGCCGGAAAAACATATGAGGATGATAAATTAGTCCATCCTAATGATGATGTGAATAAATCCCAATCATCTAACGATACCTTTCCAACCGGAATGCATATAGCCTGCTATAAAATGGTCATAGAGACTACTATTCCCGGGATTGAAAAGTTACGAGATACATTAAAGGATAAATCAAAAGCCTTCGAAAAAGTTGTAAAGATTGGACGGACACATTTAATGGATGCAACTCCTTTAACCATAGGTCAGGAATTTTCCGGATATGTTTCACAGTTGGACCACGGCTTGAAAGCGCTGAGAAATACACTTGATCACCTATCGGAGATAGCGCTGGGCGGAACAGCGGTTGGAACTGGAATTAATACACCAGATGGATATTCGGAATTAGTTGCCAAAAAGATTGCAGAGTTTTCAGGATTGCCATTCCGAACGGCTGAAAATAAATTCGAGGCTTTGGCAGCTCATGATGCAATAGTAGAATCTCACGGAGCATTGAAGCAGATTGCTGTTTCATTGAATAAGATCGGAAATGATATTCGATTATTAGCTTCAGGACCAAGATCCGGAATTGGTGAAATCATAATTCCAGCAAATGAACCTGGTTCTTCAATCATGCCGGGTAAAGTAAATCCTACTCAAGCAGAAGCTTTAACTATGGTTTGTGCTCAAGTAATGGGAAATGATGTTACAATAACAGTAGGGGGCACGCAAGGGCATTATGAATTGAATGTTTTCAAACCAGTGATGGCGGCTAATTTTCTTCAGTCCGCAAGATTAATAGGAGATGCGTGTGTATCATTTAATGATAATTGTGCTATTGGAATCGAACCCAACTACGAAAGAATAAAAGAACATTTAGATAATTCCTTGATGCTGGTAACTGCATTAAATACCAAAATTGGATATGAGAAGGCAGCCAAGATAGCTAAGACGGCTCATGAAAATGGTACTAGACTTAAAGATGAGGCTGTTAATCTAGGATTTTTGACCGCAGAGGAATTTGATCAGTGGGTAAAACCAGAGGATATGATCGGCAGTTTGAAAAAACAATAAATAGTATTATTTGTCTTTATAGTAGTTATTTACTTACTTTAGTTGTACAAAATTGAATTAACCGAATTGATGATATGAAAAGCAAGATAAGTTTAATCGCCATTTTAATGATTTTTTGCATGGCATTTTCCGTTTCCGCTCAACTTAGCAGGAAGGAAAAAAAGGAAATGAAAAAAATGGCCAAAGAGCTCAAAAGAAATCCGGAGCAGATGAAGGCAATGGTTGAAGAGAATGAGAGTTTGAAAAGTTCAGTTGCCAGCTTAAATTCAGAAGTGGAAAATCTTAAAGGGCAGTTAAGCAATAAAAATGCTGAAATCGCTACCGCGAGACAAGAGGCGCAGGAGGCGAAAGCAATGGCTGAAGCACAACGACAAAGGGCCAACGAGATGGCAAAAAAGGTAAAAGAAGGTCAAAATAGCGAGCCAAATGCATTGGATGAAAGCGGAACTTGGTTTAAAGTGCAAGTAGGAGCTTTTGAAAATATCGATATGTCCGAATACTTCAAAAATAATCCCAATTTCAGTGGAGAAGAGACGGAAGAGGGTTTACAAAGAATTACTCTAGGACGATTTAGAGATTATTGGGAGGCCGATCGGTTCAAAAAGACTTTAAGAAAAATGGGCGTTAAAGAGGCTTGGATCGTACCTTACAAAGACGGTGCGCGGGTTCCTCTAAAAGAGGTGTTAGAAAACCTGTCTGCTAAACCGGAAAACGCTGGAGAATAGATCATCTAGGCTTGCTTGAGACTAATTTCCATTTTATATCAATGGAAATATTGCAAAACACCATGCAATTAACTTTCGAGCAAGCTTTTTTTATATTCATTTTGTATCATTCATTTTGTCCTATAATTTGAAAATTGAATTCTCTTCCCTACCTACTATTCTAGATGGAGATATTTATCAGCTCCGAAAAGATAGAACTATTGAGAATATTTACATAGACAGTAGGAATGCTGTCACCAATCCTAAAAATTTATTTATCGCAATAAAGGGAGAGCGCCACAATGGTCATGATTTCATTGATGAACTCTATAAAAAAGGGATAAGAAATTTCATTATTGATCAAGAAATTAGTAGCCTTAATTACCCTGATGCCAATTTTTTTAAGTCTAATAACAGTGTGGAAGCTCTGCAGTCTTTAGCTGGTTACAAAAGAAAAAGCTTTACTGGTAAATTAATAAGCATTACGGGAAGCAATGGCAAAACCATTGTAAAAGAATGGTTGGGAAAATTAATTGAATCAGTTTATTCAGTTTATAGAAGTCCAAGAAGCTATAATTCACAGGTAGGAGTGCCTTTATCTTTATGGCATTTGAATAACTATCAAGATTATGCAATAATAGAGGCAGGTATATCCAAGCTGGGGGAGATGGAAAAATTGGAAGCCATTATCAAACCTGAAATTGGAATTTTTACGAACTTGGGCACTGCTCATGATGAAGGGTTTTCTAGTTTGGAAGAAAAAGCAAATCAAAAGGCTCTGTTATTTAAAGATGCAAAAACCATCATATTTTGTAAAGATTTCCCTGAAGTCTCTAATTCGCTACATAATATTCCAAGACTTGAAGAAAAAGAGTTTATAGGATGGTCATTTGAGGATAACACTTCTAATTTTTTTGTGGAAAGGGAAGAACGTGGAAATGGAACTGCTATTCGAATTCCTTTTGATGAGCAATTTCATATTTTTCATGTGCCTTTTCAGGATTATGCCTCGTTGGAAAATATCACGCATTGTTTGCTTTTATTATTGCACGAAGGGCTACCTATCAAAATAATTCAAAATACAGTAAATGATCTGAGACCTCTAAATATGAGGTTGGAAACCAAAAAAGGTAAGAACAATACATACCTGGTCGATGATTCCTATAATAATGATTTGGTCGGCTTAGATACAGCCCTGCAATTTTTTGGTCAGCAAAAGCAGTATCAAAAGAGGGTTCTCATTTTATCAGATTTATTAGAAACTGGACTCAGTTCAAAAATTTTGTACAAACAGCTAGCAGAAAGAATTTCTTCTGAGAAGCTCGACTTGATCGTAGGGATAGGAGATGAAATTTCACTGCTGTCAAATCATTACGAGGGGCAGGTTATTAATTTTGAAGACACCAATTCCTTTCTAGAATATGAAAAAGATCATCCTTTTCAAGAGGCAGTAATTCTCATCAAGGGAGCTAGGAGGTTTGGTTTTGAGTCAATTGTTCAGAGATTAGAGCAAAAGATCCATGGAACCGTTCTAGAAATAGACCTCAATAAAATAACCCATAATTTGAACCTTTACCGGTCGAGATTAAAGCCCAATGTTAAAACCATGGTGATGGTAAAAGCATTTGCTTATGGCAGTAGTAGTCATGAGATTGCTAACTGGCTGGAATTTCAGAATGTGGATTATTTAGCAGTTGCTTATGCAGATGAAGGGGTAGTTTTGCGCCAGCACGGGATTAAATTACCCATTATGGTCATGAATCCGGATCCAAGGTCATTTGAACTTCTCCACCAATATGATTTAGAACCAGAATTGTACAGCCAGGAAATTTTCAGAGATTATGCTAGCTATACTCGAAACCAAAAGAAGCAATTTCGAATCCATTTGAAGTTAGACACAGGCATGCATAGGTTGGGTTTTGAGCCTGTGGAAATGGATATTTTAAAGTCACTATTAAAGGACAATCCCCAATTAAAAGTAAGCTCCATTTTTAGCCACCTGGCTGGATCTGATGAAGCATTGCACAATGGATTTTCTGCTCAGCAAGCTATGTCATTTAAGAAATCAGCAGATGCGATAATTGATCATATAGGCTATAAACCAATATTACATCTATTAAACAGTCCAGGTATCAGCCGATTTCCAGACTACCAATTTGATATGGTGCGATTGGGAATCGGCTTGTACGGAATCGATCCCACAGGCCTTCATAGTAGCCAATTAAAATCAGTTTCAATTTTAAAAACTGTAATTTCACAAGTAAAGCGAATTAGAAAAGGGGAAACCATTGGCTATTCAAGAAAAGGGGTGGCTCATGAAGAAATGAAAATTGCCACGATTTCAATTGGTTATGCAGATGGGTTCAATAGAAAATTTAGCCAAGGTGTTGGACAAGTGATGATCAATGGAAAATTGGCTCCGGTTATCGGCAATGTATGCATGGACATGACAATGGTAGATGTGACCAATAGCGAATGTCGTGCAGGAGATGAAGTGATTGTCTTTGGAGAGAATCCCGATATTTCTGAAATGGCAGAAGCGATTGGTACAATCCCATACGAAATCCTTACCAATATCTCAGAGAGAGTAAAAAGGGTTTTTTATACTGAGTAAAACAAGCCCTTTTATTTTAACTTGTTATGTCTTTTAAGAATTACATCCAGTAAAAAATCCTAATAATTTGGAAAAATATAATTGAAGATCCTTGGATCTATCTGTTTTCGAAAAGTCTCCAATTCTTTTTTCATCTACTTTATGCTCTTTAAGAGTAGCTAAAATACAGCTCTTTTCCTTTTGATCTAGCATTTCTCGATTCGTCATCTTATTTAAGAAATAATCTGCGAATTTAAAGTCTAGCTGGTCGAAAACCAGCAAACCATATGTTAGGGAAATAATCGCAGAGTTTTTTGATGATTTCAATGTTGAATATAAATCACCTTTAGTCAGATCTGTTCTGATAAATTCAGCCTTCATTTTGACTAATTGCAACTCAGCATATAAGGCTGTTTTTCCAGAAGCCGTTGATGTATGTATCTCTAAAAATAACTTTGATTCAAAAAAAACCATCAAACTAGTTTCAAAAACCTTCAGCGTTTCGTCAAAAGGGGATTTTTGGGCGACTATCTTATGAGTGGTGCCAAAAAAACATACACCAGCAAGTATCATGATGCATGCGAGGTTTGTAAGGGTTTTCTTCATATTATCTAAGATCATTTTAGCAACATTTATAACAACTCGCTTCACATTTAGCCTGACATTCCCTTTCATCATCATCATTACAGCTATCATTGAATTTTTTTGTTGTTATTTTTTCGCTGTAGTTAAAGCAAGGATGCTAAAACTTCTCTATTAAATATTGACAATTAGACCTTTCAGAGCTTTTGTTTTCATAAGACAAGAATCGGTAATATCCTCTCGAAAAAGCTCATTTAAAAGCTTGCGTAGGTCAAAACTTTCAACATCAAAATTCTGATCTATGCTATAAAATAGTACTAGTTTAATTTATTCAGATATGTATACCGTCTGTACTTCTTTAGAAACAAATTATACAGAAAAAATGAATTAAATGAGACTTTCAGAACATATTTTACTTCATGCTGAAGCTTATGAGAAATAAAAATACCCATTTTTGGGTATTGCCAATTTTAGATTATCCATCGAACTTTGATAAAAAGCTTAGGGGATGAAGTTTTTCTTAGTTATATCAATTATTGCCTTTTGGTGGGTTCCTATGAACTCACCTGGCAATATTGGTATTTCTACTTTTTTGTATTCAACTGAATTGCTAGCACCAATGAATGAGATCAATGATACTACCATTGGCCAGCAGGAATTTTCAACTAAAAGGAAAATGGATCATTTTGGGTTTCGGTCAAGACGGGATATGTTAATAAATGAGATCGATTAAGATGGAAGTAAACTATCAAAATATACAAGAAGAAATTCAAGGGAATTGGCTTTGCACCAAATCCTTTGATCAAACAGAGAAGAAATCAATAGATTTGGATTTTTCTTTATTGATTGCTAAAAATATTATCTCCAGGACAGGCGCTGGAGCCAGATATTGGCCTAATATTGCAAGTTTTGAATTAGTAGGATCAAACAAGGACGGGTATTTTTATCGTGAGGATGGATGTTTCATGCAAGTAAAGACTATAGCTAACAACGAAATGGTAATTGAACTTTTTTTGAAAGATAGCAGAGGACAGCTGAACACCGTAATTTTCACTTTTGAGAAGGAATTGTATTAGTAATTAACCTTATTTTAAGAATAGCAAAAACCTGCGTCAGTTTTCTTTTTAGTTAGGTATTTAGACTGACCGTGTTTTCATCATTCATTTAAGTTGTACGCCTTTCAGCTTTCATCTGCTGCTAAGCCTTTTCAATTTTTTCTTTTGACAAGATCTTATCTTCTTTTTCTAATTCCAATTCATCACTATCGTCATTTGTTTTGGCAAGATTCAGTTGCAGAAACATAGGAAAATGATCGGATCCAATATCGCTCATTCTTTTCATTTTTTGCAGTCGGAAATGTCCTGAACAAAAAACATGATCTAACGGCCATCTGGCAATACTGTGCTTTGCATGAAAGGAACTGAAAAATCCTCTACCTCTTCTCGGATCCAATAGACCGCTAATTTTTAAAAATAGCTCCGTGGTGTAACTCCATGCCACATCATTCAAGTCACCAGCCACAATTGTGGGTGTTTTATCAGCCTGGGTTTTTTGTCCTACCAGTAAAATCTCAGCATCACGAGCTGTAGATTTTGGATTTTCAGACGGTACTGGGGGTTCTGGATGAATCGCATATAGTTTTATTAAACGATTATTCAACTTGATATCCGTTTCAATTGACGGAATGTCATCTTTAATCCAATGGTGAACTCTTGTATTGATAAGCTCCAATTTTGAAAATAAAAGCATACCATAAGTATTCTCTTTATCTTCTAGGACATGATACTTATAATCATTACCAAAAGCATTGACACATTTTTCTTTCCACCATTCGTTAGTTTCTAAAAGTAATACAATATCAGATTGCTCTTTCTGTACCATTTTGGCCAATTTTCCCCAGTCCCGGTTACCTTGCAGAACATTGGCAATTAATAGTTTAATGCTAGGTTTTCGGTCAGTTGGCACAGAATCAATCTGCTTTTTTGCAAAGGGTAAATATGGATAAATCTGATAGGTTAAATAAAATTGGTTTGCAATAAGTAATAGTATAAAACCGTAAGAAAAGTATTCTTCAGCGGTGAATGTGAGAAAGGAGGCAATGACTATGATTAGGTTTGAAACCCACTTTTGCGCTCTAGGGAACTCAAAAACACGAAAAGTCCAATAATCATGACGAATTAAAGGAAGTAAGCTGATAAGTATCAAAATACTTCCTAAAACATAAATGAGAATCTTAACAAAATCTATCAATAGTTCTGGCTTCTATAGTCTGTTCAAGATAATAAAATCATTCTACTAAATTGGATTATAAAATAGTATTCACTAAAAATTGCTGACATATGACAAATTTCAAATAGATCATATCTATTTAATGGAAGTTCAATTGTTAGCTTTTTTATATAAAAAGTAACTCAAGTTGGCCACTAACTATTTGTTTTCACCCATTTCAATAGGGTCTTGTAATTCACTTTAGTACCATGCATTAATATTCCAATTCTATAAATTCTGCCAGCCATCCAAATAGTAAAAATAAATCCAACGATCATCAGTCCCATGCTTAAAGCCAGTTCCCAAGCAGGAACACCAAAGGCAACCCTGGCCATCATGGCTACAGGAGCTGTGAAGGGAATAATGGACAACCAAAAGCTAACATTCCCATCCGGTTCCGGCATTACGAACATGAAGGTTCCTAAGAACCCGATAATCATAGGCATGGTAATCGGCATGGTGAATTGCTGAGCATCGGAGATATTATCGACCGCTGATCCAACTGCTGCGAATAGGGCACCATACAATAAATATCCACTGACAAAGAAAAAAGCAAAAACTGATATATAGTAGGCATAAGGAATATCATAAACAATATTGAGTATTTCCCCTACTTTAGAATTCTCCATCATTTCCTGTGCTTCGGTATTGCCATTCATGCCCGACATACTTTGCTGGGCAGTTTGCATATCGGCAGGATTCAAATCAAACATGCTAAAAACAGCTGATGATAGAACAAAAATCAAAACTACCCAAATTACAAACTGTAATAAGCCCACTGAAGCTACTCCTACTACTTTTCCAATCATAAGTTGGAATGGCTTCACAGAAGAAACAATAATTTCAACGATTTTACTCGATTTTTCCTCAATAACGCCTTGCATGATTTGACTTCCGTAAATCAAAACAAACATATAAACAAGAAAACTAAAGGCATAAGCAATACCATAAGCAACGCCTGCACTACTCGCTTTTTCCTCTCCAGAATCGGATACGTTGATAGTACTTAAGCTTATATTGGTTTTTAAACTTTCTAATTCCTCCTCATTAATTCCGCTAGCTTTTAATTTTTGATCTCGAATTTGAGATTCTATTTGATTTTCAAAATAGGAGCTGGCTTGCAAACTAGGATTCTTTTTGGCGTACATGGTGATCCCTTGCGGATCGCTCAATTCCAATTTTGGTAAATACAAAAGTGCGTAAGCCTCACTTTCAGTAAATATAGTTTTAGCTTCCTCTAAATTGATGTTTAATTCTTCAAAAGCATATTTGTTATCGTTTTCGAAATTAAAGGTTCCTGCTTCATCCAAAACATAAACTTGTTGTTGTTCAGCATTTTTGGATTCTTCTATAGCGAAATACAGCATACCGCCAATTATTGCAGGAAAAAGTAATGGAACTAATATGGTTGCTAATAAAAAACTTTTCTTTTTAACTCTGCTGTCGAATTCCCTTT
This sequence comes from uncultured Marivirga sp., assembly GCF_963974845.1. Lineage (NCBI taxonomy): Bacteria > Pseudomonadati > Bacteroidota > Cytophagia > Cytophagales > Marivirgaceae > Marivirga > uncultured Marivirga sp. The sequence goes on from NZ_CAXBEQ010000006.1 coordinate 22,495, forward strand.
TAATTACTAAGCCTATCTTGCTCATCTGATGGTTATTTTAAGGTTATGTTGTTGGAATGTTTTGTTTATCTCCTTTTACTAATTGGATAAAAATGTCATTGATGGATGGAATTTCCTCTTGAAATGACACAATATCTACATTTTGATTAATCAATTCCTGTAGTACTTGATTAGAGGAGGAGCCTGATATCAATTTTAAGGTTGATTGCTGTAACCCATCGCCCAATTCTGATTTATTTTCCAGATTGAAGGTATCATTAGTTGAAATACCGTTGCCTCTATGTACTAAAGTATATTGATTGGATTTAAATTGATTTTTGATTGTAGATTTTTCACCGTCTAAAATCTTCTCAGATTTATTGATCAATGCAATATAGTCACACATTTCCTCAACCGACTCCATTCTGTGTGTACTGAAAATAACAGTGCTTCCTTTCTCTCTCAGGCTTAAAATCTCATCTTTTATCAGATTGGCATTAATAGGGTCAAAACCCGAAAAAGGTTCATCTAAAATTATCAATTCCGGTTCATGCATCACCGTAGAGATGAACTGCACTTTTTGTTGCATTCCTTTAGATAGGTCTTCGATTTTCTTATCTAACCAATCCGATGCCTCAAATCTTTCCAACCAAGCCTTAATTTTTTGTACAGCTTCTTTTTTTGAAAGGCCTTTTAATTGAGCCAGATACAAAAGTTGATCGCCAACTTTCATTTTTTTGTACAGGCCCCTTTCCTCAGGGAGGTAGCCAATTGTACCAATATGCTTTGGAGCTAAATTCTCCCCATTGATTTGGATCTGACCGCTATCAGCGTTAATGATTTGGTTTACAATTCTAATAAAAGTACTTTTTCCTGCTCCATTTGGACCCAACAAGCCAAAAATTGAGTGCTTTGGGATTTCTAATTCCAAGTTATGAAGCGCTACATTTTCATGAAATGTTTTATTAAGGTTCTTTGCGGTAAGTATATGCACGTTGATGTAATTTTTTTTACAAATGTATTCCAATAATTATTAACTGCAATAAATAGATTTATAATTGCATTATTTTGCTGATAAGTGGTTGTTAGCCTTTTTGCAATTGATCAATTAATTTTTCCTTTTGCTCTAACTGTTTTTCTATTCTTTCTTTGGCCTCTTTAACGTCATTTAATTCCGATCTCAACTCTGTTTCTTGTCGCTCTTGTTGCTCTTGAGTGGCTTGCAATTCCTCCATATTTTGCCTCATCTCTTCCTCTTGCGAATGCAATTGCTCTGATTGCTCCTGCATTTCAGCTAAAAGATGCTTGGTTTTTTCGTTATTTTTGAGGCTGTTTAGTTGCATGGCAATATTTTCCCCCATTTCTAACATGAAATCTATTTGGTATTGTTCAAAGGTATGGAATGATGCAATTTCAAAAATGCCGTAGACTTCTTCATTCACAATCATTGGAGTGATCAGAATTGATCTTGGATTAGCATCGCCTAAACCACTTTTAATGGTAATATAGCTTTCAGGAATTTCGGTTAAGTAAATATAATCTTTCTCTAGATAGCATTGACCTACCAAACCTTCTCCAGGATTCATTTTTCTTTCCAAATGCTTTTTACGATTAAAGGCGTATGCAGATTTTAGGGTAAGCATCAAATCCTGATCATTTTCATTTTCCAATAAAAATAATGCTCCTTGATTAGCCTCTAAATACTTCACCACAAAGGTGATAATCTTATCTGTTAATACTTTTAAATCCTCTTCTCCTCTTAGGAGTGAGCCTATTTCCGCTAAACCTTTTGTAGCCCATGCCCTTTTCTTTTCTTCAATTTGTGCTTTTTCGAGTTGACCTAAAGACTCTTCTAGTTCTTTCTCCTTTTCTGTGGCTCTTCGGTTTTCATCGGCAAATTGATTAGTAAGCTCTTGTGCTTTGTCGAATTCTTTTTGATTGAGTCTCTGCAAAAAGATAAATAGAAACCCTCCTAACAAGAACGCTCCAAACAGAACTGTAGTCCTGATCCAGGCTTGCTGAAAGGTGGAGTTGTCAAAGCTGGTATCAAAATAGTTATTTAATTCATGAATGTAGAGGACTGGAATTATGGAAATGATAAATGCTGGCAACCAAAACTGAGCTCTTTTATAATCAAATAAGCTAAATGCAATTAAAGAACCGACAATTTGGAAGGCATAAATTTCCTTGAGAATCATATCTTCTGCTTGCATGATAACTGCATGTAGCATTCCTATTACCAATGCCGGCATAATAGACATTAGAAATCTACTCAGAACATTCAATCCAAAATAGGAGGTACTCAATACGATAACATAAGCGACTAGGCCATATAGGCAATATGGCAGAACCTCAGGAATGACTAAACCAGAAATTATAGCATAAAAGCTAATGATAATAATCAAAGCCAAATTAAGAATATTCCCTAATCTTATTTTAGTCTTAACGGAATCAGATATGTTATCTGTGATTCCAAACTCGACTATCCTTGTAAATATGTTCATAATGAATTGATTAATATGAAGCCTTTTCCAAAAGCTATCTTTGTAAAAATATGATAAAGCATTAGAAAATACACCCCTCTTCCAGATTTTTTTAGCCATTTGTTACAATCAGTAACCAATTTAATTTAAATGATTTGTGCAAAAGAGTCACTATAACACTCTCAGGGCAATTAATCATATTTTTCTATGACGTAGATCATGGTTTCGCTAGCATTTACCGACCACCTTTACATCATAATTAAAAGTCAAAAGCTATGAGAAATTTAATGATCATATTGATGCTGTTTTTCGCACCGATGGTGTACGCACAACAGCTTACAGTAAACGAAAGCAACACAAAACTAACCGTTGATGGAACCTCAACTGTTCATGATTGGACAATTGAAGCAGAGCAATTTGATGGTAAGGCAAATGTTACTATTGAAAACAATGCTTTACAAAGCATCAATAGTTTAAGCTTTAATGTTCCTGTTGAAAGTTTGAAGAGTGGAAAATCTGCAATGGATGATAACACTTATGAGGCTTTGAAATCAGATGATCACCCAGTGATTAAATATGAATTTCGATCTATGGACAATGTTAAAGTAAATGGTACTACTACAACAATGTCAACCAAAGGAGTATTAACAATAGGTGGTGTAAGCAAAATAGTGAATATGAATGTAACGGCTGATGCAACTAATGGCATCACATTTAGCGGAGATATCACCTTTAAAATGTCTGTTTTTGAAATAGACCCTCCTACTGCGGTGTTTGGAACCATCAAAACTGGAGATGAAGTAACAATTAAATTTAATACACAATATAAATAAATTAAAACAACAATTTAAATAAAGAAAACCATGAAAACGTTTTTAAGATTCACAATGATTGCCCTATTAATGGGATTTGCGCAAGTGCTTTTCGCACAGGATGGCAGAAACTTGCAGTTTTTCAGACCAGTTGGTCAACCAGGTTTGAATGTGTTTGAACCTTCAAAAGCTGATACAGTAGAATATGAAGGTGTTAAAGTTAGAGTTGGTGGTGATTTTGCCATGCAATTTCAAGGATTAAGCCAAAGTAATGATGCTGCAGCTGGTTCTGGTTTAGAGTTAAAAGAGCTAGGTAATAATTTTAACTTACCAACCGCTAACTTAAACCTTGATGTTCAGATGTATGATGGGGTAAGATTACACTTACGTACTTATTTGTCTGCTCGTAACCATGCTGAAGCTTGGGTAAAAGGTGGTCACTTGCAAATTGATAAATTAGACTTCATCAAAGAAGGATTTATGGAAGGTATTATGAAATATACTACTGTTACCATTGGTTTAGATGAGTTTAATTACGGTGATGCTCACTTTAGAAGAACTGATAACGCAAGAGCTATTTATAACCCTTTTGTAGGTAATTACATAATGGATGCGTTTTCTACTGAAGCTTTTGGTGAAGTAACTATCCAAAATAATGGACTACTTGCAGTGGTTGGTGTTACTAACGGTAAATTAAACCAAAGTGTGACTTCTGGTAATGATAATAAACCTTCTTTCTACACTAAATTGGGATTTGATAAACAAATCAGTGATGATTTCAGAGCTCGTTTAACTGGTAGCTGGTATGTTAATACAGGAACAAGCACTGGAACCTGGTTATACGGTGGAGATAGAGCTGGATCTAGATATTACCAGGTATTGCACACTGTTGGTAATGAAGACTTAGGCGTTGCTTCTCAAGGTGGTAATTTTGATGGCAGATTTAACGCAAGATTTACTAAAATATCTGCTGTGCAAATCAACCCATTCATTAAAGCAGGTGGTTTTGAGTTCTTCGGTATCTATGAAGTAGCTAGCGGATTAAATGAAGGTGACGGTGCGATGACTCAAATTGCAGGTGAAGCGCTATACAGATTTGGTGCTAATGAAAGATATTACATTGGTGGACGTTACAATACAGTAAATGGTAAAATGGCAGAAGCTGCTCCAGAAGACATGAATATTAGCCGATTAAACTTCGGTGGTGGTTGGTTCTTAACTGACAACATCATGACCAAAGTAGAGTATGTTAACCAACAATATAATGGAGATGCTTGGGCAGGAAGATTTGCTGGAGCAGAATTCAAGGGTGTGATGATTGAAGCAGCAATTAGTTTCTAATTTGAAGCATCTTGTTTAGGGAAAGGCGGTGGAGCAATGCTTCATCGCTTTTTTTTAAATTAAACAAAACGTAATTTACCCTTGGATTAAAAAGCTAAATGAAATTTTCATTTCTACATATTCTACTTCTTTCTCTGATTGGGCTTTCTCCTGTTTTTGGACAGAACAGCAAGAAACTGGTGAAAATCAATACCCAAACCTCATATGTGGAAATCCATGGAACCACAAATGTTAATAGTTTTAATTGTAGCTACCGTGCTAACCTACCTGAAAATGAATTTGAAGTAGCTATTTACCAAAAAGGAAATGAGATAGAAATTCAACATGAGGCACTTTTCCTAAAAGTCCTCAATTTTAAATGCCCCAATTCCCAAATGACGGATGATTTCCATGATTTATTAGAATACGAGAATTATCCCTACATCATTTTTAAAATGACTAAAATCACAGATCACAATATGGCTCATATTATGATTGAGATGGCCGGAGAAAAACAGAATTATAAAGTAAAAGTAGAAAATAGCCTTCATAATAATGCAATTACTTCTAGTGCAATAATGCAGCTTTGCATCACAGATTTTGGACTAGAAGCACCTGAAAAGTTCTTCGGAATGGTGCAAGTCAATGAGAATATTGAAGTAGAATTCAAGATAGAATTAAATATTTACGATAAATAATTATTGTTTAACAATAAATTTGTTTAGTTTTGCCAATAATAAATAAAAGTAGAACTATGAAAAGTAATCTTATCTTATCTATTAGTGCAGCATTGATGCAGGTGGCAAGGGTTGTTATTGCCTTATTAGCAGGTTTAATCATCGTAATGTTTATCGGTTCATTTGTAAACGACACTATCGTTCTTTCAGAATTCTTAAAATCAGTATCTTTATCTGGTACAGGTTCGGGCCACATTGTTTATAATTTAAGAGAGGGTAGTTTTTGGGTATCTTTCTTTGTGATTATCCAAAATCTGGCCATACTAATTGTCTGGTTTCTGATATTGGGATATGGAAAGGACATTATGATTAATATAAAGAGTATCAGAACTTTTGCAAAAGATAACGTAAAAGCATTTAGTAGAATAAGCAGCTTAGCTTTACTATTAGTTATCATTCAGTTCATTGCTCTTAGCCCTGGTAAAATTGGACTCAAAATAGAGTTTAGCTACGTATTTTTTGCTTTTGCGGCAATTATTTTAACCCAGGTTTTTAAAGAAGGAGAAAGGTTATTAGAAGAAAATGAATTAACTGTTTAAATCATGCCTATAGTCGTAAATGTAGATGTCATGTTGGCCAGAAGAAAAATGCAATCGAAAGAATTGGCTGAAATCATTGGGGTAACAGTTGCTAATTTATCAATTTTAAAAACGGGCAAAGCTAAAGCGATCAGATTTTCCACTTTAGAAGCTATTTGTAAAGCTTTGGATTGTCAACCTGGCGATCTGTTGGAATATCGGGAAGAGTAGAATTTTATTCAAGCTTTTTATTTTAGCTATTTCAAATTTTTAGGGTGATTTTCGATTGACAATCTTCTAACTCTAAACTTCTAACTCTTTCCCCTATATTTGTAAATTAATTTAAAACGCTGTATATCATTCTCAAGTAGCATGGAAAAACTAGTTGTTGACGCTTCCAAACCGAAATGGCACATTAATTTGAAGGAATTATGGGCTTACCGAGATTTGTTTTACATTTTGGCCTACCGAGATTTGAGAGTTCGATATGCTCAAACATTTTTAGGTTTAGCCTGGGCATTTATTCAGCCATTAGCCACTCTTGTGATCTTTACGGTAGTTTTTGGAAGAGTAGCGCAAGTTGATACTGGTGGAATTCCTTACCCGCTCTTTGCTGTATGCGGAATGGCTTCCTGGTCCTATTTTTCTTTCGTATTGAATCAATCGGGTAATTCTATTATTGGTGCCCAGGAGATGGTGAAGAAAATCTATTTTCCTCGTTTGGTAATTCCATTATCAAAAGCATTAGTGGGATTTGTAGATTTTGCCATAGCTTTACTATTTGTGGTGATTTTAATGATCTATTATGGGTTTATTCCATCAGCTAATATTGTTTATCTGCCCATCTTTATTGCCTTAACCATTATTTCAGCACTGGCAGTCGGAATTTGGCTAAGCGCTTTGACTATTCGATACCGTGATTTTCAGCACGTAGTCCCCTTTTTAGTACAGTTTGGATTATATGCGACTCCCGTAGGTTATCAAGCTAAAGATGTGTTTAACAGAATTCCTGATTGGGCCTCCTTTGTCTATTATGCAAATCCTATGGCAGGTGTGGTAGAAGGTTTTAGATGGAGTTTGCTAGGCGGTGACCCACCCAGTATTTTTGCTTACTTCTCTTTTAGCATAGTTATTCTCCTTTTCATCACTGGACTTCTGTATTTCAAAAGAGTAGAGAAAGTAATGGCGGATATAGTGTAGAAGCTAGAGCCTAGAATCTAGACTTCTTCTGCCTAACTTCCCACTTCCAACATCCATCTCCCAACTTCGCTCTTCTGACTTCCAACTCACATTCTTCATCGAAATCAGTTAAAATCCTTTTTATAAACTGTGAGAAGCATTAATTTTGGATAATATATTATAATTTATGGAACATTGGTTTGCTATTTACACGAAATCCAGAACGGAGAAGAAGGTTGCAGATAGGCTTGCCGATCAGCATATAGAAGTCTATTGCCCAGTCCAAACGGTATTACGACAGTGGTCAGATAGAAAAAAGAAAGTAAAAGTTGCTGTTTTCCCTTCCTATGTATTTGTAAAGTTTCAAGATGATCATGAGCGATTGCGGATATTGCAAACTCCAGGTGTGGTGAACTTCGTACGTCATTTGGGTGCAGATGCAAAAATTCGCCCCAAGGAAATTGAAGCCATACAAAATTTGTTGGGAGAATATGAGGAAGTAAGTGTGGAGCCCCTTGAAAAAGGTGATAAAGTGCAAATACAGCACGGAGGTATGAAAGGACAACAAGGTAAAATAATTATCGCTCAAAAAGACAAAGTAATTGTATATATTGAAAGTCTAGGCCTAAGCTTAAAAGCAGAGGTAAGCAAGGCCAAAGTGAAAAAAGTTGGAAAAGAAGAGGAAGAAAAAAGTGGGAAATACCATTTTTGATGGCGGTTTTACGGTTAGCACCGTCTAAGCGCTAAATACGTGCTCCTATCTCCCGTGAGGGGAATTTAAGGGTACCTGAGAAGAAATAAAAAGAATGCAGGCGCATGTTTTCTAATGTGCCTACAATAAAAAGCATACAGGTAGATGCTAGGTTCCGTAACTGGGACTGAAAGGGCGGAGCCGTAATCGGAGCGAAGCGGAGATCCCGAGACGAAGTAGTCGGGATTCTCAATTAAGATTGTTTAATTAGAATTAGAGTAAGGTAATCTAGCTGTACTTTAACTAGAATATTTATATGACGGACACCGCCATCAGCGTACAGGGTTTAGGGAAAAACTACATTATCGGCCATAAAAAGGAGGGAGACTTCCGCCACGCTATTGGGAATAAGCTGAAAAACATCTTCAAGCCCGATGCCAGCGAGAAAGAAGTCTTTTGGGCACTAAAAGACATCGACTTTGAAATAAAGCATGGCGAGGCAGTAGGCATTATCGGTAGAAACGGAGCAGGTAAAAGCACCCTCTTGAAAATACTCAGCCGTATTACCGACCCCAGTACAGGCCGCTTTGAAATTAATGGGCGTGTATCTTCTTTGCTAGAGGTCGGCACCGGTTTTCATGCAGAACTTTCAGGTAGGGAAAACATTTATCTCAATGGCACCATATTGGGCATGAAAAGAGCAGAAATCAAACAAAAATTTGATGAGATAGTCGATTTTAGCGGAGTGGAAAAATTCTTAGATACGCCCGTTAAGCACTACAGCTCAGGTATGAAAGTACGCTTGGCTTTTTCGGTGGCCGCCCATTTGGAACCCGAAATCTTAATTGTAGATGAAGTACTAGCCGTAGGGGATGCCGAATTCCAAAAGAAATGTCTGGGCAAAATGGATCAGGTAAGTAAGAATGAAGGAAGGACGGTGCTTTTTGTAAGTCATAATTTGGCAGCGGTATCACAACTTTGTAGTCGTGGCATTTTGCTGAGAAAAGGAAATTTAGTTCTTGAAGAAGAGGTGAACTCCGTAATTCATGAATATATAAGTTATAATAGAACTCAATCCAACACAGGAGAATTGATTAATTTAGACCTACGAAAAGGAGATGGTCGATTCAAGGTTAGTGAGATTAAATTGTTGGATCATAAATTAAACCCGATACGAATAGGTAGAACTGGTTCTGAATTGATCTTTGAAGTATTTTTCAATAAAAAAGTTAATCCTCTACATGGCTCTTTCCGGATAGACTTTGCGATAGACAATGAACAGGATCAAAGAATAGCTTGGTTTAGTTCTGATGCGGTAAATGCTGAATTACAAACCGATTTTGAAAGTATAAAACTAAAGATTACTAAATTTCCATTTGGTGCAGGTACTTATTATCTTACTTTTTATTGTACCGTTAACGGACAAGTAGTTGATTACATTCACCAAGGATATGCCTTTACTATTGAAGAAGGTGACTTTTTTGGAACTGGGAAAATTATACCGAAGTCTCAAACATTTATATACGCTGACCATATAGTTGAAATTTAATGAGTATTTCAAATTTTATTTACAGACAAAAGCAAAAGATAAAATATCATTTTGCAATTACTGATCATGAACGTTTGGTAGCTGAGATAAATCGCAATGATAGATTAATAGAATTTAGGGAAAACAGTTTTAAACTGAAAGAGGCGGAGTTTATTTTTCCTATAGAATATTTATTCCTTTTGGAAAGATATGATGATTTAGTCTTTCTTCTTAGCCAATCTAATGGTTCTTTTCAATTAATTGGTAATCAACTAGTTTTTAAATTCAATAACCTAAAATTATTTATTAAAACTTCTGAGGAGCTGTTTATTATAAAAGAAGTCTTTTATAAACAAATATATAATATTAATCTTGGTTCTACTTTCAATATAATCGATGTTGGAATGAATGTAGGCTTTACTAGCTTATACTTTGCAAATAGGGATGATGTTCAAAAGGTTTATAGCTATGAGCCCTTTAAAACTACTTTTAAAGATGCACAGGAAAATTTCGAATTAAATAAAGAGATCGAAGAAAAGATTGAACGGAAAAATATTGGTCTCGGACTAGATAGTAAGGTAATTAAGGTTAATTATTCTAATAATTTGAAAGGGAAAAATACCACCAGTAATGTAACTAATTTACAGTCTGAAAGTCTTGATTGTGCTACGATAGAGCTGGTAAAAGCGAGTGATGAAATAAACGCTTTAGTATCTTCTAATCGTAATCAACTGTTTGTAATTAAACTTGATTGTGAGGGAGCTGAATTTGATATTTTTAAAAGTTTTGGTGATCAAAATATTTCAGAAAAGATTGTGGCATTCATGATTGAATGGCATCGAAATAAACCTCAACTATTAATTGAAAAACTAATTCATAATAATTTTAAAGTCCATTGCACAACTGATTCAAAGGAAATAGGGTTTATAGTTGCTGTACGCTAATCATGAGAAAACTTATTAACTTTATTAATCGAAAAATCTCATCCTTACTGGGAACCTATAAAATCAATACAATTGAAGAGAAAATAACTCGGATTGAAGAACTTATTGAAGACATTCAAATTGATGAATATTTAAAAAGGAATCTTTTTGAGAATAAGAGATACTCAGATTCCAAAAGGATTAGCCATTATCATAAATGCGTATATACACAAAATGGCGAGGATGGAATAATTGAGGAGATTTTCAGAAGAATAGGCGTGGAAAATAAAACGTTTGTTGAGTTTGGAGCTCACGGGGTTAAAAATAACAGTACATATTTACTCTTAAAGGGATGGACAGGACATTGGATTATTGGAACTGATCAAGGCTTTGCAGTTATCAACAAAAATTTTAAAGAATTTATAGAGAGTAAAGCTTTAACTCTTGCAAAAAGATGGATAACTAGAGATAATATTGAATCAATTTTTCAGGAAGCAGCGGTTCCAAAGGAATTAGATTTTTTATCAATTGATATCGATGGAAATGATTTTTGGGTTTGGGAAAGTATTTCTAGTTATAATCCACGAGTGATTTGTATAGAGTATAATGCAACATTTCCAGCCAATGTCTCCCTAGCAATGAAATATAATGAAAATCATTCATGGAAGCAGAATAGCTACTTTGGCGCATCATTATTAGCCCTAGAGAAGTTAGGGCAAAAGAAGGGATACAAGTTAGTAGGATGTGATTTTGCGGGTTGTAATGCATTTTTTATTAGAGAGGATTTATCAATTGAATTATTTGAAGCACCATTCACAGCTGAAAACCATTACGAACCGCCAAGGTATTTTATCAGACGAAATTCAGGACACCCAATTGGTGTAGGAGAATTTATTACGGTATGAAAGTAGTGCTTTTTTCCACTCAATGGCCTGAATACATGGTAGAATTAGCGAATGGGCTTTCTAAGCATGCAAATGTAATGCTCATGATGCCAAATAACCATAGGTTCAAGTGTATTCATGCTAGTCTATTAGATCCTCAAATCAGGTTGGTACAGTATAAGTTAGTACTTCATAAGAGTTCAAGAGATAATTTCAAAATGCTCTTTTTTATTTTAAAAACCCTTTGGCTGATTAAACCTGAAATTTTACATATACAGGCAAATGGTCACCGCCTTTTTCATTGGGTAGCGCTTTTTAAGCCTTGGAAAACAAAAATTGTCAATACAATACATGATCCAGCTAAACACATTGGGGATAAAGCTTCTGAACAAATTAATGATGAATTTGTAAAAAACATATCAAAATATTTCACACATAAATTCATTGTTCACGGCAAATCCTTGATAATGGAATTAATCAAAAACTATGACGTAGAACAAAATAAAATTGTAAATATTCCCCATGGTCACTTTGAAATCTATAAAAAGTTTAAAGACGGTCAGTTTGTTACAAAGCACAAGAATTATATATTATTTTTTGGAAGGATATGGAAGTACAAAGGATTGCAATATTTTATAGATGCAGCAGCTATTGTTCTTGAACAATTTCCAAACACCATGTTTTACATCGTGGGAAGGGGGGAATCATTAGATAATTACAAAATTCCTGAAAGACTTCGAGAAAGCCTGTTCATTGAGAATAGATACGTTAGCTTGAGCGAAACTGCGTATTTTATCGAAAACTCATCATTTTTAGTGTTACCTTACCTTGAAGCAACTCAAAGCGGTGTCATTCCTCTAGCATATGCTTTTGGTAAGCCTGTTATTGCCACTGATGTTGGAGCGTTAAGCGAAGTAGTGCTAAATAATCAGACAGGGTTTCTATTAAAAGACGCGAATGTTATTGCTTTATCTGAAAGAATGAGTCTTTTTTTAAGAGACACTAGTTTAATTGACTCTTATGGGCAGAATGCATATAAATTTGCAAAAACACATCTTTCTTGGGATTCAATTGCTTCAAAAACTTTCAAGTCATATCAGAAGGTATTATAGATATGTGTGGGATTATAGGTTATTTAACAGGCAATAAATTAGATAAGGATAATATTGAAAAGAAATTAAGTAAGGCTCAATCATTTTTAAAATTTCGAGGACCAGATAACGGGTCAAGAGAATTAATACAATTTAATGATCAATTTGTAGCATTTGTGCATAACCGCCTAACGATTATTGATTTAAATGAAAAGTCAAATCAGCCTTTTTATAGCAATTCTAAAAATACCATAATAACTTACAATGGAGAAATATATAATTATCGTCAGCTCCAAAAAGAATTAATTGTAGAGGGTTGTAAATTTAGAACTAATTCAGATACGGAGGTAATTATTAATGCCTATGAACAGTGGGGAATACAGAAAACTTTAGAAAAAATAGATGGTATGTTTGCTTTTGGATTATATGACTTCACAAAAGATAGACTATTTATTTCTAGAGATCGATTTGGGAAAAAACCAATGTACTTCTATAATTACAATAGCACGTTTATTTTTGGTTCAGATATTAGATCAATAAAAGAATTAGTTAGGGACAATTTATCAATAGACTTTTATGCATTTAATTATTTTTTATCTGAACTCTCAACTCCTAGTTACAATTCAATATGGAAAGAAGTAAAAAAACTACCACCAGCCACTTACCTTGAGGTATCTTATAATGAATCTAGATATGTCATAAAGCAAGAGAAGTATTGGGAATTGAAATACAGTAACAGTTGCAATTTATCATTCAAAGATATTGTTGAAAAGACAAATTTTCTACTTTCACAAGCAGTAAAGAAAAGGTTGGTTGCTGACGTAAGAGTTGCAACTTTATTGAGTGGAGGGATTGATTCAAGTCTTGTGGTTGCTAAAATGGCAGAATTATCTTGTGACAAGATAAACACATATACGGTGGGTTTTAAAGATCGGGATTTTGATGAGTCTAGTTTTGCTCGTCAAGTTGCTAAGAAGTTTGACACTAACCATACTGAAATTATTTTAGATTCTGATTTAGGTTCAATAATAGATAATATAATCTATGAATATGGAGAACCCTTTGGTGACAGTTCAATGATTCCATCTTATCTAATTTGTAATGAAGTTAGTAAAAATGAAAAAGTTGTTTTAGGGGGTGATGGTGGGGATGAATTGTTCGGCGGTTATGATAACTACTACAAAACTTTCCATTTTGATAAATGGAAGGAATTGAAGGTTTTAAAACCATTAGTCAATGTTTTAAATGATTTAGCTCCATCCTACCGAATTAACCTTCTAAATGAATTACTGAATAAAGCATATCAGCCATATCATAAGTTCCTTGATAGAAACATGGGTTTTAACCAAAAAGATCAAAGTGAACTTCTCATCTCTTCGGTATGCTTCAATAGTATTGATACAGAGCATTCAAAAATTTATAATTCCACTAGTAAGAGTTTAAAGTCAGAATTACTTAAAGTAATGAATGCTTCGTTTCAAACAAGGTTGCTAAATGATTATCTAGTTAAAGTAGATAGGGCATCGATGTTTGCATCACTAGAAATGAGAAGCCCTTTCCTCGACAAAGATTTAACAGAATTTTCAGCCACCCTTAGACCATCACAACTGTATCATCAAGGCGAGCCTAAATCTATATTAAAAAATCTAGCTCGTAAATACTTTGATAGATCTTTTATCTACAGGAAAAAAATGGGATTTGGAATTCCAATAATTAACTGGTTGATTCACAACGATCTTAAAGGATTTATGGATGTGATTTTGTCACCAAATAAATATGTATTGTTTGAATACGCCTTCTTGGAGCAATTGATTAATGAACACATTTCAAATAAGAAAAATCATCAGCATAGGCTGTGGCTAATTTATGTTTTTAACAAATGGGCCTCTTTTAACTAATGAATATTCTTTATTTAATTGATCCTAATTCCATTCATGATCAAAAATGGATTTCTTTCTTTACAGAAAAGTCTGGGTATGAGTGCTTTTTTATATGTAGACGTCATCATTATAATAAAGAGTTAATTGATCAATTTGAAATTAATTTTAAAATCAAGTTCAGGGGCACTATTGATTACTTCTCTTTTAAAAGAATAGGATCTTCAATAAAGCAGGTTTTTACTATAAAGCAGGTTATCGATATAAATAATATTCACTTATTTCATATTCAATTTGCGGAACCAAACGCACTTTGGGCATTTTTTAGGAGGGTACTTGGTGTGCCAATTATAATTACTTGCAGAGGAACAGACGTCTTAAAAACAATCCCTAATCATTTTAACAGAAATGATATATTCAATAAGCTTATTGCATGGGCATATAAAAAATCATTGAACAATGCCGATTGGGTTACTTTTACATCTAAAAGTCAATGGGATTCGATAAGGCCATTAATAGATAGAAAAGACAATATTTCCGTAATTAGAACAGGAGTTAATTTGATTAAATTAGAAAAAGATACCTCTGGGTTTTTTCCGAAAAACATGAGCAAACCTTTTATTCTTTTTCCTAGATATCTAAAGCCAATTTATAATCATGAATTTGCCATTGAAGCTGCGAAAAAGCTTTCATCAGATTTGAAACAAAAATATCAAATGGTTTTTGTAGGAAAAGATGCGGGAGATATCGAATACCAGAACCAATTAATACAGATGTTAAAGGAGGATAGAGAGATTGATTTTTTGTTTTTGGAAAAGCAAAAGCAGGAAAGTATTTGGGAATTATATAAAAATGCTGAGCTAATCATTATGACTCCAAAGTCCGATGGAAGTCCAGTAAGTGGCATGGAGGCTATTGCACTAAATAAAAGACTAATACTTGGACCGTTGGAATATGATAAAGATATATTTAATGAACCTAATATTTTCCAGCTGGAGAAGTGGTCGTCTGATGAACTATCTTCCTTAATTGAAGAAGTGTTAAAGAAAGTTAATACAAATGTGAAACCAACTGTTCAATACCTCAATAAAATTGATAGAGATCATAATATGAAAATATTGGAGAAAACTTATCAAAATCTGATAGTTGGAAATTAAAGAAAAAAATATAATTCTTATTTCTCCAGAGCCTTGGAATCATATTTTTGTTTCCAAGCATCATTATGCTACTCATTTAGCGAAAAGAGGCAATAAAGTTTTTTTCTTAAATCCACCTTCAAAATCACTGCAAATAGAAGAAACAAATATTGAGAATCTTTATTCAGTTCACTATAATGGTTTTGTAAAGGGTCTGCGTTTTTTTCCTCGTATCTTACGGAATTACTTACTCAGGAAAAAATTCGAACAACTTCAAAAAGTATGTAATACAGAATTTGATATTGTTTGGTCATTTGATAACTCAGTGTTTTTTGATTTTTCTGCTTTGCCGAAGAAAGCTTTTTGTATCTCCCATACGGTGGATTTGAATCAAGATTTTGAATTTGAAAAAGCCGCACAATCTGCCGATTTATGTCTTGGTGTTTCGCAAGCTATAGTGGATAAACAAAAGCAGTTTAATGGTAGAAGTTTCTTCATTAATCACGGTTACAATCAAAGCGCAGCTCAGTTCAACGAAGATCTGGTTTTACCTGGCAAGCAAAGTATCAAAGCTTTTTATGCAGGAAATTTGAATATCAGATACCTCGATTGGGAATTGATTCAAACATCTATAGAAGAATTTCCACAAGTAGATTTTATTTTTGCCGGACCATGGGATGAGGGAGCTCAGAAAACTGATATAATAGCTAAGCATAATTTTCATTATATTGGAGTTTTAGCCGCAAAAGATTTAAGAAGCTTTTATGAGATAAGTGATTTGCTGCTAATCACCTACAAATACGCACTCTATCCCGAGCAACTATCTAACTCTCATAAAATGATGGAATATTTGGGGTCTGGTAAGATGATACTGGCTACATGGACAAAAGAGTACGAATCATTGGCAGAAGAAGATTTAATTAAAATGGCTAAAAATACAGAAGAGTTTTTAATTTTATTTCAGGAAGTGATTGCTGATTTAGATAAATGGAATAGTAAGCATAAATCTGGTGTCAGAGTAAAAATCGCTGCCAAAAACTCTTACATAAATCAATTGAGAAAAATTGAAGAAACTACTAAGAATATTTAGGAACTACTCCTTTGTAAATGCTGTTGGCAGAGGTTTAATAAAGTCAAGTTCGAGTACAAATTATAGAATTTCTCAGCGATTGAAGTTATTCTGGCCTGTATCGGGTACTGTACTAATAAAGAAAAAGAATTTCAGTTTTAAACTGAAATCCGAAGGGAACGATGCCTTATCAAACAAACTATATTACGAAGCAAATTGGGAGGACGAGACAATCTACCTATTAAAAGCTCTAGTTCCAAAAGCGAAAGTATTTTTCGATGTGGGTGCTAATATTGGAGTATTTAGTTTACTAGCAGAGCAATTTAACCCAAATACCACGATATATTGCTTCGAACCCAACCCAATCAATGTGAATAGAATTAAGGCAAACTTAATAGCTAATAATTCAAAGAACACAAACTTGGTTTCCAAAGCAATAGGAGAAAAAAAGGGCCAGCTAGAATTTTATGTGCCCAATGGAAATTATACCTCTGACGTATCCTCTTTCTATAATGCCCACACAAAGGACTTCAATGATTTTGGTACCAAAGCAATAAATGTAGAGGTCATATCACTTGATGAGTTCGTCTTGGAAAATAAAGAAGCTCCTGATTTAATTAAAATGGATATTGAACTGTTTGAGTATCAAGCATTAAAAGGTTCTTTAAACTTATTAAGAGAAGAAAACCCAGTAATTATTATTGAATTGTTCAACGATGTGGTCAAAAGGGCTATTAACCCAGCGTTAAACGATGAATTAGAAAAAGACCTTACTTTAAAAACCGAAAAATTGCTTGCAGACTTGGGTTATCATTTTTATTTGATTTCTACAAAAGGATTACTACACATACAAAACCTTACTTCAAATGCCGATTCCAGTATGTACCTGCTAACAAAAGAAGTGCTTAGCAAAACATTCTATTTGCAAAGTGAATATGAAGAATTGTCAAATGAATTATTCCATTGAAAAAACTGCTTATAATTTCCTATCACGCGCTGCCGCTCGATGTTGTTGCTTCTTATAGAACGAAAGCTTTCTGTGACTATTTGAAGGAGAATGACGTATTGCCAACATTAGTTACTCATCGGTGGGAAAAGGAGTATAAAAATGAATGGAAGTATCATAAAAGCAACGAAAAAGAGCTGTATGAATTCAATGGTAATTACAATATAATAAGACTACCAAGACCTAATGAAACGGTAAAATCAAATTCCTCACTTGTAACGTTAAGTTATTGGCTAAAAGGAGAATTTGACCTTCATCTTTCGAATAGTTATAAAGTTTTCAAAAATTTTCTTTTCCAACATTTAAAAAATAATAGGTATGATGCAATTTTAGCCATTTTTAGTCCTCATTTTCATTTGAAACTAGCATACGAAATCCATAAGAAGTTTAAGATACCTTATATATTAGATTTTAGAGATTTATGGGATAATCAAGTGGTAACAAAATCGTATAAACCCACTTTAAAAAAAGATATTCAAGACCGAATCATACAGTATTATTGGAAGCGATGGCTTGGCAAAAGCATGTATTTTTCTACAACTAGTGAAAAATGGCTTAAATTATTAGAAAACCTTACTCCAGTCAAAGGCATAAAAGTTAGGAATGGTCACGAAATTTCAGAGATTTCAACAAAGAAATTTAAAACTAATAAATTTCGTGTAGCATATTTTGGTCGAATTTACCAATATCAGAACCTCAAGGTTATTATCGAGGGGATAAATCTATTTATAAAGCAGTATAACCCAAAAAACAATTTTGAAATTTGCCTCATTGGCATCAAAAGTGTTGACCAGTTTAGTGGATCTGATATTTTTAAGAGTCTAATTAGTAAGGAGTTCATAAAAGAATATGATTATATACCTAAGAAGGAATTAATTGACTTTTCTTTAAAAAAAGTGAGTACCTTCATACTACCTAATCTGAATGAAGATAATGGCAGTTTTTTCGTCAAATTATTCGATTTTATTTCTATCGGAAGAGCAGTGATTTTGGCTCCAAAGAATGGGTCTGAAAATGACTTGGTATTAGGTCAAATTAAAAGAGGTTTGATTACATCATCGCCTAATGAGATAGCGGAATATTTAGGTAAGAAATTTTTAGAATTTAAAAGTTCGGGAGTTATCGAATCATTGATAGACCACGACCTGTTAGCCTCCTTTCACAGGTCTAAACAAGTTGAAAATTTCGCAAAACATTTTTACAAACAGTTTTAGTATGATCTCGATTATATTGCCATTTTTTAATTCAGAAAAATATTTAAAAGATGCAATTAGTTCTGTGTTGCTACAAACTGTTGATCACTGGGAATTAATTTTAGTAAATGACGGCAGTACAGATAATTCAAAAAGTATTGCTCTTTCCTTTGACGATGAAAGAATAAGATATTTTGAACAACAAAATAAAGGCGTGAGCTCCGCAAGAAATCTTGGCTTAGCAAATATGAAAGGGAACGTTTTTTGTTTTTTAGATTCAGATGATATGTTCACTTCAAACAGTTTAGAAAGCAGATTTAGACTGTTGGAAGATAACAAGAATCTTAGTTTTGTGGATGGAGTTGTGCTAAGAAAAAACGAAAATCTAACTCAAACTTTACATAAATGGGTGCCTGCCTTTCAGGGTAATCCTTTACGGGATTTGGTAAAGTTAACTGGTAAAAGTTTTCTTGGGTTAACATGGATGGTACGAAGAGAACCATCGATAAAATATTTTTTTAATGAAAAATTAACACATTGTGAAGACCTTTACTTTTATATGAAAATTGCCGGAAGGAATAGACAGTATAGCTTTACAAATGATACAATTCTGTACT
This sequence comes from uncultured Marivirga sp., assembly GCF_963974845.1. Lineage (NCBI taxonomy): Bacteria > Pseudomonadati > Bacteroidota > Cytophagia > Cytophagales > Marivirgaceae > Marivirga > uncultured Marivirga sp. The sequence goes on from NZ_CAXBEQ010000006.1 coordinate 41,538, forward strand.
ATAGAAGCAGTGCTAATTCGGCTATGGGAGATTTACATGGTTTAGGAACTGGCTACAAGTTTATTGAAAAAAATCTTTGTGACTTGAGAAGAGTGGATTTAGTATCCAAACTGCACTTTAAATTTAAGTATAGGAAATCAATGATACTGGCACATTTAAGAAAGAAGCAGTTTAGGATGGCCCTAAGTTATTTAATCGCTTAATGAAATCCGCCTTAGTTTTTATTTATAATAGTTTTAATGACCCGTTATTTAAGGGAAATTTATTTCAACACTTATTAAAGGAAAGTAAAAATAGTAGATTCAAATTTATCATTATTTCATTTGAGCAACCCGACTATCAATTAAGTGTAGCGGAAAGAGAAAGGATAAAAAAAGAACTCTTGGGTTTAAATATTTACTGGTACCCGTTAAAATGGCATTCAGGTCGGTTGATTCTTTTGAAGAAACTTTATGATGGAATTATTGCTCTCCTACTCGTCCTTAAACTTCATTTTAGATTCAAACCTAAGGTTATTATTTCGCTTGGAACGATAGCGGGCAGCTTTGCTTATATCCTAAAGAAGGTGCTGGCATTAAAGCATTTTGCATATCAGCACGAACCACACAGTGAATTCATGTTGGATTTTGGTATTTGGAAGAAAAGTAGTATTTCATACCGATTGTTAAACTATTTTGAAAGGAAGACTGCTAAATCGGCAGAAATTATATCAACCGGTACCGATTTTATGCTTCATAGACTAAAAAGGGAAAGTGTAACAGGTGAAGTTTATAAATTGCCTAGTTGCGCTAATGATAAAATATTCATTATTGATCACAATAAACGATTAGAAGTGCGCCATAGTTTAGGCTTATCCAAAGAGCACAATGTATTTATATATGTTGGTAAATTCGGAGGTATTTACTATAAAGAAGAGATTTTTGAGGTAATAGGAGAGCTAAATAGATTAATCAATGATTTTTTCATAATTATACTAAGTCCCAATGAACGTTCTTGGATTGAAGAAATGCTTGTAAACGAAAATGTAACTCAATATTATGTGTCAAAAGTACCATATGAGAAAGTTTATGAATATTTAAATGCATCTGATATGGGCATAAGTGCTATTCCAGGTTTTCCTTCTCAGAAATATCGATCTCCCATAAAAGTGGGGGAGTATCTTTTGTGCGGCTTACCTTATATAACTAACAAGGGGGTTTCCGAGGACGATATAATTGCTAAAAAATTTAAAGCTGGTGTTGTATTGAATGAGTTTTCAAAGAATCAGGTAAATGAGCAAATTGATAGCATCAAATCATTATGTAATAGAAATATAAATTTGAGGAAAATAGGACTTAATTACAGAGGTATATCTGTATACAAGTCGGTAACGGATAATGTTTTTAGTAAATTATAAGGCAATAGTTTGAAAGAGATATTTTTTATAATTTCCGCTTGTACGCTAACATTGGTATGTGATATTTATGGGCAATCTCCAGTTGCTGATTTTAATATACCAACAGAGGTATGTTTGGAGGAACAGTTTCAACTGGAAAACATCTCGGTAAATGCAGATAGCTTCGAATGGGATTTTTGCCCTGGAGAATTTTCATCCATTCCGACTGATGAAAATTATGCATCTATTTCAGGCATATCGCAAGGAGAGAATTTACAGATTTATCAGGAGGATTTTTATTCGGACACTATATATGTTTTTGTAGCTTCGGGCAACGGGAGTATATATACAGCTAAGGTTACTAAATCGACAACTGCAGTACCTTCCTTCCAGCCGATCAATATCGCTGGGACGAGTTTTTCAAGGCCGATAGATTTTTCAGTGGTAAAGTTAGAAGGAAACTACTACGGCTATTTGATTGATTTAACATCCAATTTCTTATATGAATTTAGTTTTGGTGGAAGCTTACAAAATGATCCTGTTATCAGTAACCTCGGTGACTTTGGTTCATTGAACAATCCATATAGCATTAAAGCTGTTGTTGAGCAGAGCAATATAAAATTGCTAGTGTCAAATCTGGGTACTAACTATTTAACAATAGTTGAACGTGAAAGTGATGGTATATATTCTTCTGTTAATTTAGTTACTGGTTCTAACCAAGGATGGGGATTGGGCGTAGAGAAAATTAATGGTACTTGGTGGATAGCAGTTGCCTATCGCTCATCTAACCAGCTTCGTTTAATTGATCAAGGTTCTAGCATAGACTTAAACATCAATTCAAATACTGTCCTTTCAAACGCTAGTACTGTTGGTCCAACCAGTGTTTCGTTTGAAACAGAAGGTGACAGTACAAGCCTATTTGTAAAATCAACTAGCACTGGTCTGATGAGGTTTAAGTTTGGGCGTGATCTTACCCAATCTCCTGACTTTCAGCTGTACGGAAATCTAACATCACTGAATTCAAATTTCAGAGGCTTTACCTTTTTTAAAGATAAGCGATCAATATGGAATGGTTTGATGGTTAGAACAACGAGTGAAATCAGGAAGATTGAATTTAGTCAAGATTGTCCGATTCAATCACCAATTTCTTTTGAAGAAAGTCCAATTTCCTCCTTCGATAACCCAGGTTCATATTATGTAAACTTGAAAGCTTTTAATTCTGAAGACAATTATAGTGCTATTACAAAAGACTTGGTGGTTAGCTCGAATGAAGCGCCAACGGGTGAGATAGTTTTAGATGCCGCCTATTGCGTAGCCGATAATATTAGTTACAAATTTGACACTTCCGATGAGATTAGTATTTACAATTGGGATTTTGGCGATGGCAATTCGAGTAATGATATTTCCCCTACTCATAAATATGGCAGTGGTGGAGAATATATTATTACGTTAGAAGTGGAAAGTACATCTGGCTGTCCCAATATATTTTATGACACTTTGAATATCCTTCCAGAACCACAAGCAGAGTTTTCCACTGCAGCCACAGAATTCTGTACATTTGAATCTATTAATTTCGCAAACGATATTCCCTTTGATTTTGGTGCGAATATCGAGTGGTCGTGGAGTTTTAACGGAGAAGGTAGCAGTACAGCCGAGAGCCCGAACTTTACTTTTGAGACATCCGGTACCAAAACCATTACCCTAAAGGCCAATGTACTGGGCTGTGTGGACACCTATCAATCCACTTTGGATATTATGGAGGGTCCTGAACCAGCTTTTGAATACGATAAAAACTGTTTAGGGGAAGCCATACAGTTCACCAATCTGAGCACGGGTGCCAATATCACGGGCTTTCAATGGGATTTCGGCAACGGAGAAAGCAGCACGGACGAAAACCCACAGGCTATTTACGATATTCCCGGGAATTATACAGTAGAACTTACCGTAAGCAACGCCAGTGGCTGTGAGAATACTACTGTCCAAAGTATCCAACTATTTGATCAAATAGTGGACAGTGTTATGGCAACGGAAGCCATTGAAAACCTTCCGTTTGAACTGAGCATTGATTGGAGGGATGATTTTGACAGCACCCAAAACTTAACTTACCAATGGGAGATTGATGGTGAAATACAAACTAGCGAAACAGCCGAATATACTTTAGCCGAAGGTGTATATTCGGTCAACCTTGAAATAATAAGCGCAGGCACTTGTATTTTTTACGCGGATAGGACAATAGAGGTAAAGTTCTCCGAAAAACCAAGCCCCGATTTCAATCTGTCAGACGAGATATGTTTGGATGAACAATTTGAACTGGGAAACATTTCTGTAAATGCTGATAGTTACGAATGGGATTTTTGTCCAGGAGAGTTCTCATCCGTTCCGAATGATGAAAAATATGTATCTATTTCGGGCTTATCGCTAGGAGAAAACTTACAGATTTATCAGGAGGATTTTTACTCAGACAGTATATACGTATTTGTTGCCTCTGGAGGTGGCAACCTTTATAAATCTCGTATTTCCAAATCTACAGAGATAGCGCCATCATTTGAAGCCATCAATTTTTCTGGTGCAAGTTTTTCTAGACCAATAGATTTTTCGGTGGTAAGGCTGGGTGAAAATTACTACGGTTATTTAATTGATTTTAACACTAGTTTTGTTCACGAATTTGATTTTGGATCTAGCTTACGAAATGATCCCACAATAAGTAATCTTGGAGATTTTAGTTCATTGAATGATCCATACAGTTTGAAAGCTGTAAATGATCAGGGCAATATAAAGCTTTTAGTGTCGAATTTAGGAGCGAATTATTTGACTATCATTGAAAGACAAGAGAATGGGACATATACTTCTTCAGATTTAGCTACAGGATCAAATCAAGGTTGGGGGTTAGATGTGATTAAAGTTAACAATAATTGGTGGATAGCTGTGTCATACCGTTCACTGAATCAGGTTCGATTACTAGATCAGGGTAATAGTATAGATGTCAACATCAATTCGAATACTATTTTATCAAATGGTGATACTCAAGGACCAACTAGTGTATCGTTTGAAACGGAAGGCGATAGTATAAGTCTTTTTGTAAAATCGACAAATAATGGTCTGATGAGATTCAAATATTTTGACGATCTTACCCAATCTCCAGACTTTCAGCTATACGGTAATCTTGAATCATTGAATTCAAGTTTCAGAGGGTTTACATTTTTTAAGGACAAACAATCGGCATGGAATGGTTTGATGGTTCGGTCAACAAGTGAGATAAGGAGGATTCAATTTAATCAAGAGTGCTATAGTCCACACCCTATCTCCTTCGAAGAAAGCCCTGTTCCTTTCTTCTCCCAACCCGGCACCTACCCCATCACCCTAACCGCTACTCACCCCAATGGTAATACTGCCTCCATTACCAAAGAAATTACCGTAACAGAAAACCAAGCACCTGACATCGCTTTTACCACAGGGGATAATTTATGTATTGCAAATGCCGTTGAATTTGAAAGCCAAAGTACAGCCGAGCTTAATAGCTATCAATGGGATTTTGGGGATGGTGAAATAAGTACGGAGGCTAATCCTAATCATACTTTTGCCACTGCTGGTACCTATGCCGTAAAATTAAGCGTAAGTGATACCAGTGGCTGTAGTAACCTTTTTGTTGATTCAGTGCAAGTCTTCGAACAGCCTGTCCCCGATTTTCAGGCCAGTGCCCAAGGCAGTGTTTGTTCACAAAAGCCTATCGTTTTTGACAATTTGACAACGCTACCTACTGAAGCCACTTTTTTCTGGGAGTTTGGTGATGGTAACACTAGCACGGAAGAAAATCCTGAGCATATTTATCAGGAAGCAGGAGAATATATCGTAATACAAAGCATTAATATGGCCGGTTGTGAAGTAGAGAAAACCGATACCATTTCGGTCAATCCGGGGCCAATAGTGGCTTTCCAAACAGCGAATAATTGTCTGGGTGAAATCCTACAGTTTGAAAATACCAGTCAAGGCGACTTTTTGGAGAGTTTCCAATGGGATTTTGGGGATGGCACACAGTCCACCCAAACAAACCCAAGCCACCTTTATGATACGGCCGGTACCTATAATGTGCAATTAACCGCCCTTACATCCAACGGATGTGACTTTACCATCTCGCAGGATGTCAACATTCAACCTTTAGCATCAGTGGCTTTTGAGGCGGAAGTGGCATGTGCCAACCAGCCCGTTCAATTTAGCGAACAGGTGAATATTGCAGTTTCCAATATCACCGATTATTTCTGGGATTTTGGCGTTTCCGGCACCCAAACGGATGTTTCCGCCGAGGCCAATCCTACTTTTGCTTTCCCTGCTTCCGGCTCATATAATGTACGATTGCAAGTCTCCACCTCAGATGGCTGTACTACCGATACCACTCAAACCATCATGGTCAATGCATTGCCACAACCAGATTTCGAATTTGAAAACAGCTGTATCAACGAAAGCCGACTGTTCACCCCTCAAAATTCGGCTAATATCACTGCTCATTTTTGGGAATTGCAAAATGCTCAAGGAGAAATTTTGCAGAGCAGTCAAAGCGAGAATTTTGCTTATCTATTCAGTAAAGCAGGCAATTATCAGCTGACCTACCGACAAGAGAATGAAAATCTTTGTAGCAATGCCATTACGAAAAGCTTCACCATCAACGAATTGCCCGAACCAGATTTTGCCTGGGGAACAGCCTGTGCTGGAGAAGCCGTGGAGTTTGAAAATTTAACGGATTTAAATGGGAATAATTTGAAAAAATATAATTGGAGTATTGATGGGGAAGTGATATCCACCGATGCCCGGCCGCAGTACGTTTTTGAGAATAGTGGAGACTATCTTCTCAGTCTTCAAGTAGAAACTCAAGGCGGTTGTGTGCAAAGCGTAAGCAAAGAAATCAGCATTTCCCCAGCTCCAACAGCCTTTTTTGAGCTCACTCAAAACATCGGAGCCTATCCATTCACTTTAAGCACAAGCCCAAGCGGGCAGGACTATCCCCTTGAGGGGATTATAGGGGTGTCATCCAAACTTCCCACTACTAACTCTCAACTTCCAACTTCATCATCAAGGTCAGACGATAGTCAGACCGGCTCATCATACGTATGGTTGTTAGGCAACGACACCATCTCCAACAGCCAAGAACTCAACTACACCATCACCCAACCCGGCACTTACCTACTGGGCCTCATCCTCACCAACGAAGCCGGCTGTAGCGATGAATATTACGAGCAAATAAGAGTCCGGGAGCCTAGTCTAGATGTTTCACTAAGTAATTTAAGGGTAAGCAAAGATGATGAATTCACCACCTTTGTTTTAAACATCAGCAATAGGGGCTCCTTGGTTCCGGATAGGATTGATTTGGATGTTGACTTAGGCAGTTATTCGGTAACGGAAAGCTTAGAAACTCCGCTGTATCCTGAAAGCAATAGAAACTTTTCATTAAGTTTAAAACTAACAGATGAGCAATTAAGAGGCTTGTCAAAAATTTGTATTAATGCAACTCCTAAAACCGGTGATTACAATGACAGTAACAGTCAAAATAATCGATTGTGCACCAATCTAGAAAGTGGATTTAAAGTCATGGATATTTATCCTAATCCTGCGGTTAATCAATTTACCATTCCACTGATCATCCCTGAAACTGATCAATTGACAATCAGTATGGAAGACAGCAACGGCCGACAAGTGAAAATATTCAATTATGATTTAGAGGCCGGCTACAACGAAATCCAGATCCAAAGAGAAAGTCTAAGTCCTGGCATTTATTTCCTCCGATTTCGCCATCAAGGTCAAGAAAAAGTCAAAAAGATCATTTTTCAGTAAAGAACTATACTCCATATATTTCGCCCTTTCAGGGCTTTGGAGATAGTTTTGTCTTTAACAGGGACTTCACGCTTTGTTAGAATATGTCGTCCTTTCGACTTAAGTTTTGGAAGCCTCATCAGTAGTCTGCAAATACTGTTCAAATCATATAATTAAAACCCCGAAGGAATGACATATATAAGCGTGGGGTGAAGCCCACGCTAAAAAAGTTAAAATTCAACCAAGCCCTGGAAGGGCGAAATACTTCTTTCCTTAACTCTTAAATAAACCACTAGCCCTTAAATCATTTCCACTGTTCCCTATCTCCCCTTTAGGGGCAAAGAAAAAGAGCTTTAGTGAGCTTTAAATCTTTCAAAAGCAGCCCTTTCCAATTCCTCCCTCGCGTCAGGATGCGCAATCGAAATCAAGGCTTTTGCCCTTTGATTCAAATTCTTGCCATATAAATCCACCACTCCATATTCAGTTACTACATAGTGAACGTGTGCCCTGGTAGTGGTAACACCTGCTCCTTCCTGTAAGAATGGTACAATTTTGCTCACTCCTTTCTTGGTAGCTGCCGGCATTGCAATAATAGCCTTCCCTCCTTCAGATAAAGAAGCGCCTCTTATAAAATCCATTTGTCCACCTACCCCTGAAAACTGCATTTTTCCAATCGTGTCAGCACATACCTGACCTGTTAAATCAATTTCTATTGCAGAATTAATTGCGGTTACTTTTGGGTTTTTTCTAATGATGGCCGTGTCATTAGTATAAGCCGCCTCCTTCATATGCACTAGCGGGTTATCATCCATGAAATCATATAGTTTCTGGGAACCCACGGCAAAGCAGGTTACTAATTTACCTGTTTTCACTTCTTTCTTGCTTCCATTGATCACTCCACTTTCCACTAATGGCAGAATTCCATCAGAAAACATTTCGGTGTGAATCCCCAGGTTTTTATGATTGCCTAAATTTTGTAAAGCCGCATTCGGAATCGCTCCTATACCCATTTGCAAGGTAGCTCCGTCTTCCACCAAACCGGCAACGTGAGCGCCAATTTTTTGCTCTATTTCTGAAGCTACAACTATGTCATGGCCATGTATAGGTTCATTTACTTCAACGGCATAATCAATTTGACTTACGTGTATAATACCATCACCGTGTGTCCTTGGTACATTAGGGTTAACTTGTGCAATTACCAGTTTGGCTGTTTGTATGGCAGGAATCGTTACGTCTACTGACACTCCTAAGGAACAATACCCATGTTGATCAGGTGTGGAGATTTGAATAAAAGCCACATCTAAGGGTAAAATATTTCTTCTGAAAAGCCAGTGCACCTCACTTAAGAAAATGGGAATATAATCACCTCTTCCCGCTTGAATTGCTTTTCTGACATTTCCACCTACAAATGCGCTATTAATTTTGAATGATTTATAGAATGGTTCCTCCGTGTAAGCTGCTCGGCCTTCAGTGTGCAAATGCATCACTTCTACGTTTTCCAAAGATTGGTGTCTATTAGCCAAGGCATCAATTAATGTTACAGGAGTCATTGCCGCACCTTGAATAAACACCCTGTCTCCGGATTTTACTGTTGAAACTGCCTCTTGTGCAGTTACTATTTTTAATGAATTATCCATTTTTCTTGTTGTTTTGCAGTTGCAAATTTACTACCCATAAGATAAGTATTATTGAGTAAAACCACCGAAAATAATGATTAATATCAGGTTTTTTTTGACATTCATTTATTCGGTGACTTGGCGATAATTCTAGGAAATATTCTGTATATTGAAGACTTAGGCTTTAGTTTCTTAAAGATGTCAACACTCTATTTAAATGTAAAAAGCGGATTATTATTTCCATTCCAGTTTCAAATCCTGGGGTATGTATTTTTATTTTCGGGTATAGCCTTGACTGCCATTAATATTTGGACGAGTATTGTTTTTATTTTGCTGGGAGGATTCATCGTTACTGCATATTCAGGAATTGATTTCAGAGGTGAGCAGCTTAGGGAGTACAACTCTTTCTTGTTCTTCTTTAAATTTGGAAAGTGGCAAAGGATTGAGTCTCCAGAAAAGATATTTATAAAGAAGGTTAAACGGAGTCAAAAGTTTTATGGCAGGGCTAATCAAAGCTCCACATTTAAGAAGGTGATTTATAAGGCATTTTTGAAACTTGATGACAATGCTACTATTTCCTTATTTGAAGATAAAAATCAAGGAAAAGTTTTGGAGAGATCTCAACCCATAGCTAATTACTTTCGTATTGAAGTTGTTGATTATTCGAATTGACAGTCGATAAGGATCCACCAAACTGGGCTCTTTATTTGGAACTTATTTGATTCAGTTCTTCGATCCAAGACTCTGCTTCTTCCAGATTAGATACTATTTTGTAGGGTACAGGTTGATTTTGAAATGAAAAAATCATTTTCAGTACAGCTCTAATTGCAGTGCTTGGGATTACGTAAGCAGTACCCAAACAGTAGTTTTGCATTAATTTCCAGTGCTGGCTGAGCCAGGTTGCTTGCTTCTTTTGGTGCGATAATTTTGGAATAACGGCATTGCTTGCATCAAAAATAATTGCGATGGTTTTTCGATCATCATAGCATTTTTCTACCTCATCCAGATACGTTTGGAAATTTTCATCTGTGCTTTTTTCACCTGTGAAGGTCACGGTAATTATGGGCATCCGGGTAGAATCAACAATAGCGTAAGACTTCATTTTAGGTTTTTTTACTGATTATGTTTTTAACTACGAAAAGGACTAAAGGTTTGGATTGGAGATTACCCAATGAAAATAACGGCTGTACAATGAAAGTAGTCCTGAAAGGACAAAATATTATATAACAGGGTGAAGCCCTGTGGTCAAACAGACTTACTCAAAAAGCCCTGAAAGGGCGTAATATTACGCCCTTTCAGGGCTAATGTCTACTCACTTTTATTTGTAGGGCTTCAACTCTACGTTTTGGTGTGTCAGCCCTTCGGGCCTTAATAAATTCTTCCAAAAGGGGCTCAACTCAACTCCGCCACATTGAAGAATGAATCATCTTTAGCAGGCAATTCTGTTTTCCCCATTAAAAATTGATCGACTTCTCTTGCCGCTTCTCTACCTTCCGAAATAGCCCAGACAACCAGAGACTGACCTCGTCTGGCATCTCCTGCCGTAAAGATATTCTCTACATTCGTTTTGTATGCATTGGCTTCTACTGTTCCAGTTTGAGTTTTATTCACTCCCAGACTATCAAGCAAATGATTTTCTGGATGCGTAAATCCTATGGCCAATAGCGCTAATTCACACGGGACATCTCTTTCAGTACCTTGAATCTCTTGCATGTTTTGTCTTCCTGCTTGAGTTACCCATTCAATGTCCACCAAAGTAATATGGGTTAGCTCTCCTTTTTCATTGCCCTTGAACTCTTTGGTTAATACCCCCCATTTTCTTTCACCACCTTCATCATGCGAAGAGGAGGTCCGTAAAGTCATGGGCCATAAGGGCCAAGGATCTGATTCACCTCTATTTTGAGGTGGTTTTGGCATTAATTCCAATTGTAAAACGGAGCTGGCATGTTGTCTGTGTGATGTACCTATGCAATCTGAACCGGTATCACCCCCGCCAATCACTACTACATTTTTGCCTTCTGCTGAAATTTTATTTTCAATAGAATCTCCTGCTACTTCTTTGTTTTGCATGGTCAAGAAATCCATAGCATACTCAATTCCTTTTAATTCCCTTCCCGGAATGGGCAAGTCTCTAGGAACGGTCGAGCCTGTGCAGATCACAATTGAATCAAAATCATCTTTCAGCATGTCCGGATTAATATTTTTACCCACTTCCGCATTTACTTTAAAGCGGACACCTTCTTCATCCATGATATTAATTCTGCGTTCAACATATTGCTTCTCCAGTTTAAAATCCGGAATTCCATAACGTAATAATCCGCCAATTCTGGATTCTCGTTCAAAAACAGTCACCCAATGACCTGCTTTGTTCAATTGATCTGCAGCAGCTAATCCTGCAGGTCCAGAACCAATCACAGCTACCTTTTTCCCTGTTCGGGTCTTAGGAGGATCTGCTTTTATGTAACCTAGTTCATATGCTTTTTCAGCTATCGTTTTTTCAATATGTTCTATAGCCACAGCCGGTTTATTAATGCCCAATACGCAACTTGCTTCGCATGGGGCAGGACAAATTCTTCCTGTAAATTCAGGGAAGTTATTGGTAGAATATAAAATGTCGGCTGCTTCTTCCCAGTTTTCGCGGTAAACCGCATCATTAAACTCAGGAATGATATTGCCCAAAGGGCAACCAGAATGACAAAATGGAATGCCACAATCCATACATCTTGCTGCCTGCTTTTTGGTTTTCACCTCAGGGAAGGGTTGATATATTTCCTTGAAATCTTCAACTCTTTTTTTTGGGGATCTGCTATCGGGCAACTCCCTATCAAATTTTAAAAATCCGTCTTGTTGTCCCATATTATGCTACAATTTTTTCATTCTCTTTTTGTTCCTCGGCCTTTTTAGCCTCTAATATGCGTTTGAAATCATGAGGAATTACCTTGATAAATTTTGGAAGATATTCTGCAAAATTATCCAGTATTCGATCTGCTTTTTGGCTTCCGGTTGCCTGTGCATGGTAGCTTATAAGCGTTTTCAATTCTTCTACATCTTCTTCTGAGGGGCTTTCCAAACCTACCATTGCTTTATTGCAGTTGTCTTCAAATGCTTGTTTTTCATCTAAGATATAAGCAATACCACCGCTCATGCCGGCTGCAAAGTTTTTCCCAGTTTCACCGAGAACAACTACTCTTCCACCAGTCATATATTCACAGGCATGATCTCCAACGCCTTCCACTACAGCGCTAACGCCTGAATTTCTCACCGCAAATCGTTCTCCAGCCATCCCGTTGATGTAAGCATAACCTGAGGTAGCTCCGTAAAAGGCTACATTTCCAATGATAATGTTTTCTGAAGCATCGAAATCGGAATTTTCAGGAGGATAAATAATTAGTTTTCCTCCTGATAGTCCTTTTCCGTAATAGTCATTGGATTCACCTTCTATCTCAAATGTCACTCCATTCGCTAAGAATGCACCAAAACTCTGCCCGGCAGAACCTTCAAATTTGTATCGGATTGTATCTTCAGGAAGTCCTTCTCCTTTATATTTTTTACTGATTTCGTTAGATAAAATAGCGCCAACTGCTCTATTGATATTTCGAATTGGGAAAGTGGCAGTTACGGGCTTCTGGTTTTCCATTGCCTCTTTGGCAGTTTCCAGTAATTTCCAATCCAACACTTCCTCTAATTCATGTTCTTGTTCAATTTGCTTGAAAACCCCCACTTGTTCAGGGATATTTTCCTGATATAGAATTGGGCTTAAATCCAAGTCTTTCAGTTTCCAGAACGGTACATCATTTCTGATTTTAAGCACCTCTGAATGTCCAACCATTTCCTCAATGGTTTTAAAGCCCAGCTGGGCCATGATTTCCCGTAAATCCTCAGTCAGGAATTTGAAGAAATTCACCACATGTTCAGGGTCACCTGTGAACAATTTTCTAAGTTCAGGATTTTGCGTGGCAACACCCACAGGACAGGTATTGGTATGACATTTTCTCATCATGATACAGCCTTCTACTACCAATGCAGCAGTAGAAATCCCCCATTCTTCTGCGCCTAGTAAAGTTGCAATAGCCAAATCTCTCCCCGTTCGCATCTGGCCATCGGTTTGTACTGTTATTCGACTTCTTAAGTTATTTTTCACCAAGGTTTGGTGGGCTTCAGCTAATCCTAATTCCCACGGCAAACCCGCGTGACGGATTGAACTTAAGGGAGATGCACCAGTTCCGCCATCAGCACCCGAGATCAAAACAACATCTGCATTGGCTTTGGAAACACCCGCTGCCACAGTGCCAACTCCGGCTTGAGAAACTAATTTTACATTAATTCTTGCAGCTCGATTGGCATTTTTTAAATCAAAGATGAGTTGTGCTAAATCTTCAATAGAATAAATGTCATGATGTGGAGGAGGTGAAATCAATCCTACTCCTGGTGTGGAATGTCTTACTCTTCCGATCCATTCATCCACTTTGTGTCCAGGTAACTGGCCACCTTCTCCGGGCTTGGCCCCTTGCGCCATTTTAATTTGTAACTCGTCAGCATTTGTCAAGTAGTAACTGGTCACCCCAAATCTACCTGAAGCTACTTGCTTGATAGCAGAGCGTTCCCAATCGCCATTGGATTTAACCTCAAACCGAACTTCATCTTCTCCCCCTTCTCCACTATTACTTTTTGCACCAATTCTATTCATGGCAATAGCTAATGTAGAATGCGCTTCATGGGAAATAGAACCAAAAGACATGGCTCCGGTGGCGAACCTTTTCATGATTTTGTCCGCTGGTTCCACTTCTGATAGAGAAATGGGAACTCGTTTTTTGAAATCAAATAGCCCTCTTAAGGTTAGTGTATCTTTTACTTGATCATTAATTTTAGATGCATATTTTTTATACAATGAGAAATTGGCTGTCTTTGTTGAATGTTGCAATAAATGGATAGTTTCTGGATTGAAAAGGTGTTTTTCACCTCTCAATTTCCATTGGTAGACACCACCGACTTCCAATCCTTTTTTCACATGTTCATTTTGAGGGAAGGCTTGTAAATGTCTCACTAAAACTTCGCGTGCTAGTCCATCAAAATCTATACCTTCAATTCTTGATATAGTACCCGTAAAACATTTTTCAATTACTGTAGAATGCAGGCCTAAAGCTTCAAAAATCTGGGCACTTTGATAAGATTGCAAAGTGCTGATGCCCATTTTGGATAAGATTTTCAATAACCCATAACCAATAGCAGTTTGATAGTTGGCAACAGCTTCTTCTTTACTAATATCCTCACCCAAAAGCTTTTTATCATGTAAATCTTCAATGGATTTGATAGCTAAATATGGATTAATGGCACTTGCCCCGTAACCAATGATGGTAGCAAAATGGTGCGTTTCACGAACATCACCAGCCTCTATGATGAGTCCCGTTTTAGTTCTTAAATTCTTCTTCACTAAATGCTGATGCACAGCTCCTGTTGAGATCAAAGAAGGGATAGCAGCATGATTTACATCTATATTCTTATCAGACAGGATTAGAACCACTTTTCCGTTATTGGCCGCTTCTTCTGCTTTTGCACAAATAGTATTTATTCCTTCCTCTAATCTTCCCGCTTCACCATCAGCTTTGAAAACGCAATCAATAATTTCATACTCAAAACCGATATCTTTTAAATACATGAATTTGGCAATATCCGAATCTAGCAGCACAGGTTGGGAAATATGAACTTGCTTTGCATGAGCAGGGGTTTCCTCTAAAATATTTAGACTCTCTCCCACGCGGGTAAATAAAGACATCACCATTCGTTCTCGAATTGGATCAATTGGCGGATTGCTCACCTGTGCAAAAAGCTGTTTGAAATAATTGGCTATGTGCTGACTTTGCTTACTCAAAATAGCCAAGGGAGTATCGGCACCCATTGACCCAATGGGTTCGGTTGCACGAACTGCCATATCTGCTAAAATTACTTTTAGTTCTTCAGAAGTATATCCATATGCTTTCTGTTTTCTCAAAAGTATATCGCCCGAGATTTTTTCAGTTTTGATTTCAGGAACTGGTAAGTTTCTTAGTTTTACTCTGTGCGCAATTATCCAATCTTGATAGGATTTATTGGATGTAACTCCATATTTAATTTCCTCATCAAATAGTACTTTTTGCTGTTCTATATCTGCCATCAGCATTTTTCCAGGCTGCAGTCTTCCTTTTTGAATCACATCATCTGATGCAACTGCTAAGGCACCTGCTTCTGACGAAACTATCAGTCGGCCGCTTTTGGTAATGCAGAATCTGGAAGGACGTAATCCATTTCTATCTAAGGTCGCTCCTACTTTTTTACCATCAGTAAAGATCAAGGCCGCTGGTCCATCCCAAGGCTCCATGATAGAAGCATGATACTTATAAAAAGCTTTACGATCTTTATCCATCATGCTATTGTCTTGCCATGCTTCCGGAACCAACATCATCAGAACATGCTCTAAAGGTCTTCCGTCCAATACCAACATTTCAACAATACCATCCAAATTTGCAGAATCCGAATGCTCTGGATTGGTAACGGGTAATAATTTTTCTAAATCCTGATCTGTAAAGACTTTGGAATCGAAATTGGCTTCTTTCGATTTCATTTTGGTCACATTTCCTCTTATAGTATTGATTTCTCCGTTGTGAGCTATAAAACGGAAAGGCTGCGCCAGTTTCCAGTTTGGGAAAGTATTGGTCGAGAACCTTGAATGAATAATGGCAAATGCAGATTTGAATCTTTCATCTCTCAAATCATCAAAATACTCTCTTAATTGGTTGGTCCTTAATTGACCTTTATAAATAACGGTATTGGTTGAAAGGCTACACACATAAAATGCTTTATTGTTTCCTTGCACGTTATGACCAATGAAATGGGTACTATAATTTCTTAATACAAACAGCTTTCGCTCCAGTTCAACAGAAGACATTTGGCTTTCTGCTTGGATAAATACCTGCTCGATTAGTGGTTCTACTGGTTTTGCACCTGCTCCCGGTACTTTTTCGTTAACTGGAATTGCTCTGTAGCCCAATATTTTTAATCCTAACTCCTGTGCATGACTATGCAATACAGCTTTACATTCATCTGCAACTTTTGTCATTTTAGGAAAGAAGAATATACCTGTGCCTACGGGCTGATTTTTTTCATATGAAATATTGGCATCTTCGGAGGTCCACTTGATGAAATGCTCATCAATTTGCAACATGATTCCTGCACCATCGCCAGTTTGCTTGTCAGCACCTGTTCCACCGCGATGTTCCATGTTTTCCAACATATCCAAAGCATCTTGAATAAGTTGAAATTCTTTTTTTCCATTAATGTTAACAATTGTGCCTATCCCGCAGGCATCATGTTCAAAAGCCGAATTGTAAAGAGAATTATTGTGCATAAATTTGATTGTCAGTCAATTGTAAAATATAATTTACTGATAAATACTAATCCAAAAAAGTAATAATTGATGGAATTTAGTGTAGATACTTAGTGTCTAATTTACACTAAGCAAATTTTAAATGCAAATTTAGCTTGGAAATAGATTTTTAAAAGTAAACATAAAAAAACAGTCCTATGCATTTTGAGCGAAATAGGACTGTTTTAATGGGGAGCTAAAGAAGAATTATTTTTTTGGCATAAGTTTAATGATTTTCCCTGGTCCTTCTACGGCAACATAAATAAATCCATCGGGACTTTCAGCAACATGTCTTACTCTGCCAATGCCTTCTAATAGTTTCTCTTCCTTCACATAATTTCCTTCCTCATCCAAAACAACTCTATTTAAGTATCTAAATTTGAGTGAGCCCATCAATATGTTGTTTTCCCACTCGGGATAACGTTCACTAGTCACAAAAGTCATCCCGCAAGGAGCTATCGATGGATCCCAATAATGAACGGGTTGCATCATTCCTTCTTTCTTGGTTTCATCTGTAATTATGCTACCATCATAATCTATTCCATAACTAATTTCAGGCCAGCCATAATTTTTGGCTTTTTGCACAATATTTAATTCATCTCCGCCTTTTGGTCCATGTTCATGAGCCCAAAGCTCACCAGTTTCAGGATGAAATTGCATACCTTGAGGGTTTCTGTGTCCATAGCTCCAAATACTTTTTACGGCATCAGGGATCTGAACAAATGGATTATCTTCCGGAACATCTCCGTTTTCATGAAGCCGGTGAACTTTCCCAAATGGGTTACCTACTGATTGCGCATTATCCATTTCTCCTCTTTCACCAATAGTAAAAAATATATAGCCATCTTTAAAATCTATACGGGAACCGAAATGGACACCAGATCGGGTTTTAGGAAATGATTCATATATCAATTCTTTATTGACTAAGTTATTTCCATCTAATTTTGCTCTCATAATGGCAGTGCTTCCACCACCATCGCCTGGCTTAGAGAAACTGAAGTAGATCCAGCCGTTGCTCTCATAGTCCGGATGTACTTGAATGTCTAATAAACCGCCTTGATTATTTGCATAAACTTCAGGAACTCCATTGAGTTTTTTGCCATTATATTTATCACCTTCAATTATTAATATCTCTCCTTTTATTTCAGTAACTAGCATTCTGCCATCGGGTAGCCAAGTCATACCCCAAGGATTATTCAATCCATCTGCAATAGTTATGGTCTCAAATTCAGTAGCAGCCGTTTTCTTTTCCGGTTCAGCCTGACAAGATATGACGACTGACATGCTGAATAATAGTGCAGGTATAAAAATCGATTTTTTCATAGTTAATGATTTTTGGTATGATGTATTATACCGTTTTAAGTGGATAATGTTGGGTGAGGATGGAAGAGTCAGAAAACTTATGTCTTGACACCACATAATATTTCGCTCTTTTAGGGCTGGATTGAATTTAACTTATTTAGCGTAGGGTGAAGCCCTACGCTTCGATATAACATCCCTTCTTTATCAATTAGATGTTTGTCCTACTTGACCAAGCAAGTCATATTGTTGAAACCTGACAGCTATGGGCAAAAGCATAAAATGTAACAAAGTAGCACTAAATATTTCCTGTAAAAAAACAGGATTTTAAACTTCCTCCCACTAATTAAATGGCATTTTACCTTTAAGTCCTGAAAGGATCCAATAATCTAACACAAGATGAAGCCCTGTGCATAAAACCAAAAGCAACCTCTTAGCCCTGAAAGGGCGAAATATATCACTATTCAAAACAGCAGAAATACTTAATCCTTATAAATACTCTCAATTTCTTTTTGATAATTGTTTTCTATTATCTTTCTTTTTAAGCTCAGTTTAGCCGTAAGCTCATGATTTTCGACCGTCCAAGCTTTTGGCATTAGAACCGTTTTTTTGATTTTTTCATATTGAGCAAACTGCTCATTGGCTTTATCTACTTCTTTTTGAAATTTATCTAAAATGATTTGTTGCTTTACCATATCTGTATCGGAGGAATAAGCTATGCCTTTATGATGGCACCACTCCCTCAAGGCTTCAAAATTAGGAACAATCAATGCTCCCGGGAATTTTTGTCCATCGCCAACGACCATGGCCATTTCTATTAGTGTTGATTCTTTGAGTTTGTTCTCTATATATTGTGGCGCAACATATTTTCCACCTGATGTTTTAAACATCTCTTTCTTGCGATCAGTAATTTTGAGGAACTTACCATTGACCATTTCCCCTATATCTCCGGTATGGAACCAGCCATCTTTGTCTATCACCTCATCAGTTTTTTCTGGTTGATTATAATATCCTTTCATGATATTAGGACCCTTTGCCAAAACTTCTCCATCTTCCGCAATTTTTATTTCTACTCCTGGCAGTGCTGGGCCAACGGTTCCAATCAACATATCTTCTTTATTGTATCTATTGAAAGCAATTCCTGGAGAAGTTTCTGTCAAACCATAAGCCTCTAAAACAGGAATTTGTGCGGACCAGAAAATTGTAGCCAACCTTGGCTGTAATGCAGCTCCCCCTGAGGCGATTAGTTTGATGTTTCCACCCACTGCCTCTCTCCATTTGCTGAAAATTAGCTTATTTGCTAATTTAAGTTGAAAGTTATACCAGCCCCCTTGATTTTTATTTCGATCGTATTTATGTCCGAGGTTTAAGGCCCAAAAGAACATGGATTTTTTGATGCCCGAAAGTTCCATTCCTTTAGCCACTATCTTATCATAGATTTTTTCCAGTAGTCTAGGAACAGTGGTGAACATATCCGGCTGAACCTCTTTTAAATTATCCCCAATTTTCTCTAGACTTTCGGCATAATAAACTGCTACACCTCTGTATAAGTAGAAATAAACACTGGTTCTTTCAAATATGTGACAAAGCGGTAGAAAGCTCAAAGATTTTCTGATGCCTTCCACGTTTAAATTTTCGTTGACTGCTTTCGCATTGCTTAACACATTATTGTGGGTCAACATGACGCCTTTTGGATTCCCTGTAGTTCCGGAAGTATATATTAAGGTCACTAGATCTTCCGGTTCAACTGCATCTCTATAAGGTTGTAGATCAGTCTCATCATTTTCACCACTTTCTTTAAGTTCTGTCCAATGCGGTACGCCTGCTAAATTTTCATAGGAATATATGTTTTTAATAAAAGATAACCCTTCCGAAGCCTTTTTCACTTTATCATAAAGCTCCTGATCTTCGGCAAAAACATATTTTAATCCGGAATCTTCAAAGATAAATTTATAGTCTTTTGGTGTTATAGTAGGGTACATGGGCACACTCACGGCCCCAATCTGCTGCAGCGCCAAATCAATAAAATTCCATTCAGGTCTATTGGAAGAGACTATCCCTACTTTATCATTTTTGGCCAAGCCTAACTTTATAAATCCTCTAGAAATGGAATCAACTATGTTGATCACTTCATCAATGCTGTAATTTTTCCATTTCCCTTCATATTTATAAGAAAAGGTGTCATTTAGTGGATTATTAGCTTTTTGGTAGCTTAATAAATCAAACAGTCGAGTAGGTTCCATAGTGAATTGGTATAATTTTTCATTAATATAATTGAAAATAGAGCTATTGCCATGCAGACAAAAGAAAATTTTTACTTTTGGTAAAAGATTGATTGAAACCTTACAGTTAATTAGAAGTTCTCAATAGGTTGTTAGTATAAATTCATATTTATTCAATATATTTGATAACATCAAAATGTAATAACCATGTTAAATCACAAAAAAACCGGTATTATCATTTTAATACTCGCTTCATTTTATGCATTTGATGTTTCGGCCAAGGAGAAAGATGAGAAAAAAGAGAAGGAAAAGGTTGAAGCAGAGCCCGAAAAAAAGAAGTGCGAAAAAACTGATTCTTTAAATGCATTGAAAGAACAAGCAATCGTTAAAGATAGCCTGAGTCAGGATAGAAACAATGCTCCCAGCTCTATGTCATCTATGTCCTACAATATCCTTTTTCAAGTAATTTACAGATATAGCTTCAAAGAAATTTTTGATTCTCCAGCGGCATCGGAGATCGTAACTAATTAAGTAAAAAAAGGCACCCGTTAGCTAACAGATGCCTCCATTCATTTCAGTAGAAAAAAGGTCTATTTCTTAAAACTTTTCGATATCAGCAAAGAAGAAACTTCCTTCGATTTGTGCATTTTCGTCTGAATCAGAACCGTGAACTGCATTTGCTTCAATAGATGAAGCAAATATTTTCCTAATCGTTCCTTCAGCGGCATCAGCAGGATTGGTAGCTCCAATTAATTTTCTGAAATCTTCAACAGCATTCTCTTTTTCCAAAATCATAGCTACTATATTGCCACCAGACATATAAGCAACCAAATCTTTGTAGAAAGGACGCTCCTTATGAACGGCATAAAACTGCCCAGCTCTTTCTTCGCTTAATTTTGTCATTTTCATAGAAACAATTCGGAATCCACCTTCCTCTATCATTTTTGTAATTGCGCCTATGTTGTTCTCACCCACTGCATCGGGCTTGATCATCGTAAATGTTCTGTTTCCAGCCATTGTATTAATTTTATTGAGTTAAATATTTTGAGCTGCAAATTTAAGGGATTAATCTGATATGAAATATTATATTTCCTTAAACTGCACATGAATTCCTGATTTCATCAAACGCTGAGCTATTTAGGCGTTTGTTTTTCATGATTTTCTTATCAACTTTGCAAATCAATTTAATCCCACTAGGGTTAATCTGATTCATGCAGGATATTTTAAAATTAAAGGAGGTCTTAGAAAACCCTCAGAATATTGTAATTACTACTCACCAAAAGCCAGATGCTGATGCATTGGGTAGTAGCTTGGGAATCTATAATTACTTAATTAAAACAGGTCATACTGCTACGGTGATAACACCTACAGATTATCCCAAATTCCTAAATTGGATGAAGGGTAATGACCAAGTTATGGTCTTCAATGAGAATGGGAATGAGGAAAAAGCAAAAAAGCTAGTAGCAGAGGCGGATCTTATTTTTTGCTTAGATTTTTCCAATCTTAATCGGATAAATGAACTTGGGGATGCGGTTAGGGCCTCTAAAGCAGATAAAGTTCTAATAGACCACCATCGTGATCCAGAAGATTTTGCAGAATACGCATATCATGATGTAGATTCAGCTTCAACTGCTCAGTTAATTTTCAAATTAATAAAACTTTTTGGTGATAAGGAGCAAGTGGATAGTGATACTGCGGATTGCTTATATGCGGGGATTATGACTGATACCGGATCTTTTAAACACCCAAATACAACTCAGGAAGTACATGAGATTGTGGCAGAGTTGATAAGCTTAGGAGCAAATAATTCAGAAGTTTCTAGATTGATATACGATACCAACTCCTTGGATCGTTTAAAATTCTTAGGTTTTGCCCTGAGTGAAAGACTTACGGTATTTGAAAATGAACATGCAGCTTATTTCGCTATTTCTATGGAAGATTTGGAGAAATTCAATTCGAAAAACGGAGATACAGAGGGATTAGTAAATTATGCATTATCGGTTGATGGTATTACGATGGCCGCACTTTTTACTGAAACAGAAGATGGAACGAAACTTTCGCTAAGGTCTATTGGTGATTTTGAAGTGAATACCCTAGCTGGAGAATACTTTAAGGGTGGTGGTCATAAAAATGCGGCAGGCGGAAAAGTAAATATGAGCTTGTCTGAGACCGTCAAATTATTCGAAGAAATAATTAAAAAATACGCTAAACAATTAAAAAACAGAGAAAAAATAGAAGTTTATGAACAATTTTAAAAATCTGGCATTCGGATTATTATCACTTATACTTATAGTAGCATGTGATAGTCAAACCCAAGAAAAGACAGAAGATGGTGTAGAATATGTCCTAATTGAGTCAGGAGAAGGCGGAAGTTTTGAAGAAGGCGATTTTGCTATTTTCTCCATCAAAATTGTCGATAGCAAAGATTCAGTGATGATTGATAGTGAAAGAGATGGCGAGTTGCCTGTCCAAATTAATGATTCGATACTCTCAACTAGAGGCCCATTATTCTCTATTTTGAAGGAATTGCAAATAGGAGATAGCATAAAAACTAAGTTGTCTGCAAGTCAGGTATTGACTGAAGGCTTCAGACAGCCCATTTCTCAGGATAAAGACAAAGCTGAGAGATTGACAGTATTTGCGAAAACATTGGAAAAATTAGATACTGCTGGTTTCATGGCGTGGCAGCAGCAAAAAAGAACCGAAGCCATGGAAGAAATGCAGAAAAAGGCCGAGGAGCAAAAAGGAATTGATGATCAATTAATTAAAGACTTCTTGGCACAAAAAAATATTGAAGCTAATAGAACTGAGTCAGGTTTATTCTACATCGTTACCCAAGAAGGTAGTGGTGAACAGCCACAACAAGGTGATTCTGTAAGTGTGAACTATGTTGGCAAATTGATGGACGGAACCGTTTTCGATACTTCATATGAAGAACTTGCACAGGAAGCAGGGGTTTACAACGAAAACCGCACTTATTCACCATTTAGTTTTCCTATTGGTAAAAGGCAAGTGATCGCTGGATGGGATGAAGGACTAATGTTGTTGAACGAAGGTAGTAAAGCCACTTTTTATATTCCATCAGGTTTAGCTTATGGTCAAAGAGGTTCAGGTCGTAGAATTCCACCAAACAGTCCATTGATTTTTGACGTTGAGCTAGTGGAGGTAAAATAATATGAAAAAAATATTGTTATTGATGATGACGGGGCTACTTACAGTCCTGTTTTCATCCTGCGAGGAGGAATGTGAGAATACTTACGGAGAATGTCCAGAAGAACAGTTGGCAGAAGATGTTCTACTTATTGAGGAATATCTTGAGGATAATAATCTAACTGCTGAGAGACTGACCTCATATGACCTATTTTATATTATTGAAGAGCAGGGAGCAGGAGGAGAACCAGAAAACGGGCAGAATATATCAGTAAACTATGTCGGGAAATTTCTAAATGGAAAGGTGTTCGATACCTCTATTGAATCAGTTGCAAAAGATGCAGAGATTTTCAGTGAATCTAGAACTTATGAACCCTTCAGTTTTACATTAGGGCAGCGTCAGGTAATTTTAGGATGGGATGTAGGATTAAAATTGATAAATGAAGGTGGAAAGGCAACTTTGATTTTACCGTCATACTTGGCTTACGGACCACGAGGGAGCGGATCCATTCCCGCCAATGAAGTATTACTTTTTGAAGTTGAATTAGTGAGCATCAATGAATAAATTATCATTTGTAATGATCAAAAATCTATTATCTATCAGCATTTTTACTGTTTTATTTGTTGGTATTTTTTCTTGCCAGTCGGAAGTTCAATGCAATCAAATACCTGAAAATTCAGCAGACCAAACAAGGTTAGAACAACAAATCCAGGAAATAGAGAGTTTTTTAGAATCAGAAGGGATTGAATACCAAACTCATTCTTCAGGAATCAGGTACTCAGTGCTTGAGTCGGGAGAAGGCAATTCTCCAGATTTTTGTTCTGGCGTTTCAGTAGATTACGAGGGCAGGGTACTAGGTGAAGATGAAACTTTTATTTCGGGAATAGGAACAGATTTCTCCTTGAGATCGAATCAAGTGGTAGTAGGTTTTAAGATAGCTATCAGTTTGATGAATAGAAATGCTGATTACAGACTATTTATTCCTGGAGAGCTTCTTATCAATAGAGGTATTAGCAATACAGTTCCTAGTAGTATCCCTGATGGTGAAAACATTGAGTTTCGCGTTAGATTAAATAGTTATTAATAGAGATTAGCGTAATGTTATGAAACTGTGTTTTGCAACTAATAATCCCAATAAGATCAAGGAAGTCTCTCAGCTCTTAGGAGAAAAATTTGAACTGCTAGGACTGAAGGATATAGGATGTAATGAGGAACTAAGAGAAGATCAAAGCACTTTGGAGGGTAACGCTCAACAAAAAGCCGAATACATTTTCGATAACTATAATATCAATTGTTTTGCAGATGATACGGGCCTTGAAGTGGAAGCTTTGAATAGCGAGCCAGGCGTTTTCTCAGCCCGATATGCAGGCCCTCAACGATCAGATCAGGATAATATGTCACTTTTATTAAGTAGGCTGGAAGGCTCGCCCAATAGACGGGCACGATTTCGAACAGTGATTTGTGCCTTTATTAACAATCAAAAACACTTTTTCGAAGGAATTGCAGAAGGAGAAATCGCAAAAAGACACAATGGGGATAAAGGCTTTGGCTATGATCCTATATTTATCCCAAAAGGTTATTCTCAAACATTTGCACAAATGAGCCTTGAGGAAAAGAACAATATTTCCCACCGATCAATTGCAGTCAAAAAGTTAGTCGATTTTTTGAAAACAATTTCATAAAAACAGTATCAGTATAAAACTGTAATTTTAATAATACCGACAGTCAGATAGGCTGTTTTTAATTCAAAATTTGCTTTCTTTTTATATTTTTTGACACCTATAATTGGCCTAATATAGGTTTATGAAAATTTTAAATTGAAAAGTAGTTGAAATTTAAGCCCTCAAATTTCGCCACGAACGAAAAATGTGGGAAGGATGGCAAAACGCTGAGCCAGCGATGGCATGAAGGGTGGAAACTTCGTTTTGCCTAGATTTTTTGCATACTTTTTCAATATTGGAAAAAGTATAAGGCACCAAATGTGCATCTAAATTTATTACTTTGATATTTAACCTACTTATAAACTTTTGAACAAATGATCCTGGAGAAAAAAAAATAAAATTTCCCATCGATCGATAGCAGTCAAAAAATTGGTCGAATTTTTAAAAACAAATTCATAAAAACAGTATAAAACTGTAGTTTTGCATTCATGAACAATCCATTCATTGTAGGCATCACAGGAGGAAGTGCTTCAGGAAAAACTATGTTTCTGAAAAGTTTATTAGACCATTTCCCTAAAGATGAAATCTGCCTCGTTTCTCAAGATAATTATTACAAAGACCGACATTTACAACCTAAAGACGAAAATGGAGTAGAAAACTTTGATACTCCTCAGTCCATTGAGTTTGATGACTACGCCCGAGACATCAAAATGCTGAAAGAGGGAAAACCAGTGAGCCGAAAAGAATATACTTTCAACAATCCGGATGTAGTGCCTAAAATGCTAGAGTTTAAACCATCCAAAATTATAGTAGTGGAGGGTTTATTTGTATTTTACTTTCCGGAGTTGGTGAAGTTATTGGATTTAAAGGTTTTCATAGATGCTAAAGATTACGTAAAGCTCAAAAGAAGAATCATGCGAGATAATTCTGAGCGCGGCTATGATTTGGATGATGTTTTGTATCGATACGAAAAACATGTGGCACCCACCTATGAAAAATATATCGATCCATTCAAATACGATGCCGATATCATCATTCCAAATAACAATAAATTTGATAAAGGTCTGGAAGTTTTAGTATCTTACCTCAAAAATAAGAGTAAATGACCAATCGCTTTGCAGTAATCGGATTAGGACAGTTTGGAGAATCCATCGCACGTACCTTGAGTGACAGTGGTGCGGAAGTACTAGCTATCGACATTGACCTTGATAAAGTAGAGGCGATAAAAGATGATGTCGCCTATGCTGTTGCATTGGATTCCACAGATGTGAAAGCTTTAAAAGCCCAAAATATTCAGGATATGGACGCAATAGTGGTGGCCATAGGTGAAAATTTCGAAGGACTGTTATTGACTACCGTTTTACTGTTGGAATTGGAAGTAGAGCGAATTATTGCAAGAGCCGCCAATTCACAACAGCGCATGATTTTAGAGAAAATGGGAATAGAAGAGATTTTGTCTCCGGAAGAAACCGTGGGTAAAACTGTAGCAGAAATGTTGCTGCATCCCAACATGAAATCCTTCCTTCCATTACCCGATGATTATGAAATTGTGGAGATCAATACGCCTGCCCGGGTTGTGGATCAAACCATTAGCGAAATTGGATTAAGAGAAAAATATAACCTGAACTTGATAACTGTCAAAAGATTGTATGATGAAAAGGTGGACGGTCAATTACAGCAAGTAGAACACATCATAGGCGTACCTAGAGCCGATACTTTTCTTAAAGAAACTGATATTATGATCCTTCTCGGAAAATCGAAGGATGTAAATAAGTTTATTGAGGTGAATAAGTAGTTTCAGGTAACTTAGACCTTTTTCCAAAGAATAGTACTTAGGAAATGATATTTGTTAAAAATTTATCTTTCCACTCCTATTTCCCTTGGTAAAATTTTATTAAGACAGTTTATTGGTTTAAAGAGACTTTCTCATTGTTCAATGGTTTTCTAGAGAGTAATTTTAAGTGTAAGATTGCATAAATGCTCGTTTTATGCTTCTTATTTTTTCCATTGATGAAAAAGTAAGCAAAAAATCTAGGTAAAATGAAGCTACTTCCCACAAATGCCAACGCTGGCTTGTCTGCACAAGCAGGCCAGCCATTTTACCCTCCTCCCCGCTTTTTCGCTTAAGGCGAAATTGGGGGTGTTAGCTATTAATGCATTCATTAAATAAATTTTGTCTTAGTGTACTTTTTTGCATTATTGGAAAAGTGTTAAAGCGACCATTTCCGAGGAACTCGGAAAAGCGGGAGGGAGGAAAGTTTAGCGAGCCAGTGGTTGCATTGAGGACTGAAGCATTAAACTTTCTTGATTTTTTGTTTCTTTTTGATTAAGCAAAAAGAAAGGGAAAAATGATGATAATGCCCACAGATTCTAAATTAATTCATTCGATATTGTAATCTCAAGCAAAAACCTTTTCCAAAGTTCTAAACTTTGGAAAAGTTGGTTGATAAATAATTACCCCCCCCCTATTTGAATACAAATGTTCTTTAATTTCTAGAAGCTCGCGTTTCAATGACTTTATTTCTTTGCAAAGGTGGGATATTTCAGCTTCAGTTTCATCCACATTGTCTTTCCCTGATTGATTTGACTGAATTAGCTCAATGTAATTTATTCTTAATATTTGGCACATTTCTAATAAATCATTTAGCAAAATATCAGACTTGCCATTTTCAATTCTGTTAAATTTACTTTGGCTTATTCCTATTCTATCGGCAATAAATTGTTGGCTAATGCCTTTTTTAAGGCGTATTTTTCTGATATGATCCCCTATGGACATGACTTTTAGGTTTTAGTTTTAATTATTCAAATATAAATAATGTTATTTAAATATGAATAAAACGCAGAAGATTTTTTTAGTTATTTGTGTATGTTTAACTATTAAAACTTATAATTATGAAAAATTTGAGTATTGAAAGAATGGAGCAAATTGAAGGTGGCGATGAATGCGCAGCAGCAATAGCACTTGGAGTTGCTTCTGTTTGGATAGCAGGGGCAAGTTTTGTGCCTGCGTTAGCACCAGTAGGCATCATATGGACAGTAGGAATGATGGCCGCTGCCGCAGCTGGTGTATTACCTGATGAACAATCATGCTAGTAAATGAATTAGGCTGTCTCAAAAGTAGGATAGCCTTATTTATTGCAAAATATTATTTGAAAATAAACTTTTTATAAGTAAAAAAATCTGAGCTATTGTAGAAATTTCAATAGGAAACCTTAGTTATTTTCATTTTTTAATCCTTCTTCAAAATAATGCTTTGTAAAAATTAGAATCTACACTTTTAAATAACCCTATTTTCTTAAATGAAAAACACATGGTAAAAACAGGATTAAGCATAATACTTAGCATAGGATTGATATTTATTTCTTTTGGTCTATTTTGGATTTACACTAATAACAACCAGATTTTGCCATCAGGAATATTATTGTGCTTGCTTACAATTTTACCGCTGACTCATATTTTAATCAATTTCTTTTTGAAGGAGGATTTAATTTATTTAGGTCATTTTGATAATTATATAAAATTTAAAAATGTTCTCTTTTGGACTGTGATTTATTATTTATATCCGATCATGGCTATGTTTTATTTTCTCTTTATTAAGTATGGTCTTGCTTCAATTAATGTTTTTGAGTATATATTTTATAATATATTAGTGCTAAATTTCTTTGTATTTTCTTCTATTTTTAATGGACTCACGTTGTCAAATTGGAGAAAGATGGGAGACTTTTTTAATTATTTAGTATTAGCATTTTTCCTATTTTTACCATCTATTAGATTTTATATCCTGCCTTTAGTAATTAAACCAAGTAAATCTAAATTTAATATAGAATTTATCGATCTGTTTTTGAAAAGCAACCAATCATTCTTTATCGTTCTTTCGACAATTAGCCTCATAATTTTGGTATTTGTTCTTAATTTTTCTTTCAAATATTTAAAAATTTTAAAGCCTAAAGTGTAATCAAAGATTAGCTTTTTGACCTATTAATTTCTTTAAAAAATGATGGTGAAAGCAAACTATAACATTAATAAAATCTGTTCATTAAGAGATAATGTTGGGTTCCATTTTGTACTATTAATTATCATTACTTATACGGTATTATTTACGACAAATAGTTTTCTGATATCCGATAACCACTTGGTCAATTTTTATTCTAGCCATTTGTCAATGGATCGTATATCTGAAATATTATCTTTTCGTAAAAAATGGGGATTTGTAAATTATATAATAGTTCTAGTAACTATGGCCGTTAAACTTATCCTAGTATGTTCTTGGATACTTTGCGGAACTATTATTGCAGGGTATAAAGTGAAATTAGCATCTATTTTTAAAATAGTATTATTAGCAGAGTTTGTGTGGTTGTTGCCCTCGATAATTTTAATTTTTTGGTTTGGTCTTATTAATACTACTTATACCCTCAATGATGTGCAATATTTCGCTCCCCTGTCCTTGCTAAACCTTTTTGATAAAGCTCACTTGGATTCATGGCTCATTTTTCCTTTGAAATCCCTAAATCTTTTTGAGGTGATTTATATTTTAGTACTAGCTTTAGGCATTAAGAAAATCATGAAGAAAGACTATGATTCAGCATTGAAATTTACCTTACCTGTTTATGGTTCCGCTTTAGTGGTTTGGATATTATTTGTCACATTCTTGTCAATTAATTTGGGAACATAATGAAGAAAAAACTTCTTATCATTGTCGGGCTATTAGTGATTGGTCTTTTGTCTTGGATGGGCTATTCAAGTATTCAAAAATTAGATCAGAAAAGTAAATCGGAAGCGATTATTCAAAACCTCAGTTCCTTGACCAATAAGCTGGGATTTGAAGTAGCAGATACTGATCAATCTACTATTTTCATGTATTTCAATAGTGATTGCCATTTTTGCCAATGGGAAATGAAAGAGATTGGGAAGAATAAAGAAAAGTTTCAAAACTATCAGTTGCTGTTGGCCTCTTTTGAACCTATGGAAGAAGCACTTGAATTTCTTCAGCAATACAATCTTACACAGCATTATGTTGAAGTAGATCCTGATTCATTGACTAACACCATTAGGGGCGGTGTACCACAAACTTTCATATATCAAAACGGCTTACTGCAAAAACATTTTAAAGGGGAAGTAAAAATAGAAGCTATTTTAGAAGTTTTGGAATGAAGGGATAATTATGGGTACTGTATTTAACCAAAACCTGTCAGGTTTTGAATAAAAAAATTGTTTCAGTTTTTGAAAGATACTTAGATTTTTAATGCCAGTAAACCTGACAGGTTTCATCACTGAAAGATATTTAAAAGAACCAACCGCATGATTAAAAAACTCAACCAATATTTCGTTCAGCAACACGGTCAATCGGATTGTGGACCCGCTTGTTTGGCTTCCATTATCAAATTTCATGGAGGAGAGCATAGTTTGGATGAAATCAGAAGGATTACGGGGACTACTCAAACAGGTACTAAATTATTAGGGCTATTTCAAGGAGCAAAAGATTTGGGTTTTGAAGTCGAAGGCTTAGAATCTGAATCAGTCGAGAATTTAAAGGAACTGAATTCCCCTGCTATTTTACATGTGATTTTGGAAAATAGGTTGCAGCATTATGTGGTTTTTTATGGTTTTCAAGAAGACCAATTAATAATTAATGATCCGGGCAGAGGAGTAGAAATATGGTCAAAAGAAAAACTAGAAAAAGTATGGCAGTCCAAAGCTTTGCTAAAGCTGACACCCAATGAGAAATTTGAAAAAGTAAAATCCAAAACTAAAAAATATGAAAATCTTCTGAGTTGGGTAAAGGAAGACCTCAATATTTTATTAGCCGCACTTTTCTTAGGTATTTTGATTGCTATTTTTTCATTGGCCACGGCTATTTTTAGCCAAAAGTTGATTGATGTGATTTTGCCTACTAAAGAAGTCAGCAAACTCATCATAGGACTGGTTTTATTTGCTTTGATTTTATTGATTAAGATGGGGTTAAGTTATGTTAGGTCAACATTTTTGATCACACAAAGCAAGGATTTTAACAATAGAATGATAAGGTCTTTTTTTCAATCCCTTTTAAATATTCCCAAACCCTTCTTCGATTCCAAAAAAACAGGGGATATGGTAGCAAGGATGAATGATACAAGACGCATTCAATCTTCTATCAGCAATCTGATTGGTAATCTTTTAATAGAGTTTTTGGTCATTATCATTTCACTGATTGGGGTTTTTGTTTATTCATGGCAAGTAGGGTTAATTGTTTCTATTTTTATACCTCTTTATGGGTTGATCCTATGGCGATTGAATAAACCGATCATTAATGCCCAAAAAGATGTGATGAGTGCTTATGCGTTCAATGAAGGAAATTATATAGATGTGATTACGGGTATAGCAGAAGTAAAGACAACAGGAACTATCAATCTTTTTCATAAGGCTACTACCTTTTTGTATAAAAACTTTCAAGAGCAGATATTGAAATTGGGTAAAATTCAAGTAAAGTTTGGGTTGCTTACAGAGTTGTCGGGGATATTACTCGTAGTAGGGGTAATATCTTTAGCCTCCTTTTTAGTATTGAGAGGAGATTTGTTAATTGGTTCTTTGGTGGCTTTATTATCACTTTCAGGTTCTATAGGCCCTTCTTTAACCAAAATTGCCCTGTTTAATATTCAGTTTCAGGAAGCGAAAGTAGCTTTCAACAGAATGGAAGAGTTTACAGGAATAAAAACGGAGGATACTGGAGAGAAAGAAATAGAGATCAAAAAGATCGATACGTTAGCAATTGAAAACCTGAATTTTCATTATCCTGGTTCATTAAACTTATTGAACCAAATCAACATGAAAGTGGAAAAGGGGAAAATCACTACCCTTTTGGGAGAAAGTGGTGCAGGAAAAAGCACTATCTTTCAATTGGTTCAAAGATTTTATGCACCATCGGAAGGATTCATAAAAATAGACGGGAATTCAATTAATGATTTAGACTTAGAAGGGTATCGAAAATTAATAGGAGTCGTCCCTCAAGACATTAAGATTTTCAATAATTATTTACTTTTCAATATTTGTTTGAGCGATGATCCTGCAGAATTAGAGCATGTAGTGAAATGGTGTAAAGAATTTGGCTTTGATCAATTCTTTGAAAAATTCCCTCAAGGCTATATGACATTGTTGGGGGAAGAAGGAGCTAATATTTCTGGTGGTCAAAAGCAGTTGGTAGGATTAGCCAGGGCACTATATCGCAATCCACAATTATTGTTGATTGACGAAGGTACATCCGCTATGGATAGAAATACAGAACAGTTTATTCTAAATCTATTACAGCAATTGAAAAAGGAGAAGGCTATTTTATTTGTAAGTCACAGAATGAGAGTTGCTGGTTTCTCTGACTACATCTACATATTGGAAAATGGCAGTATTACAAGTCAAGGAGAACCGCAAGCTTTAATAAAAGAAGAGAACTTCTTTAGCGAATCTGTTAATTAGTTGGCCTTTTGAGGTGAATAAGTAGACGACTTTAACATTTTAACGTTTCTGTGGTTCATACTAAACTACTTTTTAACCTAAAGAGACCATGCAGAATTCCACCTTTGTAAAACTTCTACTCCTTATCGTTTCCTTTGGCATCTTTTTGTTCAATTCTACCTACGGTATTATATCTGTAATAGTGATGCAGGGAACTATATTTTTACTAGAGTACAGGAAAAGAAAACTCAAAGAGTGATTCATTGAGGAACATATTCAGGTATAGCATTTTATTGATTTAGTTTAATTAATATTTTTCAGTAAATTGATTTCAACCTTTAAAATTACCAACTCCCTATATGAAAGTTTTATTCATCGCATCCCTATTTTTATTTTTCAATTTAACACTATTAAAATCTCAAAATCCTCAGCCTGAATACAAAGAAATCAGTGGGACTTTATTTTCCAAAGCAGATTCATCCACTATTCCCTTTGCGAACATCCATTTAAAAGGTACCATGATGGGCGCTCATTCCAATGAAGAAGGACAATTTAGCTTTCGTTTCCCACTAAAAGAAAAGCATGATACAGTAGTGATTTCAAGCATAGGATATGAGGATTTGGCGTTGCTGGTAAGCAATTTAAAAAAGCAAGATTCGGCTTACTATTTAAGTCCAGAACAGGGAATGCTTAATGAAGTAATAGTGAGACCAACGAAAGACACACTCAGGGCTTTAGTGGGTGAGGCGATAAGAAAAATCCCATTTAATTATTCACGAAGGTCATTTCTATTAAAAGGTTTTTATCGCGAAATGGTAGTGAGGAACAATAGCTATGTTCGTTTACTAGAGGCAGCAGTTTCCGTGCAGGATAATGGTTTTGATTTACCCTACAATCGCTTAAAAATCCGACTGGACGAATTGAAAAAAAGCGAGGATTATATCGACTACAGTTTCTTTGAAACAGTTTATAAATACTTCATGGGTGGCGATGAAAACAACTTGTACAAATCTTTTGATTTTGACTATATCAGAGGCTACAATACAACAGAAAACTACCAATATTTAAAAGGATATTATGATCGTTTTGATTTTGAGTTGGATTCAGTAATTCAATCCGATAATGGAGCTGTTTATGTATTAGATTACTACTCTCCCACCTTCCATCTTGGTGGTCTCCAAACTTTTGGAAAAATATATATCAATTCAACCGATTATGGCATTGTTAAACTAGAATTTAATCACCAATTCTTTCCTGTAGAAGACTCCAATGAAGCCAGATTTAATAAGGATCAAGAGAAATTGTTTTTGAAAAATGTTTATAAACAATCCAGTGTGGTTTACCGAAAAATTGGTAAAAAGTATTATTTGAGTTATATAAAATGGAAGGCCCCGGTAAGAGATGCTTGGCAAACCGAAACAGAGGATGGGGAAACAGAAGTGCAGTTTTATGATGCCGCTTTTTACGTAACGGATGTAAAAACCAGAAGAAGAGACTTTAAAAGAATTAAGTATAAAGAGTCAATGGCGGTGGATGAGGATTTATTTGATGTTGAAACACCTTATAATGAAGAATTTTGGAATAATTTTAACTCAGTGATAATTGATCCGAAGCTCAAAAAAGCTAAAGAGGATATTGAACAACTGGAAAGCAATTGAAATTTATTAACTTTAGACCATGAAAAACAAGAGTGCTTATTTAAGATTACTGATTATAATTGGAGTTTTCACATTGTTTCTGCTAAAGGTATATAATCTCTGGTATTATCTGCCTTTTTTAGTTTCATCATTCTATTTAGCGTATCGCGATTCAAAAAAATCGAAGGACAGAGGGAGTTTCGTCCTCACGACAGTTGCGGTCACCTTATTTTTGGGTGTAATTGTTATATTCCGCTTCTTTATGTAATACTTTGTGAGAAATAGCCAGTTCTTAGATCATAAAGCAATCATGACCAATATCTTTAATTTCCGTCCCATTTTTTCCTAACTTGCCTTACAGCCAAATTTTTTAATTGACATGAAGCAAAAAGTAGCGTTAGTTTTAGGAAGTGGTGGCGCCAGAGGAGTTGCCCACATTGGCGTAATTGAAGCATTGGAGGAAAATGGATTTGAGATTTCTTCTATCTCAGGATCAAGTATGGGCGCTGTAATTGGCGGACTGTACGCGGCTGGAAAAATGCAAGAATATAAAGACTGGGTGACTCATTTCGACAAAATTGATGTTTTCAAACTATTAGATTTTACTTTAAGCTTTCAAGGTATTGTGCGGGGAGAAAAAGTATTTAAAGAGATGCGAAAACTCCTGGGCGAATTTAAAATAGAAGATTTTCCAATCCCATTTACAGCTGTGGCGTCCAATATTAGAACCCAGAGAGAGATACTCTTTTCAGAAGGGAATTTAATGGATGCTTTGCGTGCTTCTTGTGCCATTCCCACCGTATTAACACCAGTGTACCAAGATAATGAAGAAATAGTGGATGGAGGCGTGCTCAATCCCATACCTCTAAATCGGGTAAAACGTACCCAAGGAGATATTTTGATTGCTGTAGATGTAAATGCGGCTATTCCTTTTGAGAAGAAAGTGGCGGTAACTGCTGAAGAAGTGAAGCAGGATGAAAAAAATAAACAGTTTTTGGAAGAATTTGCAACCCGGATAAAGAAGTATTGGCCGATGAATAATGGGAAAGAGGTTAGTTCGACTCCCAAGAAGCTAGGCTATTTTGATTTGCTAAATAGATCTATAGACTTAATGCAGGAAAAAATGACCAATTTGCAAATGGAAATCATCAAGCCGGATATGTTGGTTCAGATTTCGAGAAACTCATGCGGTACTTTTGAATTTTACAGAAGTAATGAGCTGGTAGAGATAGGTAAAACTGCATTTGAAAAGTCTTACAGGCAATATAATAATGGATTGGAAACAACTGAATAGAGAACTAGGGAACATTGACCTCTACTGGCTCGATTTTATTCTGAAGGGATATTTACCAGAGGATGCCAAGGTATTAGATGCAGGTTGTGGCGAGGGTCGAAACCTTACTTACTGCCTTCAAAATGGCATGGACGTTTTTGGAATCGATGAAAACCCAGAAGCCATTCAGTTTTTAAAACTAGTGGCAAAGCAGTATAAAATTCAAGATATAGAAGCCAGGTTTCACGTGATGAAACTAGATAAAATTCTTTTTCCGGATGAAACCTTTGATGTGATCATTTGCAGCGCAGTACTGCATTTTGCTAAAAACTATGAGCATTTTCACAAGATGATTTTGGAATTAGTGCGATTGTTGAAACCCGATGGAAAAATTTTCATTCGGAGCATGACCGATCGCTATCTAGCTGAAGGAACTGTTGAGATCAATCAAAATGTTTATCAGTTTCCAAATGAACAAATTCGATTTGCTGTTAATGCCGAAGCACTTATAGGGTTTTTAACGGATTTGGGTTTAGAACTCATAGAGCCCTATAAGGAAGTAGTGGTGCAAAATCGGCATACAATGGGGACGTTCATTCTACAAAAGCAATAATAAAATTGTTTGAAATTTATTACATCTAAATTAGCTCCACAATTCGCCTTTTTTATTGTTTAAAATCTTGTAATAAAAATTTATTACCCAAATTTTGGTAAAATAATACATCAAACGTAATCTGTTACGTCTTACGTAATTAAAAATATTTCGAAAAATAAGTATATTTACTGATTATCAGTATGAAAAAACGCTCATTTCGAAATATTATACTGGGTGAAACGCCCCACATAAAATCTGAAGGAGACTACCGTAAAGCGCTACTTGTCGGTGTTTGTTGTTTAATTCTTTCATTTATTAGCACGGTCAATGGGCTGCTTAATATTTTTTTATGGGATATTTCACTAACACCATCATTCATGGTAGGTATTTTTGGCGGTATTTTCGGGTTTCTGTTAAACCGCTTTGGAAAGTATGAACTAGCAAAACATAGTTTGCTTCTGATTGCCATTTTCTTTGTGTTTATTTTTATGAGCAATGAAGGAAAGTATTATGGTTCACAACTTTACCTATTTCCGATCTTGGTCGCATCCATCACGTTATTTGGCTACAAAAAAGTCAAAATTTGGCTTTTTTATGGACTTATTGCCTTTGCATGTTTTGCAATCAGTGAATTTACGGCATATAAAATTGTCACAGTCGATACCATAAATGAAGCAAAAGAGGACAAAATATATTTCCTGAACTATTTTTTCACCTTTCTTGGGCTTATAGTTGTGATTTATTTTCAGGTGAAATTACAGCATAAATCCGAGCAAAAGATACTGGAGCAAGACCGTAAACTTAAGGAGAGCGAGGAAAGATTTCGCTTGGCCGTTGAGGGTACTAACGCTGGAATATGGGATTGGGAAAATATCAATAGGGATCAACAATGGTGGTCACCTAAGTTGTACGAATTACTGGGCTACAATCCCAAAGAATTTTCACCTGACCAATCTAGTTTTAAAAACTTGTTGGCTGAAAAATCAGACTACCCCCGATTGGTAAACGATTTTAAAAGACACCTTCAAACAAAAGAACCGTTTTCTGTTGAATACAAACTTAAGTGTAAAGATGGAAGCTATCGTTGGTTCCATGGTTCGGGTCAAGCCAAGTGGTCTATTGATCAAAAACCGCTGCGAATGGTGGGCTCCCTCGTTGATATTACAGATAAAAAATTAAAAGAGGAAGAAATTAAAGAAAAGAATCAGCTCTTGGAACAAACCAATGCTGAGCTGGATAGATTCGTTTATAGTGTTTCTCACGATTTGAGAGCACCCCTAAACTCCATTCAAGGTCTTATTAATATAGGTGATACGACTGAAGATAGCCAAGAGTTAAAGCAGTTACTTGGCATGATGAAGAATAGAGTGAAAAAGCTTTATACGTTCATAGATGAAATTATCAGCTTTGCTCGTAACACACGAACAGATATTATCAAGGAAGGTGTAAATCTTTATGATCTGGTAAAGGAAACTTTTGAAAATACTCAATATCGAGAGCTATCTGCAGATATTGATTTCAGAATGAGTATAAGTGAGAATACCGTTGTAAAAACTGATAAAGGACGACTACGAGTAGTGCTAAACAATTTGGTGGATAATGCAATTAAATATCATCGTCATGCAAGTCCAGGAAAATATGTGGCCGTCCAAACCGAGGATTTAGGTAACGAAATTTTAATTAAAGTAGTCGATAACGGACAAGGTATTCCTGCAGAGGCACAACCAAAAATATTTGACATGTTTTTTCGAGCATCAGAAAACTCTAAAGGTTCTGGCTTAGGCTTATATATTGTGAAGGACATGGTAGAAAGATTAGGTGGAAACATAAACTTACAATCAGAAAAGGGAGAAGGAACTACTTTTACAATAAAATTACCTAAAACTTAAAATTTCAAAGAATCCTTTCTTATCCACAATTGATTTAATTTATCTTTGCGGCATGGCAAAGAAAGAACAAACTCCCGAAAATACACTTTTTAGAGATATCATAGCTCACGCTAAAGAATATGGTTTTGTTTATCCTTCAAGCGAAATTTATGAAGGTTTGCAAGCAGTATATGACTATGGGCCCTATGGAGCAGAATTGAAGAAAAACATCAAGGAATTATGGTGGAATACCATGACTCGATTTAATGATAATATTGTTGGTTTGGATTCAGCGATTTTTATGCATTCCGATACTTGGAAAGCCTCTGGCCATATCGAAAGTTTCAATGATCCAATGATTGATAATAAAGATTCCAAAAAAAGATACAGAGCGGATGTCTTGTTGGAAGATAAAGCAGCAGAATATGAGAACTCGGGTCAGCAAGAAAAGGCCGATGAATTATTGAAGAAAACAGGCCAGCTCCTTGAAGCAGAAGATTTGGAAGCTGTTCGTGAGCTAATCATTTCTGAAGATGTAAAATGCCCTATTTCAGGTACCTCAAATTGGACGGAAGTTCGACAGTTCAACCTGATGTTCTCCACTCAAATAGGAAGCGTTTCAGATGGTTCGGGTAAAATTTATTTACGACCTGAAACAGCCCAAGGGATATTTGTTAATTTCTTAAATGTTCAAAAGACGGCCAGAATGAAGGTGCCTTTCGGAATTGCACAAATTGGAAAGGCCTTCAGAAATGAGATTGTTGCACGCCAATTTATTTTCAGAATGCGTGAATTCGAGCAAATGGAGATGCAATTTTTTGTTCGCCCCGGAGAGGAAATGGGTTGGTATGAAAAATGGAGGGATATGCGGGTAAAATGGCACAAAGCTATCGGTATTGCAGATGAAGATTTAAGGTTGCATGAACATGAAAAGCTTGCGCATTATGCCAATGCAGCTGTTGATATAGAATATAAATTTCCTTTTGGGTTTAAAGAAGTGGAGGGAATTCACAGTCGGACAGATTTCGATTTGAAAAGCCATCAAGAAGTTTCTAAAAAGAAGCTGCAGTATTTTGATCCTGAACTAGGAAAAAATTATATTCCCTATGTAGTAGAAACTTCAGTTGGTGCCGATAGGTTGTTTTTAATGTTGTTTTGTAGTGCTTTTAAAAATGAAGAGATTGGTGAAGGAGATAATATCAAAAAAAGGACTTATCTTAAATTGCATCCGGCTCTTGCGCCTGTGAAAGCAGCAATATTACCATTAACGAAAAAAGATGGATTAGCTGAAAAAGGTCAGGAAATCTATAAGTCCTTGAAAGGAGCATTTAATGTTGTCTATGAAGAAGCGGCTTCTATTGGTAAGCGTTATACTCGTCAAGATTTGATAGGAACGCCATTCTGTATTGCAGTTGACCATCAAACTTTAGAGGATGAAACCGTGACCATAAGACATAGGGATAGCACTGAGCAAGAAAGAATGCCGATTGCTGAATTAGAATCATACATTGCAAAAGCGAGTTCCTTTAATAGGATTTATGAGCTTTTGTAGAGGTGTTATTCGTAATAGATTTTATCTATTTTCATATGTAAACAATCAATTTAGTTAATTGTAACCTATTCGTAATTTTGTGGTTCATTTAGGTATAAGTAATTAAACGAATTTAAATAATGATAGAATTAGCAGAAGATAAATTACAAGAGATAGTAGATGAAAATGAAATGGTAATGGTGCAGTATGGTGCGACATGGTGCGGAAATTGCAAAATTACTAAGCCCAAATTCAAAAGATTAGCTGGGGAGAATGAAAGCGTAAAATTTGTTTATGTTGATGCCGAAAAATTACCAAATTCAAGATCATTGGCAGAAGTTAAAAATCTACCAACTTTTGCCGGTTTTAAAAACGGTAAATTAGTAAAT
This sequence comes from uncultured Marivirga sp., assembly GCF_963974845.1. NCBI lineage: Bacteria > Pseudomonadati > Bacteroidota > Cytophagia > Cytophagales > Marivirgaceae > Marivirga > uncultured Marivirga sp. The sequence goes on from NZ_CAXBEQ010000006.1 coordinate 80,778, forward strand.
TCAATATCAGGAAATAAGCCAAGCATTATAACAGATTTATTAGATGAGGTTACCAATAATTAAGCACGTAGTAGAATTCATCGAAAAAAACGATGAGGATTATGTTGTGGAAAGTATGGATCTGCTCGAGGATTTAATTGAAGCGAAAGGAATTAAAGATGAGGAGCTAGAAGTAATAGGTGAGTTGCTTTCAAATTTTTCAGGTGCTCTCGAAGTTCATAAAGATATTAGATCAGGAACCGATAAGAAAGAAGCATTAAATGGATTTATGAAACGAGTAATGGGATCCATCGATGGATGATTGAATAGCTTCTTTAGTGAGCTTATTAAAAGCACAGGCTCTTTTGAGGCTGTGCTTTTTTGTTTTTAGATACTAGTTTATCATAAAGGAATAGTTATAATTGAATGCCTGCATAACTATTATTTTGATATCCTTTCTCTAATAAGTAGTATTTTGTCGATAAAAGTATTTGTTTTACAGAATATTACTTCCTAATTATAAAAGGTTTAATTACTTTACAAATTGGACACTAAAATGAAACTATGAAGAAGCTTCTATTTAACTCGTTTTTTATGGTCCCCATGTTCTTTATTGGATTTGTATCCAGTGCACAGTATACAGGGGATTCCTTTGCTAAAGCAAAACAGACGAAAACAGCTAATCTAACTTATGTATATTCTGAATCACCTGGTTTTGCCGCTGAAATTAGCGGAAACGTTCAAGGTGTTTGTGTGGATGTAATGAGCGATTTTGAATTTTACTTACTAGATAATTATGGTATTACGGTAAACTCCAAAATGGAAAAAGCTCATGCAAATAATTTTACAGCTTATTTAAACGCAGTAAAAAAATCATCAAATGGTGTTTTTGGCTTAAGCAATACTACTATAACTCAAAAAAGAAAAGCAGAATATAACTTCAGTCCGCCATATATCACTAATATCGGCATGATGTTAAGTAATAGTGCACTTCCCACGCTCAATGACATGAGTAAAATTGCTGATGTTTTTGCTGGTAAAAAGGCGGTTACAGTTAAAGGCTCTACTAATGAAGATCAAATTTTAAAGATAAAGAGTAAATATTATCCTAGTCTTACAATAGAGTATGTTAATTCATTTGATGAAGTATTGGCAAAGATTGTGAATAGCACAGATTATTTCACCAATATTGATTTTACGTACTATTTAGATGCGACAAAATCCAAAAAACCTATTAAAAGACATCCGGCTGGAGATCAAACGGCCGAAGAGTTTGGAATTGTAATGCCTAAGAATAGCGATTGGGATAAGCCATTTGAAGAATTCTTGACGGAATCCTATAGGACTAGTCCAAGTTATAGGAAAATTATTGCTGAACATTTAGGTAGGAATGCACTGCAGTTGCTAGATGCAGTTGTGCAAGAGTAGATGGTAAAAGTAAAAAGCCTCCCACTTTTCAGTGTAGAGGCTTTTACTTACCAAAACATCAACCATTCACTATGAATTAAACTATGCCTTATAAATCCTAAATGTTAGGATTTAGTTCCTTTTCTTTAATAAATATTTTCTGAGATTTATAATCCATCAATAAATCTACATTTCGCATAGCTACAGGATCAATGTTATCTTTTTGAAAGCTGTGCAATAACTCACCTTCTGTACTATAAATTAAAACGTCAGGCTCTTCTTCAATCACGTCATTGATGAAGAATGACTCTGCCATTTCTGCTTTTACTTCTTTGATTAATTTTGGATCGATTGAAACCGATTCTTTACTTGCATATGCATTGCTGAATACAAGTGCTATCACTAAAGTTACTATTACTCTTTTCATTTTATTTTGTTTTAGGTTCTTTTGCTTTCAGGACGCAGAATATTATCGATAAGTTGCACCGAGATCACAAAAAATAATTCGGTTAATGTAATTTATATGTAAGATTTATTACTTTAATCAAGTTTTAGTTACTAAAAATAATATTTTGTTGATACAATTAAAAACCTAATAATATTTGGATCTATGAGGGCTCTTGTAATCTAAAAATATATTTTTTGCAACGCTACATATCGTTTATTTGCGAAGATTGGATGTAAATCCTTTCAGGGGGCAATATTAATAAGTATTTGAATATCAGCGTAAAGCACACTGTGTCTCTGTTCTTAAATGGTAGATGGTTGAATTGAAATAGGATTTAAACAAGACGTCTAAAAGTTGCACCTTCTTTATGATGCTTAGTCTCCTGTTTTGGAGTACCTAGTGAACTTGTCTTTGTACACTTTCAAGAAGAGATTTCTGGTATTATTTTGCCATTTTAAGCGTTAGAAAATTTTTCAGCTTATGTAAGAATAAATGCATCTTAAAACTAATTCAGATGACATAGAAGATATTAAACCTAATATTTTTAAATGAGTTATAAGAGGGTCTAGTTTTTAACTTTAAAGATTTATGGATAAGCCCAATTCATTTAAAATTCCTAATACTAATCAAAAGCGAATTATAATTGTAGGTGGAGGTTTTGCTGGCATCACGATGGCCAAGAAGTTTGCTGGCAAAGATGTGCAAATTGTTCTTTTGGACAGGCATAATTATCACACCTTCCAGCCCTTATTATACCAGGTGGCAACAGCTGGTCTCGAGCCCGATTCGATAGCAGGGCCCTTACGTAAGTTACTTGAAAATCACAGGAATATATATTTTCGAATGGCTACTGTATCTAGAATTGATCAGCAGGAGAATAAGATCATTAGTAATGTTGGCGAATTGGAATACGATTATCTAATAATTGCTGCGGGCTCAAAAACGAATTTCTTTGGTCAGAACGAGAAATTCGAAAAAGCCTTCCCGCTCAAGCAAATCCCACAGGCTTTAGATTTTAGAAGTCACATACTGCAAAATTTTGAAGAGGCAGTTTTAAGTTCCGATGAGGCTAAAATTGAGCGGTTAATGAATATTGTTATTGTGGGTGGGGGTCCCACAGGCGTAGAACTTGCTGGGGCTTTGGGTGAGTTAAAGAAGCACGTTTTACCTAACGATTATCCAGATTTGGATTTTAATAGATTAAACATTTACCTGGTAGAAGGCATGGGAAGGCTTTTAGGTGGAATGTCTGATTTCGCAGATAGGAAAGCCCAAAAATATCTTAAAAAATTTGAGGTGAATGTAAAGCTCAACACCATGGTTAATAGCTACGATGGTGAAAAAGTAGAGTTCAGTAATGGTGAAACACTTCCTGCGGCTACGCTGCTCTGGGGGGCTGGTGTAATGGGAAATGTTATAGAAGGACTTTCAGAAGAAAGCGTTTCAAATAGTAGGTACCAGGTCGACAGATACAATCTGGTAAAAGGAACACAAAATATTTATGCAGTGGGAGATATTGCTTTAATGCAAACAGAGGATTTTCCAAAGGGACACCCCATGTTGGCGCCAGTTGCCATGCAACAAGGAGATAGATTAGCTAAAAACATTTTGGCAGCAATGAAGGGGAATGAACAGAAACCTTTTAAATATTTAGATAAGGGAAGTATGGCTACTGTGGGTAGAAATAAAGCTGTGGTCGATCTTCCTAAAAACTTGCATTTTGGAGGCTTTTTCGCGTGGTTTATCTGGATGTTTGTACACCTTATCTCTATAGTTGGGTTCAGGAATAAAATCGTTATCTTAAGTAATTGGATTTGGAATTATTTTACCTACGATCGAGGTACTCGCTTAATTATTAGGCCATTTGTCCCAAAGGTTAAGAGTCAGAAAGATAAAAAGAAGGTAGCATGATTTGACAGACGGTTTCTTTAATCTATAAAAAGGGGCTTATTTTGTACCAAATTATTGGTTACATATTTTTTAACCTAAGCACGGAATGAACAAAAAGGCACTGTATTGGACGCTTCAGATAGTTGGCTGGACTGCTTATGGCTTATTGAATATTTATTTGGCATATTTGGGTGAAAGGCTTTCCTCGCAACAAGCCACGGGCCAACTTATCTTGGTTCCTTTTTATATTACTATTACTCATTTATATAGAAATTTCATTATCAGCAACGGATGGTTAAAAATAATCATTCAAAAACTGGTCGTAAGAGTAATTATTGCTTGTTTGATTTTAAGTATTATCAATTATGCCTTCTTATTTGGCATCTCCTCGATATTAGGCTTGCTGGATCCCGCCTTTGATTTGAACCCTATCGTAATTTTTCTCAGTATATTGGCTAACCTAATTCTGTATTTTTTATGGTCGCTGGTTTATTTTATGTATCACTATGTGGAGAATTATAATCGGTCATTAAAATATGATGCAGCTATGAATGAAATTGAGTTGAACAACCTTAAATCTCAATTAAATCCTCATTTTATCTTCAATGCATTAAACAGTGTTAGGGCATTGGTAGATGAAGATCCAGCCAAAGCAAAGAATTCTATCACTCAACTTTCCAATATTTTGAGAAACTCTCTAATTTTGGATAAAAAAAGATTGATTAATTTTAACGATGAGTTAAACACCGTTATAGATTTCTTGGCGTTGGAGAAGATCAGATATGAGGAGAGATTGACAACTGAATTTATAATTCACCCAGATTCTTATAAATATCAAGTTCCTCCGCTAATGATTCAAACTTTGGTGGAGAATGGTATTAAGCATGGAATTTCTAACTTAACTTACGGTGGGAAACTTTCAATAGAAACGCAGTTGGACAATAAAAAATGCTTGAATATCTTTATCAGAAATTCAGGAAGCTTTAAATTGGATAAAAGAAGAAAGAACAAGGGGTTTGGTTTGGAAAACACAAAGCAGCGGTTGAAATTGATCTTTGATAATGAAGCCTCGTTTAATATCAAAAACGAATCGGAAGGAAATGTATTAACAACTGTGAAGATCCCACAAGTTAATTATTGAATTTTTAATTTATAAACATGAAGGTATTAATAATAGATGATGAAAGGCTCGCTAGAAAAGAATTAAGCACTTTATTAGCAGAATACAAAGATATTGAAATCTTGGGCGAGGCAGCCAATGCGGATGAAGCTGAAGAAATGATTGACAAGCTAAACCCTGACTTGATTTTTTTAGATATTCAGATGCCTGGTAAAACTGGTTTTGAGTTGTTGGAAACCTTGGAAAAAACCCCGAAAGTCATATTTACCACAGCTTATGATGAATATGCTTTGAAAGCTTTTGAGTTCAATGCTTTAGATTACCTTTTAAAGCCAATTGAACCAAAAAGACTAACCGAATCTATAAATAAAATCCGCAAGGAAGTAGAAGCACAAGCCGAAAGACAAAAAAGTAATAACCAGTTGACTGTAAACGATCAGGTTTTCGTAAAGGACGGGGACAATTGCTGGTTTGTAAGATTAAAAGATGTTCGCTTATTCGAATCTGACGGAAACTACATTAAAGTTTATTTTGATAAGAATAAACCAATGATTCATAAGTCATTAAACGCATTGGATGAGAAATTGGACAATAAGCATTTCTTTAGAGTAAGCCGGAAACATATCATCAATTTAGAATGGATAGATGAAATTGAAACTTGGTTTAATGGAGGCTTGATGGTAAAATTAAAAGGAGGAGATAAGGTTGAAGTAAGCCGAAGACAAGCCACTAAGTTTAAAGATTTGATGAGCCTTTAATTGACCAGAAATAAATCCGAAGCCAATTTATCGGCTAAAAGTCTACCTTTTAGGGTAAGTCTTAAAATATCATTTTCTAAAATGCAAAGTCCAGTATTTTTCCAATGCTCAATTTGTGGCTTTGCATTTTTTACTAGATCATAATTCAATTCATTAGCTAGAAATTTCAAATTACACCCTTCAGATGTCCTTAAGGAAGTCATCAAATATTCATTGATTCGATCTTCCTGTGTCAAGATATCTAATTGAGCAGGGATTTCATTGGACTGTAAAGCCTTCAAGTATTTTCCATTACTAGAGACATTGAACTGTCTGTTTTTTCCGTCATATGAATGAGCCGATGGCCCAATCCCCAAATAAGACTTTTGTTCCCAATAGCTGCTATTATGTTTGGAGTGAAACCCTTTTTTCGCAAAGTTTGACACCTCGTAATGTTCATATCCTGAATTTGTCAGGTATTGTGATAAATATAGAAATTGCTCTGATGAATAATCTTCCGAAGCTTCATTGAGCTTTCCTTTTTGCTGCCACCTACCAAATACAGTATTAGGCTCAATCGTTAAACAATAGGAAGAAATATGAGGTGGTTGAAAACCAACCAGACTTTTTAAATCTTTTTCCCAAGTCTCGTGTGTTGAATTGGGTATTCCATAAATCAAATCTAAACTGAAATTATCGAAGTCACTTTTCTTTATCAATTCTAAACACCGGAAAGCTTCTTGACTATTGTGTGCTCTATTCATCCATTTTAATACTTCTTGGTCAAAGGATTGAATACCCACACTTAATCGGTTAATTCCATTTTGATAAAGGATTTCCAGCTTGTCTTGAGTGATATCATCAGGATTGGCCTCAAATGTAATTTCGGCATCAAATGCGATATTATGAAACCTATTTAAATAGTTGAAAATAGATTTTAGATGAGTTTCATCTAGAAGCGAAGGCGTTCCCCCGCCAAAATAAATGGATCGGATTAATTCTCCATTCAGATATTCTTGTTGAAGTTCAATTTCTTTACAAATTGCTTCTACCATATCATTTTTAATTGCCATATTGGTGGAAAAATGGAAATCACAGTAAAAGCACGCCTGCTTACAAAAGGGAATATGTATGTATATACCTGCCAAAATTAACGCAAATTTAAACCGAATTTTACAGAAGTCCCTCCTGTTTTCATTTCTATATTTTTCAACCTTCTCTTATGCATATTCTCAAAATTCCAGCGACAGTCTTTTACAACAAAGGAATAAAATTCAAGATTCCCTCATAAGATCCGGTTTTTGGGAAGCTAAAGTCGTAATTGACCAGAACAACGGCTTGCAAATAGAGAAAGGTAGGCCTTATTTCTGGAAGCCTATTCAAGTCTATAATGGTCAAATACCCATTGCTGTCCAAAATGTAGAGAAACTGAGCGGTAAAATTGCTAATCAATACGTGCTTAATAAGAAATTAAGGAACTACGTCCGGATGAATTATCATCGGAAAGGATTTCCACTTGCTAAAGCGAATTTAAGCATTAGCAGTTTAGAGGAAAATCAAGTTGAAGCGATTGTCAGGATTAACCCACAAAATTTTATTGTCTATGACAGTCTCGAAATTGATGGAGATAGTCGGGCCGTTAATGTTCCATATTTAAGCAATCTACTAAGTTTACGCTATAATGAACCATTCGATATTAAAGCATATAATGCGATCGGAAATCAAATAGATCAAATCCAGTATTTACGATTAGCCTCTTCTCCGACTCTTTCATTTGCTAATAATAAAGCCAAGATCCAAGTAAATTTACAAAAGGTGAAAAGCAATCAATTTGATGCAATTATTGGGCTGATTCCTGAAGGGAATCGGACGAATCTAACAGGACAAGTGGATGCGCGATTAAGGAATTTGTTCAAGAGAGGTGTAGGATTGGATGTATTCTGGCAGAAGTATTCAGCTAATTCTCAAATTTTAAATACCAGTTTTCGTCAATCCCACGCTTTCAAAAGTCCATTGGGCCTAAATTTTGGGTTTGAGCTTTTGCAAGAAGACAGCACATTTCTTCAAACTGATTTACAATTAGGAGTGCAATATTTTATATGGAGTAATTTCAGTATAGGTATGGCCTATCAACGGCTCAGTAATAATATTCTTAGGGGATTTTCCGAGGAGGAAATTTCAAACCTTAATCCTTTGAGAAGTTCTAACACGAATGCTGTTCTCATTAATTTTTATTGGAGAAATGAATTAACGTATCCGCAATTAAGCAACTATTCCTTTGCTACCCTTAATTTTGGTTTTGGTAACAAGAAAATTACGAATTTCTCGGCATTACCTACTGCTTGGCAAAATGTTCCAGAAGTTAGCAATAGCTTTAGTACTGGCACTAAGTTGCATTTTCAGAGAGTGTTAGGAAAGCGAATATTATTAGAAGCTGTCCCACAATATGCGATCATCAAAAACCCGGCATTGTCTCAAAATGACTTACTGCGCTTAGGCGGGTTGCAAAACCTTCGAGGGTTTGACAGAAATTTCTTCTATTCCCCTTATTATGGACTTCTAAATTTGAATTACAGATACTTTTTAGATCAAAGATCTAGTTTTTTCTTACTTACAGACCTCGCAAAATTACCGAAGAATATAGATTGGGTCTATGCCTTTGGTGCTGGGATAGACGTCAAAAGCCAAAATGGTTGGTTCAGGATAATTTATGCTTTAGGAAATCAGTTGGGAAATAAGCCTGAATTTTCTCAAGGAAAGGTGCATTTTGGTTATATTGCAGTCTTTTAATTTATAAGAGGTTCTCAGCTTATAATCATAGCTAGACTCAGATTGAGAAGTAGAAAAATCATATGTTTTAATCAGTATGTCATTAATTAACAGGCTAATTTATTTGTTGTCAGTTTCAATCTTACTTTCCTGTGTGCAAGAAAATAAGATGCAAGAGGATGACTCAGCTGTAAGTGATAGTGAGTTACGCGTGTGGCACCAAGCCGATACCTTAACAAATATAGATGAATGGCCCTCCGACACTCTCAAACAAATAACATTAGATCTTCAAAATTTCTCAGAATCAATTTTAGAGGTTAGTTCTGATGCTCCGACCTATTTATTTTCCGGGGAAAAGTTAATAGAAAAGTCTGAAAATAATTTTCTGAAGTATTCATTTAAGTCGGTACCAACAGAACAAATTAATATAAGCTGGGATGAAAAGCTGCAAAACATGAGTTTTGGTGTTTATTCAATTGAAAACCCTGACACTAAATTGGATTATCAAGGTCTTGAAAATTCATCTCGGGAGAACAAATGGATCTCTGACAATATTTTGTTGATATTATTGATTGGCGCTTCACTGTTTATGGTAATTGTCAAAGCGAATTACGATAAGCGTTACCTTAATATTTTATCCATTAGTAAGATATTTACCTTCCGCTTGAAAGAAGGAGATCAGTCTCGCATCAGAATAATGGACCAGGACAATTTAGTATTTGCAGGATTGTATGTTTTTTTAACAGCGGGCTTAATTTATTTCTTGATAATGGGCAAGGGTATTAGTTTTCTTGAGATAGAATCAAATGGAATACTGGCCTTTATAAAAATTATATCTATAATCTCTATTGGCTTAATTGGAAAGGTGATTTTAGTTGCAGTTGCCTCAAATTTGTTTGGAAATAATAGAATATCGGCCTTTTACATAAAAGAATTGTTAAATATCAATCTATTTTTCGTCAATGTTCTGTTCTTTACTTCAATTCTAATTTATCTATATGTTGGGTCAATCCCTTCAATTTGGTTAACTATAGCCATTTATGGAATAGTAGCTCTTTATCTTGCTAGGTTAATATTAATATATTTTAAAATATTAAAATTAAGCAGCTTCTCTAATCTCTATTTATTTTCTTACTTTTGCACCACAGAAATATTCCCATTTTTAATTGGACTTAAATATTTCATTTGATTAAACTTTTCAAAGTAGACTTATTAGTATGTCAACAAGTGTAAAAGACCGATTTTATCCGGTAAAGAGTATCATGGTTTCACAACCTGAGCCGGCAGACATTTCAAACTCTCCGTATCATAAATTGGCGGACAAGTACAAGATCAAGATTGATTTCAGGCAATTTATCAAAGTTGATCCTATCGATTCGAAGGAATTTAGGAAGCAAAAAATTGATATCCTGAAACATACTGCTATTATATTTACTAGTAGAAATGCAGTTGATCATTTCTTTAGGATATGTAAAGACAGTAAGGTGGAAATGCCACCTGAGATGAAATATTTTTGTATTTCGGAACAAACCGCAAATTACCTTCAAAAATATATAGTGGTACGAAAGCGAAAAGTTTTCGTGGGAGAGAGAACCGCACAGGATATTTTGAACGTAATTAAGAAGCATAAGAACGAAAAATATTTGTTTCCTTGTTCTAATATCAGAAAGGATGACATTCCATCTTTTATGAATAAGAATGGCTATAATTTCACGGAAGCGACTATCTATAAGACTGTTGCGGCTGATTTATCAGACCTGGAACATATTACATATGATATTTTAGCGTTCTTTAGTCCCTCAGGAATTAATTCATTATTTGTGAACTTCCCTGAGTTCAAACAAAATAAAACAAGGATTGCTGTTTTTGGTCCTACTACTGCTCAGGCAGCGAGAGATGCTGGTTTAATTATAGATATTGAAGCACCATTACCAAACGCACCTTCCATGACAGGAGCATTGGAACTTTATATAAAAAAAGCTAATGGGCTTAAGTAGTTGATTTAAAGTGGATTAAATATATTTAATTCTATAATAACTTTAAATTAATTACATAAAAGCTTGAACAAAAGTTATTTTTATTATATTTATCCTTCTAAAGTGTTGAGGATATGAAAAAAACATTACAATTATTGAGCGTAATCTTCTTGACAGTGGGCATTTTTAATGTCCAAGGTCAAGATGTGCAGTTCTCTCATTACATGTTTAATAATCTTTTTAATAACCCGGCTTACTCGGGAGTAGAAGGTTATACAAAATTAACGGCAATGCACAGGACGCAGTGGGCAGGTTACGCTCCTTCAAACGGTCCTGTCGGTGGTATTAATTCCCAATTAATCTCATTAACGTCTCCAATCATGAGATATAATAGTGGGTTTGGGTTTTATGTCTTAAACGATGATATTGCCAATCAGAATTTTATTCAGGTGCAAGCATCTGGAGCCTATCATTTGGGGATCAAAGATTCTAAATTAAGTATTGGTTTCAGAGGAGGCGTTATTACCCAAAATATTAATAAGGACGGGTACATTGTAATAGATCCTGATGACCCAAACATCAATAATATACAACCGACCCAAGTTCGCCCTGATTTTTCAATTGGGGTAAATTTTCAACATAAGGATTTTTATGTGGGGGCTGCTCTCAACCATTTAATAGAGGCAGAATTTGGATTTGGGTCAGATGCCATAAGAAATCCATATCCAAAGGATTTAATAGTAACGGGTGGTTATACCTTTCCGATAAATTACGACATTAGTTTAACGCCAAGTTTTTTAGTAAGAACTACTGAATTTAGTTCTTACACTTTTGATGTTTCTGCAGTTGCTACCTACAAAGAAAAAATTTGGGGTGGACTTTCCTTCAGACAGCAGGAAGCTGCTATTGTGATGTTGGGGTATAGCTTCTTTAAAGAAAACACATTAAAACTAGGTTATGCTTTCGATTATACCCTTGTAGCACAAAGCGCAAAGAGCACCACTTCACATGAAATTATGTTGAGTTATAGGTTGCCTGCTATATCTACATCGGGAAAAAAGGTGGTGCGAACGCCAAGATTTAGACATTAATCGTAAAATACTTGCAGAATAAAACTTTTTTGTGAAAATTGTAGAGATATTTCTATAAAATATTTAAAATACAATAAAACCTTACAATTTGAGGTTTTATTATTAAGGTGTAAAGAATATATTTAATAATTGTCAATATATTAGCGTTTAGTTAGAAACAAATAGGTGTTATGAATAATAAAGGTGTTTTGAAAAAATTAACCCTATCAATTTTGTTTGTTGCTACTCTTTTCCTTGAAGGCTGTGGTCTTTTTGGAGGTGGTGCTGGCGATGGAGGTAATTTGGTAGGTGTTCCCGGTAGAGAAGGGTGGTATATGGCTACTCCTTATGGTATGAGAGCAGTTCCAGCCGGAACTTTTCATATGGGACAAGCTGACGAAGATGTGGCAGCAAGTCAAATTAATTTTAACAGACAGGTTACAATTGGTGGGTTTTATATGGATGAAACTGAAATTACCAATAATGAGTACCGTCAGTTTATTCAAAGAATGATGGAGGACTCAGCCTCTACTCTTGGCAGGGACTACATAATGAAGGAGCTATACCCTGACACAACAGTGTGGATGAAGGATTTCACTAATCATATGGGAGATCCAATGCAGGAGTATTATTATATGCACCCTGCTTTCGATGATTATCCCGTTGTTGGCGTGGATTGGGAAGCTGCTAAAGTTTTTTCTGAATGGAGAACAGACTATTTGAATTCTTATAGAGAATCATTGGGTGAGTTTCCAATGCCTGCTTTTCGTTTGCCTTCAGAAGCTGAATGGGAATACGCAGCTAGAGGAGGTAGAGATATGGCCAAGTACCCTTGGGGTAATCCTTATATAAGAAATGCGAAAGGATGTATGTTAGCCAACTTTAAACCAGGTAGAGGGAATTATTATGATGATGGAAACGCTTATACTGCAGAAGTAATGTCTTATTTCCCGAACGATTTTGGTTTATTTGATATGTCGGGTAACGTTGCTGAATGGTGTGAGGATGCCTTTAATCCTGCATCAGTTCCTTTGGTTTGGGATTTAAATCCAACATTTTTTGATGAAAGCGAACCTAGAAAAGTTATTAGGGGAGGTTCATGGAAAGACATTGCTTTTTATCTTGAAACAGGTACTAGAGCATTCGAACATAAAGATTCAACAAGAGCTTATATAGGATTTAGATGTGCAATGACTTACCTTGGCAGGTCATCAGGTGCAGAATTTTAATTGACTTTTTAAAAAAATAAAACAATATTTAGACATTAACCATAAAAAACTACAAACATGAGTAATAAAAAAGGCGGATTTCAGGAGTTATTATTCAAGACCATAATGCCTAAGGTGTATGGTATTGGTGCGGCAATCGTAATTATCGGTGCCATGTTTAAGATTCTTCACCTTCCAGGTGCATCTTTTATGTTGGGTGTTGGTTTAAGTACTGAGGCCATAATTTTCTTATTGAGTGCATTTGAACCTGCACATGACGAAGTTGATTGGAGTAAAGTATATCCAGAGTTGGCGGAAGAATTTGATGAAGAACCAGCCCCAAGGAAAAAACAAATATCTTCTGTGTCTGGAGGTTCTGCTTCACAACAATTAGACAAGGTTTTGGAGGAAGGGAAAATTGGTCCAGAACTAATAAAGAGCTTAGGAGATGGAATGAAAAGCATGGCAGACTCTGCCAAACAAATGTCTAATTTAAGTAATGCAGCCGTTGCAACTAATGATTATGCTAACAACGTTAAGCAAGCTAGCAAGTCTTTATTAGAAATGAATAAATCTTATGACACTACTGTTAAAGCAATGTCTGAGATGTCGAACGCTTCGATGGATGCTAAATCGTATCATTCACAAGTACAAGCGGTAACCAAAAACTTGACGGCATTGAATCAAGTGTATGAGATGGAATTGCAAGATTCTCAAAACCATGTTAAAGCGATGAATAAGTTCTACAAGAATTTGTCAACTGCTTTAGATAGTATGACTGAGGCGAGTAAAGATACTGCACAGTTCCAAACAGAAGTTAAAAACTTAACAACTAATCTTTCTCAGTTAAATAAGGTATATGGCAATATGCTATCTGCTATGAAAGGTTAATTTGTTTTTAAAGCTTAAAATATAAATCTATATGGCTGGAGGAAAAGAAACCCCAAGACAGAAGATGATCGGCATGATGTACCTGGTACTGACTGCCCTTTTGGCGCTTAACGTTAGTGTTACGGTACTCGACAAATTCATCGACATAAATAACTCCTTAGAAGTATCTGTTGATGCCGCTAAAGAGCAGAATGGTAATACGCTTCGCAGAATTGAAAATGCTGTAGAGGAATCCGGTAGTCGCCCAGATGATGTGAAAATCTTGGATAAGGCTAAAGAGATTCGTCAAAAGACCAGAGAGATGGTTAATGAATTGGCAACTTACAAAGAAACTTTTGTTAAAATCACTGGTGATAGAGACGAAAATGGTGACTTAGTAGGTAAAACTGATTATGACAGAGTTAGTAACTATATGTTACCTGAAAACGAAAATAATGGAATAGCACTTCAAAAGGAGCTAAATGAATATTCGAAGTATATCGATCAGGCAGTTGGTGATTCTGCGGTTTCGTTCGATTTATTAGCGCTTGACGCCAATGAAAATCCTCGTTTTCAAAATGATCCTAATCAAAAAGGTAAAGATTGGGCTACTTTAGAATTTATGGGCTCTCCAACTCCTGCAGCTCTAGCAACTATCAGTGACTACCAAAACAAAGTTATGGCTTATGAGTCAAGAGCTTTAGATTTGTTAGCAAGAAAAGTGGGTGCTGGTGATTTGAAATTTGATTTAATTCGATTGGTTGCTTTACCGGAATCCAAAGTTGTTGCAGCTGGGGCTAAGTATAAAGCTGACCTTATAGTAGCGGCATCTTCTTCCGCGGAAGATCCTGAAATGACTTTTAATGGTAATGAAATTGATGTTGAAAATGGGAACGGTAAAATCGAATTTACTGTAACTCCAGCTGGTTCTTACGGTGAAGAGGGTACAGCAAGAAAAACTTATGAAGCAACTGCAAAATTAAAAGACAGTGTTTATCGTGAGGAGATTGAATACTTTGTTGCGGAACCTGTAATCCAAGTACAATCTGCTGCTCTAAGCCAGTTGTATCTGAATTGCGGAAATGAATTAGACGTATTGGTTCCTGCCTTAGGAACTTCATATAATCCTTCATTTTCAGTTCAAGGCGGAACTTCTATCCAAGGACAAGCAAGAGGTAGGGTAACAATTATACCGAACGCTCCAAAAGTAACTTTAGGGGTAAGTTCTGGAAGTACCAAAATAGGCAATAAGGTTTTTGATGTTCGTAGAATACCTAAACCTGACGTGCAAGTATTTGCTGGTTCTAAACCAGTGAACTTGAAGCAAGGTGAAAAAGCTACTGCTTTACGTGTATTGAGGGTAGAGGCCATTCCTGATGACAACTTTAAAGCACAATTACCAAAGGATGCTCAATACAAAGTAACTAGGTGGACAATCACCTTAGCCAGAGGGCCTAGACCTGTTGGTCAGCCTATAAAAGCTACAAGTGAAACTGTGAATATATCACAGTTGATGTCCAATGCAAGACCAGGAGATAGATTGGTAGTGCAGGTAGATCAAGTATTAAGAAGAAATTTTAGAGGAAATACTGAAGAGGTAGCGCTAGGTGAGCAAGTCTTCCCGATTACTCTAAATTAATAGAATTTAAGAAATTAACAGGTTATGAAAAAGTTTGTGATATTAGCATTGGGAGTTGTGTTGATGGTTGTTGTACAACCGTCAAAAGCTCAAGAATCGGCAAATGATGGGTATAATCCAAATTCGGTTTACCCAATTCATGAGGACGATATGTTTTTTAAGAAGCGTGTTTGGAGACGAATGGATTTGAAGGAAAAGCAAAACAAGCCATTCTTTTCATCTAATAATGAAATTACCAAACATATAGTAAATGCTGCCAAAGCAGGAATACTTCCTATCTACAAAGGGGACTCCATGGTTAATAGAATGACCAAAGAGGAATTCTTGGAAAAATTGGAAGACCCAAGCTTGAAAGATATGAATATGGGTGGTGCTGACGATGGTTGGGGAGATTCTGGTGGTGATGCATGGGGTAGTGATGATGGATGGGGTGATACAGCTGATGCTGCAGAAGAGGAAGAAGAAAATGCTCCAACTACAGAGATTTCTACCCAATTTACAGTTAGGCAGATGTCAACCTTGGAAATAGTAGAGGATATGATATTTGATAAGCAGCGTTCCGTGCTAGTTTGGGATATTCAAGCTGTAAAAATTATTATTCCTGCGGCAAACTTTACTTCAGGCGTTGAAAGAACAGTTGGGGTTTTTAAATATCTTGATTTGGTGGATCTGTTCAGAAGCAATCCAGAACAAATGATTTGGTTTAATCCGCAAAACAGTGCTGAGCATAAAAATTTAGCAGATGCTTTTGCTTTAAGGTTGTTCAATGCCAGAATCGTGAAGGTTGCTAACCCTGATGATAACATGATTATTGACGTGTATTCGGAATCACCTAAGCAAGGTATAATGGCCTCTCAGTGGTTAGAATATGAATTAATGGAAAAAGAGCACGAATTGTGGTCTTATTGATCAAAAGATTTAGAATTGTTCAAGAGGAAGGTGTATACCTTCCTTTTTTTATTTAAAGGCTTTTATTATTAGCTCGGCCTTAGAGTTGCCTACAATTTTACTAAGATTTTCAAATGAAGCTTCTTTTATCTTCTTTACTGATTTGAAATGATTGAGTAACTGGTCGATTGTTTTTTCTCCAATTCCTTCAATGCCTTCTAGTTCAGTAGTGAAACTATTCTTGCTCCTGATTTGTCTGTGGAAGGTGATGGCAAAGCGGTGTGCTTCATCTCTAAGTCGCTGAATTAACTTTAATGACTCGCTTTTCTTGCTGATATGGACTGGATAGGGATCTTCGGGAAAGTATATTTCCTCTAGTCTTTTAGCAATGCCTATTATTGGAATTTTGCCGTATAGTTCCAATTCATTTAATGCTTTTACTGCTGCACTTAGCTGACCTTTTCCTCCGTCTATTACAATTAAATTGGGTAAATCTTGCTGTTCATCTAGTAGTCTTTTGTATCGTCTTCCTACAATTTCTGTCATAGAGGCAAAATCATCTGGGCCAATCACAGTTTTAACATGATAATGTCTGTATTCACTCTTTTTGGGTCGAGCATTCTTGAAGTGAACCATAGACGCTGTTGGATTGGTGCCTTGCATGTTGGAGTTGTCAAAACATTCAATTTTAAGGGGAAGCTCCTTCAGGCGAAGGTCTGTCTGGAGTTGCTTTAGTACCCTAAGTTCTTTTATCTTACTGGACTCATTTTGATTCAGTTTTTCCTTTTTAAAGAACAAAGCGTTTTTCAAACTCATTTGAACAAGTTTCTTTTTGTCCCCAATTTGAGGTTTAATAAAATGAAAACTCTCTGCTAAGTTCTCAATCTCGATATTTGTTAAAATTTCATTTGTAGTACTCTCATAGAGCTTCCGTAAATCGATTAATGCTAATAGTAGTAATTCTTGATCTGACTCGTCTAGCTTCTTTTTTAATTCAATCGTCTTGGTTGCATTAATGCTTCCGTTTTTCACACGCATGTAATTAACAAATGCATATTTATCCTCCGATATAATGCTACACACATCGATATCTGTAAGTCTTGAATTAACAACTAGTGATCTGCTATGAAATTTCTCTAGGAGGTCGAACTTTTCTTTAAATTTATGTGCCTTTTCAAAATCTAGTTCATCCGCTGCACTTTGCATATTCTCTTTGAAGTGTAGCTTAGGGATATTTAGATTTCCCTTAAGTATTTCAGCTGCTTGGTTAATATCTTTTTGATAGTTATCATGATTTTGTAAGCCTTCACATGGCCCCTTACAATTGCCAATATGGTATTCAAGACAAACCTTAAATTTTCCTGTTTTAATATTCTGATCTGTAAGATTTAGTTTACAGGTTCTAATAGTATATAACTTCCTAATTAATTCTAAGACATTGTTCATTGCCCTCACACTAGCATACGGGCCAAAATATGTGCCGTTTCTAGGAATTCTCTTTCGAGTTGAAATAATTCTGGGGAAAGGCTCATTTGTAATACACAAATAAGGGAAGGATTTATCGTCCTTCAGTAGAATGTTGTATTTAGGTTGTAACTCCTTTATTAATGAGTTTTCTAGAAGAAGGGCATCAAATTCGGAGTTGACAATTGCTATTTCAATTTTTTCAATCTCGCGAACTAGTCTTATTGTTTTTCTATTATGATTTGCAGATTTATTGAAATAGCTTGATACCCTATTTTTTAAATTTTTTGCTTTTCCTACATAAATAATTTCCCCAGATGAATTATGAAATTTGTAAACCCCAGGTAGTTTAGGTAATTCATTTAAATCTTGAGGCTTGAGAAATACCGCATCGTACATTTCACAATTTTTTATTGTATGCCATCAACATCCAATTTTTGAATTTGTTCAGTGGAATCGGTTACATTGTTTTGTTGCATCATATATTGCTCACAATCCAATTCTATGGACAGAGTAGATGGTTTTTTAAATTCTCCTTTACTTACTGCTAACTCCGCATCTTCGTAAACTTTCTTCATAAATTTCTCCCAGATTGGCATTGCCATTCTTGCTCCTTGCCCCAAACCAATATTTCGGAAATGTATACTTCTATCGTCTCCCCCAACCCACGCGCCAGCAGCGATGTCCTTGGTTACACCAACAAACCAACCATCTGAATAATTTTGAGTGGTCCCAGTTTTTGCTCCTATTTCATTTTCTTCTCTTAATTCCCTATCCAAGCCTAAAGCAGTGCCTCCTGAAATTTCGGTGGATCCTTTCAACATATGAAGCATGGCATAGGCAGTTTCAGAACTTAATGCCTCTCCAGTTTTAGGGACAAATTGCTTTAATATCTTTCCGTTTTTATCCTCAATCCTTTCAATGTAAAATGGTTTAGTATAAAAGCCTTCGTTCACAAAAGTACTGTAAGCACCAATTAACTCATAAATTGATACATCCGAAGTGCCTAAACACAATGAAGGAACTGCATCTAAAGGACTTTCTATACCAAGTCTTTGAGCATAGTTGACCACAGTTTGAGGACCGATTTTCTTCATAACGTAAGCAGTTCCAGAGTTTAGTGACCGAGCCATAGCTTGCCTTAAGGTCATGGTTTCTCCTGAAAACTTCCCATCTGAGTTAGAAGGGGTCCAAGTTGGTGGATCTCCTGGGACTTCAAATGTAACTGGCACATCTTCTATTTGGTAACAAGGAGAATATCCGTTATCAATTGCAGCTGCATAAACAAGTGGCTTAAATGTGGATCCAGGTTGTCTTCTTCCTTGTTTTACATGGTCATATTTAAAATACTTATAGTTAATGCCCCCTACCCAAGCCTTGATGTGACCATTATTAGGGTTCATGGCCATAAATCCAGCGTGTAGGAATTGCTTGAAATAACGAATTGAATCCATTGTGCTCAGTACTGTATCAATTTCACCCTCCCAACTAAAAACCTTCATAGACCTGGGTTCCTTTAGCTTTTGAAATATTTTCTTTTCATCATTTCCAAACTCATCTTTCCAATATTTATAGGCTTGTGTTTTTCTAGCTTCATTTTCAACAAAGTCTTTTATTACTCTTCCGGATTCATCTCTCCAAGGCGCTTTCCCTTCCCAATGTTCATCGAAAAGCTCCTGTTGGAACTTCATGTGTTCTTCAACAGCCTCCTCAGCATACTTTTGCATCCTACTGTCGATGGTCGTATAGATTCTTAAACCATCTTCATAGAGATCGTAGCCATTAGCTTTGCTCCAGGCCAAAAGATCCCATAAAATAACTCCTCTGAAGTATGTAGCAAGTCCATCATTATGATTTTCAACGTCATAATCTAATTCTATCGGTTTGCTTGATAATGAATCATAAGCGGTGTCATCTATATAGTTATATTTTCTCATTTGATTCATTACAGTATTTCTCCTTTGAAATGCATTTTCAGGCTGGTAAACCGGGCTGTACAAATTCGGATTTTTGCATAGACCAACTAAAACAGCTGCTTCAGGAATCGTTAGTTGGTCAGGAGTAGTATTAAAAAATGTTTTGGAAGCTGTTTTTATCCCAAATGCATTACTTCCGAATTCAAATGTATTGAGGTACATTGCGATAATCTCCTTCTTGGTATAGGATCTTTCTAATTCTACAGCAACTATCCATTCTTTCATTTTGGCTATTACTAAACCTAGAACAGGAACATTATTTAAACTTCCATTTGATAAATCGCTTCGTGTCCTAAATAATATTTTGGCCAATTGTTGTGAAATTGTACTTCCCCCACCAGCACTTTTATCAAACATTAGAATAGATTTGAAGAATACTCGTCCCAAACCTCTAAGATCAATACCTGAATGCTCAGTAAAGCGTATGTCCTCTGTGGCGATTAGTGCATTTACAACATTAGGAGAAAGTTCATCAAAAGTCACTTGACTTCTGTTATACCTATAATATTTCCCCATTTCCTTATTATCAGCAAAGTATAAGATGGAAGACAAATCACTTTTAGGGTTTTCAAGGGATTTTAAGCCAGGTAGTTCCCCATACCAGCCGTTAAGATTAATGCTGATACTGTAAATAAATAAGGCAAAACCAATGATGGAAATAATAAAAATAGCCCACATTGCCGCTACAGCTTTAAATATCTTTGATTTTTTCATATTAGTTGAACTCATAAATTTGCAGTCAAATCTAAAAAATGCCTATGGTGTTACTTGGTAATTTGTATTGAAAAATTCAGTATAACTGTCCGCCACTTTTGCTTGATAGAAGATTTGAAAATTATCTTTTGAGATTACAAAATTACTAAAATTTAGGCTTTTGAAATTTTTTAAGGGTGATAAATCACTATTAAATTTCTTAAAAAATGCTTCTGCAATCTCTTTTCCCTCAAATTCGCTCAATAGTATCATTGAATAGTCGTCATTAAAAACAAGATTTCCAGATTTTAATTCTTGTTCAGGGAAGAATTTATTTCCGAAATCCTCTATTTCCTGCGGAAGTACACCAGCCAACGCTTTATTTTTTTCATACAGAACAACGAAGTAGTGGGCCTGCTCAAAAAATGGGACGTATTTGATTTGTTCATTTTGTTGCCTTTTCTTATCAAGGTTGTCAATTGCAGCTAAAAGGCTTTTAGAAAAGCTGTATAATTCACTTTCTGGATAATTCTCCATAAAGCTTTGCAACTTGAACTTATAAGGATTTTTACCGTCCGTAATTCCGGTAATAAGAGCCTCTAAAAGTTTTAAATTGTCTTCATAATCATTTTCAGGATAGTTGTTTAAACCCTCATTGATTTCTTTGATGGCTCCCTGATAATTTTCATTTTGATAAAGACGATAGGCCTTTTCGTAGATCACTTTCACTTTGGCACTTGCCAAATTACTTTCTTCCTGATAATTAGGGTTTTCTATAAGTTTGGCGAAAATTGTGTTGGGAAAACTCTTGAGTAGTTCGTTAGCAAATGTTTGAGCTTTTACCTCTTCTTTATCTTCATAATAGATATATAATAAGTAAAGAATTTCAGCTCGGTACTCTGTCTTTGGGAAGCGGCTTAAGAGTGTTTCATAAGTGTCTATGGCATCTTTCTTCTCTTGTAAATCAAAATTGTAGATATTTCCCAATTTATAATAAGCTATTTCCATTTCGTTTAATAGCTTTTCTTGTTGCTCTTTTTCAAATGGAATCGAATTAAAGAATTTTTCTCTTTCTTGAGCTATCAAATCCTCTTCAGATAAATCTTCTTCCCTATCAGCTACAGATTCTTTGGGGGCACTTTCCTGCTCTTCCGACCTACTCTCGTCAAAAACTTGTGTTCTTTTCATTCTCCAATCATCTTGTAATGATCGATTTCCCCAAATTCTTTTAAAAGTATTTCTCCCTTGAGCTACTGTTGCTTGATCATAAAAATAAAATCCACCACCTGGTGCTGTATTGGTTTGGATATTTGGACCTTGTTCAAATGCAGTCGTCTTATTGTTAGCAGCCTGATTTCTTTCAGCCCTTTCACGTTTTCTTTTTTCTTCTTTTTCTTTTTCGATTCTTTCATTCCTTTGTGCCAAAAATATTTTATTAATTGCACTGCTGTCCATTTGGGCAAGACTTACTAATGAATCGTTTTCTTGAATTGTATTTATCTGCTTAATAAAATCTGAAAGTACCGATTGTCTTGTAGCAACCTGTTGATAAATAGTTTCATCTTCCGGCATGATTTTATAAGCACTATCGTAATATGCCTTAGCCAAGGGGTATTTTTTAAGTTCATCGAAATACAGCAAGCCCAATTTGTGGTAGGAGAAAGATTTTTGTCGTTGATTATCAACACTATTTTCGATCGATGATTTATAAAATGGGATAGCTTCTTCAATATTTCCCTGTTTTAGTTCAAACTCACCCATCTCGTAGTAAATCTTGTCTTTAAAGTCCACATTTTTACCATCTTTCAGTAACTGTTCAAAATACTTTCTGATCTTTTTAATATCCTCACCTTTCGACAGCTCTGTTACTTGTGCCATGTTTAATCTAGCGTAAAATGATAATTCATAAGGAGGCCTGTTATTGAGAACTTCTCCATAGTTATCATAAGCAACGGCATCTAATTTTGATTTTTGGTAAAGTTGCCCCAAGATAAAATGCATTTTAGCTTTTTCAGGACCTTTGGACATTAATTTTATGGCAGCGCTTAAGTACTTAATAACATTATTAGGATCATTTAAGATTTGATAATAATGAGCAGCATTTAGATACAATTTTCTCTTATTCGCTTTAGATAATTTTTGTCTATTTAAGTAGTCAATAACTGCTAAAGCATTATTTAATTCACCATATTCTGTAAAGGTTCTAACAAGATAGGTAAGTGCTAAATATTTTGTTTGATCATCTTTACTATTGACATTAACATACTTTAAGGTCTCAATTGATTCTTCATATTCTCGATTTAGCATCCTGGCAATACCTACTAAAATATAGCTATCATCAACCCATTTACTTACTTTATGTCTTTGAATAGCTATTGATGCTTTTTTTATAATATCGTCTACTTTTTCTTGATTCGCATTAACAATATTTGTGTCAATTGGAGCTTTAACTTTTAAAACCCTGTTAAAATTGTTTTGGTGAGCATCCTCTATTTCTAATAATACCTCTTGGAGTTTTTCGTTTGCAATAAAAAATGCATTGTATTTTGCTGTAACATTATGATAACTATATCCGACAAGGCCAGAGTTTTCAGGTGAACAGGCTGCAATCATTAAGAAAAAGCCTAGTAGTAGGTATCGATATTTTTTGATATAGTAACTCACTGTAATTTTCAAACGACTAAAATAAGCGATTCATATAAGAAAAGTATTGAGAGTCGTTGATAATATGTATTTTTGCATTAAATAATAAAAAAACAAAGTTGCGAATAAGAAAGACAATGTCCAATTGGCTTACCACAAGATATCAAATGGTGGTAAGAAACGAAGAAAACTTGGCTGAAGTATCTACCATTAACTTTACTTATGCAAAGGTAGCGGTTATTAGTTTATTATCTTTTATTATAATATTTATTGGGGCATTATATTTATCCCAATCTTTATTGGCACAATGGTTTGATCCAAGACATACTACGATGGAGTATAATCAAAAACTATTGTCCTTGACTATAGAAATGGATTCTCTGAAATCAAGACTGAGAGCTCAAGACCGGTTTATTGGGAATTTACAAACAATTTTACAGGGAGACGTGCCGGATGGAGAGACTTATAGAGAGCCAGATCAAGTGAACACTGATGATCTGAACAAGGATTTTAACCCTCAGAAGATAGATGCAGGAGATTCCATTATTAGACAGGAATTTGAAGAGCAGGACTTTAGTTTAACCAGCTATTCAAGTAATAATTACTCCGATGAATTAAAAGATATTTTCTTTTTTCCACCAATTCAAGGAATAGTAAGTTCACCTTACGACATGAGTATTGACCACTATGGAATTGATATAGTGGCAAAAACAAATGAACCAGTAAAATCTATTGCGGATGGAACCGTTATATTATCATCATGGACTCAAGACGGAGGATATGTGATTGCGGTTCAACATAGAGCAAATTTAATTTCAGTAATCAGGCATAATTCGGCATTATTGAAAAAAGTTGGTAATTTTGTAAATGCTGGCGAAGTAATCTCCATAATTGGCAATTCTGGGGAACTAACTACGGGACCACATGTTCATTTAGAAATATGGTATAATGGAAATCCGGTGGATCCGGAAGAATTTATTACTTTTTAATATAATAGGAAAAGGAAACGGAGATGTTTAATAACAAGCAAGATAAGATACAAATGGCACAAGATATCACAAGTTCAAGCAATACTATCGGTAAAGGAACTACGATAAATGGGGATTTAGAAACCTTTGGAAATATCCGAATTGATGGTAAGGTAATAGGCAATATCAAAACTAAATCAAAATTAGTCTTAGGTAATACTTCTCATATTGAAGGCAATGTATTGTCGCAAAATGCGGAGATTGAAGGGGAAGTTAAAGGAGTTGTAGAAATTACAGAGTTATTGGTTTTAAAACCATCTGCAGTAGTGCATGGTGATATAATCACGAACAAATTAATTGTAGAATCAGGTGCTACTTTTAATGGAGAGTGTAAAATGGGTGTTACCAACAAATCCATTAAAATAGGAGATGAAACTGCTAACGGACAATCAAACCCTAAAATTGAAAAAGCAAAAGCCGTTTAATAATTATTTAAAATTCTCTGGATTAGCTATTCAAATGGCTGTAACAATTTATCTGGGACATCTCCTAGGTGAATACATTGACGAAATTGCTGGAAGTGGATCGGATATTTATACCAAAATAATCACGCTTTTAGCAGTTTTTCTTTCAATTTTTGTTGTAATCCGAGAAGTAATTAGGTCTCAGGAATAAATCAATGTACAAAAGACTTATACTCTTCACATTAATAACAGTAGCAATAGCTGTTTCTGCACTTTTTTTTCAAAAATGGTATATTTCAAATCAGAATGAGTTTTTATCGTACTCATTAGATTCTGTTTATATATTTCACTTCATTGCATTTATTTTTATAGTAGGATCAGTTGAGCTTTTAAGCAAAAAGCTTCCAGATCAGGTGGGTTACTTCTACTTGGCTAGCGTTTTTGTTAAGATCGGCCTCTTCGTACTGGTCTTTAAAGACACTATTTTTTCAGAGACATCCATGGATTTTCTTGAGCGAATATCTATCATAATTCCCTTTTTTATGTTTTTAGTATTTGAGGCGATCTATAGCGGAAGGCTAATGAATGCCAAGGATAATGAGTGAAATTTCAAAGGGTAAAAAACTTAATAAAAAAATTATGTTTATTAAGAAAATGATTACCTTTGCCCCCAAATTAAGGCAATCGTAAAAAGTAGAATGATCAATCCAACTATAATGAGAAACACATTGTTGTTCGCACTATTAATATCGCTAATCAACGTAAATACGTTATTTGCGGTTGCAGGAGGTTCAGAAGATGGTGGACAAATTGACACTAAAGAGGAGATTAACGAATATATTCAGCATCACTTGCAAGATTCTCATGATTTCACTTTTTGGACTAGTGGTAAAACTGGAACGCATTACGGATTTTCTCTTCCGGTAATATTATGGTCTGATGGATTGCATGTTTTTTCTTCCTCTAACTTTGATCACGGTCATGAGGTGGCTGAATCAAATGGGAAACACTTTGCCTTGTTTCATGGGAAAGTTTATGAAACTAATGCGGAGGGAGAAATCAACTTAGATGAAGAGGGTCACGCTACTAATCCAAAGCCTTTGGATATTTCAATCACTAAAAATGTGGTAGGGATGTTGCTAACGTCTTTATTGATGTTCTTAGGATTTATTTCATTAGCTAAGGGATACAATAAAAGATCAATTCCTAAAGGAGTTGGAAGAATTTTGGAGCCTCTAGTGATTTACGTTAGAGATGAAATAGCTAGACCTAACATTGGTTCTAAGTACGAGAAATTCATTCCATATCTACTCACAGTATTTTTCTATATCTGGATTTTAAACTTATTAGGATTAACTCCATTAGGATTTAATGTCACTGGTAATATTGCAGTTACTGTAGGATTAGCTTTGATTACCTTTTTTGTAACACAGTTTAGCGGGAATAAAGATTATTGGAAACATATTTTTTGGATGCCAGGTGTTCCTGTTCTTATGAAGATTATTTTAATGCCTATTGAGGTGTTGGGAATGTTCACTAAGCCATTCGCATTATTAATTCGTTTGTTTGCAAACATTACGGCAGGTCACGTGGTAGTGATGAGCTTAATTGCTCTGATTATTACAATGCGTTCACAATTTGGAATTGTTGCTTCTTCAAGTATTTCATTTGGATTGGCATTTTTTATTACGCTAATAGAATTATTAGTGGCTTTTCTTCAAGCCTACATTTTTACAATGCTGTCAGCATTGTTTATAGGTATGGCAGTAGAGGAGCATCATTAAAAGTGTATTTTTGTTTAATTTAATATAAATCAACTATCATGTACAATTTAATTGGAGCAGGATTAATCGTAATCGGTGCTGGTATCGGACTAGGTCAAATTGGTGGAAAAGCAATGGAAGGTATTGCTAGACAACCTGAGGCTTCTGGAAAAATTCAGACCGCTATGATTATCATCGGTGCATTATTAGAAGGATTAGCATTTGGTGCTTTGATCCTTGCTGGATGATTTAATCCTAAAAAGTAACGCTATTTGTATGCGCTAGGCTGCAAATAGCGTTTTTTAAAACTTAAATTAATCAAATTAAGAGATGGAACAATTAATAAATGACTTTTCTCCGGGCTTGTTTTTCATGCAGCTCTTCATTTTCCTTGTTCTCTTGTTTTTATTGTCAAAGTTTGCTTGGAAGCCAATTTTGAACTCATTAAAAGCTAGAGAAGGCAGTATTGCAGATGCATTACAATCAGCTGAAAATGCAAAAGAAGAAATGGCAAAGTTGCAGGCTGATAATCAAAAACTACTGCAAGAGGCAAGATTAGAGAGAGATAAGCTATTGAAAGAAGCAACGGATATTGCTAATAAAATAAAGGAGGAAGCTAAATCTGATGCAGCAAAGCAAGCTGACAAAATGATTGCGGACGCTAAAAGCTCTATCGAGGTGGAGAAAAATGCTGCTTTGAAAGAAGTAACTACTAAAGTTGCAGAACTTTCATTAAATATAGCCGAAAAGCTTATCCGTAAAAACTTATCTGACGATAAAGCACAAAAGGCTTTAGCGGAAGATTTCATGAAAGATTTAAAACTCAATTAATCTGATCAAATGTCAGAATATAGAATTGCATCCCGTTATTCCAAATCTTTAATTGATCTCGCAGTTGAGAAAAATCAGCTAGAAGAGATTAAGGCGGATATGGAGCTGTTATCTAAGGTCTGTAAGGAAAACAGAGAGTTTATCCTTATGTTAGATAATCCGATTTTGGAGAGCGTGAAAAAGGCTGCTGTTATAAGGGCGGTATTCAAAGATAAGGTACAAGAAATGACATCTTTGTTTTTTGATATTGTTTCAAGAAAACACAGGGAGTCTGTTTTACCTGAAATGGCCAAAGTTTTCAAGCAGCTTTATAATGAGCATAAGGGGATTATTACTGCTGAAGTAAGCACTACATTCAAACTGGATGATAGTTTGCGTTCTGAAGTGATTAAAATAGTAAAAGAGATTTCCGGTAAGGAGGTTGAATTAAGCGAAAAAGTAGATGAATCTTTGATTGGTGGCTTTTTAATCCGCGTGGGTGATAAGCAAATTGATGAATCCATTCAAAGCAAGATGAATGATTTAAGAAGGGAATTAACCCGAAATCAATTAATCAAACAGATTTAAAAAATTAATTAACCTATAATAATAGAATAATGGCAGAGGTTAGACCAGACGAGGTTTCAGCAATATTAAGAGAACAACTTTCAGGCTTCAAAACAGAAGCTCAATTAGAAGAAGTTGGTACCGTCCTTCAAGTTGGTGATGGCGTGGCAAGAATTTATGGCTTAACACAAGCACAATCCGGTGAGTTGTTGGAATTTGAAAACGGCTTACAAGCATTGGTGTTGAACTTGGAAGAAGATAACGTTGGTGCTGTATTGTTCGGTAGCTCTCAAGGAATTAAAGAAGGCGATGCTGTAAAAAGAACAGGAAAAATTGCTTCAATTAAAGTGGGTGATGGCATTGCTGGTAGAGTAGTTGATACTTTGGGGCAGCCAATTGATGGAAAAGGGCCGATCGAAGGTGAACTTTTTGATATGCCTTTAGAGCGTAAAGCTCCAGGTGTAATATTCCGTGAGCCAGTTAGTGAGCCTCTTCAAACGGGTATTAAATCAATTGATGCTATGATTCCTGTTGGTAGGGGTCAGCGGGAGTTGATTATTGGTGACCGTCAGACTGGTAAAACGGCCGTGGCGATTGATGCCATTATTAATCAAAAAGAATTCTATGATGCTGGCAATCCAGTTTATTGTATATACGTAGCTATCGGACAGAAAGCTTCTACAGTAGCTCAAATCGTTGCTGAGTTAGAGAAAGCTGGTGCAATGGCTTATACTACTATTGTTTCAGCTTCTGCAGCTGATCCAGCTCCTTTGCAGTTCTTTGCCCCTTTCGCTGGTGCTGCTATCGGTGAGTACTTCAGAGATACAGGTCGTCCGGGATTGGTTGTTTATGATGATTTATCTAAACAGGCGGTTGCATATCGTGAGGTTTCTTTGCTATTAAGAAGACCTCCAGGACGTGAAGCATATCCAGGAGATGTATTTTACTTACACTCTCGTTTATTGGAAAGAGCTGCAAAAGTTATTAATGACGATACTATTGCTAAAGATATGAATGACTTGCCACCTTCCTTGAAGGATAAAGTAAAAGGTGGAGGTTCTTTAACTGCGCTTCCAATTATTGAAACCCAGGCGGGTGATGTTTCAGCGTATATCCCAACAAACGTAATTTCGATTACAGATGGTCAGATATTCTTAGAAACCAATTTGTTTAATGCTGGTATTAGACCCGCTATTAACGTTGGTATTTCGGTATCTCGTGTAGGTGGTAATGCGCAGATTAAATCAATGAAAAAAGTATCTGGTACCTTGAAGCTAGATCAAGCTCAGTTCCGTGAATTAGAGGCTTTCTCTAAGTTTGGTTCTGATTTGGATCCAGCAACGAAAAGAATCATTGAAAGAGGTAAGCGAAACCAAGAAATCTTGAAGCAAGGACAGTATTCTCCTGTTGCTGTGGAGCAGCAAGTGGCGATTATTATTGCTTCTACAAAAGGATTCTTAGATAGAGTCCCTGTTGATAAGGTTAGAGCTTTCGAAAAGGAGTTTGCCATGATGATGGAAAACCAAGAGAAAGAGACACTTGATGCTTTTAAATCAGGTAAAATTAATGATGATTTGATCGCAGTAGTGAAGAAGGTAGCGGACGATTTATCATCTAAATATTAATATTTTTAAGGAGCTAAGCATAGCTCCTTTACTACGTTTTAAGATTAACTTTTTCCTTTAAATATTAGAGGTTAAAATAGATAAAAGGCTGTATGGCAAATCTGAAGGAAGTAAAAAATAGGATTAGTTCAGTTGTTTCAACACAACAAATAACCAAAGCCATGAAAATGGTGGCTGCAGCGAAGTTGAAGCGTGCGCAGGATAGAATCACGATGATGCGTCCTTATTCCCAAAAACTATCTGCTATTCTACAGAACGTAAGTGGCAGTGGGGAAGATATGAACAATCCTTATGCTAAAGAAAGGACTGTAGAGAAGGTTTTATTGATTTTGGTAACTTCTGATAAAGGTCTTTGCGGAGCTTTTAATAGTACAGTCACACGTAGGGTTAAAAGCTTAATGGAAGGTGAATACAAGTCAATTGCGGAAAATGGTAATTTGCATTTTATGACAATTGGTAAAAAGGCCGCAGACTTTCTAAAGAGAAATAAGCTTCCCAATAATGCTGATTACATTGACCTATTTAATAGATTGAATTTTGAAGATGTCAGTGAAGCAGCACAATTTGTAATGGATGAATTTGAGAAGGGGACTTATGATAAAGTTGAAATCATTTACAATGAGTTCAAAAATGCTGCTACTCAAGTACTGAATCAGGAACAGTTTCTTCCAATTGCTAGAGCAGAAAATGAAGGAGAAGCTGATACAGATCACGCGTATTCATACGAGCCTTCTAGAGATTATATAGAAAAGGAATTAATTCCAACGTCATTAAAGACGCAATTATTTAAAGCGCTTTTAGATTCAAACGCATCAGAGCACGGAGCACGAATGACAGCTATGGACAAGGCGACAGAAAATGCAGGTGAATTGTTGAAAGAATTAAGATTGACTTATAATAGAACTAGACAGGCAGCTATTACAACAGAGATATTAGAAATCACAGCTGGAGCAGAAGCATTAGCTGCTGACTAATTGCAAAGTAGACATATAATGAAGAAAGCCGAAAGATTATTTTTTCGGCTTTTTTAATGCTTCCAGTTGACTTCTTGACTGTCTCGTACTGCCCTCATTATATCGCGTTGGCTTATTTGTCCAACTAATTTCCCCTCTTTTAAAACAGGGAATCTTCTAAACCGCATCCTAAGAAACATATTGGCTGCCTCGAAAATATTCGTGTCGGGATCAATGTGAATAATATTAGTAGCCATATAATCTTTTACTAAGCCAGGTAGTTTTGGTGAATTATTGTATTTGCCTTTAACAATTTCTTTTAGGCAATCACCTTCTGAAATCACACCTATTAGATTGTTTTCCTCGTCTACAACCGGTCCACCAGATATTTTCTTTTTCATCAAAATATCCATGGCTTCGTAAATTGTTTGATGCTGATTGAAAGTGATAAGATTTCTAGCCATGTAATCGGCAACTGAGACGCTTTTTTGTTCTTGTTGCTTCGATTCTTTTTTGATGAATGCTCCTTGATAGCTCTTGACCATGATTGAAAAAATAGTTTAGTGTTGTATAATATACAATTATATTTAATCAAATCAAACTTAAAGCTTTACAAGTCAGGAATTTGATGATTTACTGAAGGTAATAAGCCTGCCTTTTATTTCTAAGTCGTGAAACTCGAGCGAGTCTTGAATCCATTTAAAAGTCTGTTTTTGGTAGAAAAACACATGTGTCAGATCATCTTTATAGTACCAGTTGTCAAAATTGATTTTTTCTTTGTAAAGGTCAGTCATAATAAATAGTTTACCACCAGGCTTCAGCAGAGACTTCAGCTGTTCAAACTCCAAGTACGGTTGATGAAAGTGCTCAGCTACTTCACAGCAAGCTATGTAATTATAGGCTATGTTGAGGACTTCCGGCCTATTGTCAAAAAAGGGATCGTATGTCTCCACATGATATCCGTTTTCTCGCAAAACAGCGGTGATCACAGGACCCGGACCGGCACCAAAATCTAATCCTATGTGTTGTTTGTTAAAATAAGCAATTATCGCTTCCGTAATAGGAGAAACGAATTGACGATAATGAGTATCTCTCACATTATTGTTGTGGGCTTCATAACGATCTAGTTCTCTTGCTTCATTAGGTAGAAATAACTGAGATAAAAATATTCCACCACAATTTGGGCATTTGAAATAATATCTATCATTTGTGATGTGAAACATGGGGCTCAGGGTATTACATAATCTGCAATTTTCTTGTTCATGCATCATAAATAGAAGTGATTCTGAAGTGAAAGAAGATGAAAGAAATGCTTATTCATATATATACATATTTTAGCTCCGGACTCGTCAGGCAGTCATACGAGAACCTAAATTGGGTAAACTTAATCGTTCCTTTTCACAAATTGCACAACTCTTTCCATCAACTCCTCCCTATCATTCCAGAAATTTCGACTCTTGATTTGAATGTACGGCCAGTTCATTTTTGATAATAGGTAGGGAGTATAAGCAAAGATGTCTTTAACCGAAGGATTGTCGTAAAAGAGATTATCATCAGACAGTAGCAAACCTTTGTACTGCTCTTTATCCTTAAAACTCAGATCAGCAAAAGGCAATTCTTCTTCTGCTTTTATGGTTTTCATACTGTTTTCTAACTTCTCTTTTACCTTCAATTTTAGGAACCAACTACTTTCGAAGCTATCGACTGGACTTGGCATAGGTTTAAAGTTACCCTTGGAAACATCTAAGGCATATTGTAAGTAAGATTTTAAGAGCTTCGGCCCATTGTTTTTAGCATCATCCACCTTGAGCTGGTCAGGGAACAAGCTACTAACGATGATTACCTTCTCACGGGCCCTCGTGATAGCCACGTTCAATCTGTTTTCTCCTTTTGGAGCATTGATGCTCCCAAATTGCATTCGTAATCTGCCAGACTTATCAGGAGCATAGCCGGTGCTGAAAATGATGATATCTTTTTCATCACCTTGAACATTTTCAATATTTTTCACAAAGAATTTGCTGGGTAAAGTTAGATGCCCTTTTGCAATCTGTTCTTCTAAAATATCCCAAATCAGACTTTGTTGTGGCGCATTAAAAGTGACTACACCTATTTCTTTTTCAGGTTCATTTTTTAGATATTCCTTTATTAGATCTACTACATTCAGGGCTTCAACTTCATTGGCATTTTGTTCCCAAATACCTTCTACTTTGATATAATCAATTCCTGGGTCAGCTTTGTTAATATAATTGAAGTCAGGCAGTAAACGGAGTCGGTTCTTGTAGAAATGACGGTTAGAGAACTCTATAAGATCTAATGATTTACTTCTATAATGTCCAGCCAAGTGCAGGTTCATTACATATTTGTTGGCCAAATCCAATAAAGAGTCAATTTCCAAATCAGGATGGTCCACTTCTTCCTCTTCCCATCGTACTTTATAAAGGTCATTTGGACTTAGCTGTTTATCATCCCCAGCTACCAACACTTGCTTTCCTCTGTACATAGCAGGAATTCCTTTCTCAACAAAGCATTGAGAGGCTTCATCAAAAATTACCAAATCAAAAATTTCCTCCATGGGAAAAATAGCGGAAACTGATTCAGGACTAGCCATCCAGCATGGTATAAGATCAAACAATTCATCTTGAAATTCCTGAATAACCCTTCTTATTGGCCATATTTGTCGTTTTTTTGTAACCTGATGGCTCAAGTCTCTGTAAGAAATCCGATTATTCAATCGGTTATATTCAACATTTGCAAATGTCCTTTCCCGTACTTTTAGGTTAAGAATATCAGTACTTAATTTTAATTTACTTTCAATTTCATATTGGAGATCATCAGTTTGTTTATCAAATTTTCTTGTGGAGACCTCTCGTAAAATTGGATACTTGGTTTCAATATGATTGATCCATTCTAAATAAATGCTGTTCAAGAAAATGGCTTTAATATTATGATGATCAATAGTGACTTCACTTTCATTTAGTAGCTTTACTACCTCTTTCTCATGATTCTCTAAACTTTCATAAAGCTGGTCAAATTGAACTAGTTCATCAAAGTGCCTTTGGAATGTTTTAATGTAAGTCTGCGGTAATCTTTCTTGTTCTAGCTGATCAATTTGGGTTCTAGTGAGATACCGTTTCCATTCATTTTTCTCTTTAATAGTATCCTCAGATAATTGAATAATAGCCTTAATTTTTTCTAAGAATTCTGATAGGGTTTTTCCTTCAATTAAGGAAAATGCTTTGAAATTAGTGAAAGAGCTTATAATTTCTTTCGACTTTATAGCTTGAGTTTGCTCTTGAAACCAATGATTTAGTTCCATCTGATTTTTGGTCGATGGAATATCTTTTAACCATGTTTGTTTTTTGAGTTTCGTCATATTATGCTCAAAATTGAGGCGATTATCCAGTCGTTTCTCCAAGTCTTTTACTCCTGCACTATTCACGGGAAGGCTGTTGGCTAGCAAGACCTTTTTCAAAAAGTATTTCTCTTTCGCAAATAGTAGCCAATGGATCCACTTGGTAGGTCTTTTTCGAGATTGTCTTCTTAACTGGATGATTTTTTGTAAACTCCCTAAATCTTTTGACTGCAAACTGCTTTCAATTCCACCATCTTTATAACAATCATTTAGTACCCTTTGGACATTGCTGAGCCATAAGGCATTTGTATTGTCATCAGAATAATTGAACATGTGAAGTAAGTATTGATAAGCAGTTGTATTTAGTAATTCTTCGAGTTGATTTAATTTTTCTTGATGCTCCACTACATCTTCAAATTCTTTCAAGCTCATTGATGAACCAACCAGTTTCTTTGATTTTTCAGACGTCTGTTGGAAATAGGACGGAATTTTTTCCAACAATTTTACAATCTCCGCTTTGTCACTCAGATCAAAGTTTTTGAAATTCACACGATCTTGCCAAATGAAATCATCCTTACTGAAATCATCCACATAGGTTTGAAAATGAACTAGTTTCTTAGCGAAGTCTTCAATTTGTTTTTTATGAAAGTGCCGGTGAATCTGCTTTAAATTGATTTTAGTATCATTAAAATCGCAATTTAAATAGAGCTCCTTAGCGGAAATACCACATTCTGATTCATCAAATAATGCCAATCTATATTCCTCTTTTTCTTCAACAATCTGATCAATAATTCTGCTGGTTTTCAGAAATTCTCTTTCAATTTGCACAGAATCTAGGCCATTATTTTTGGCTTCATACTCTTCTAATCTGTCAATTTGATTTTGGATTTGTTCGAATATAGCTTTTCGATCGTTCTTGAAATCATGTACTAGGGCTACGAAGGGTTGCATATCAATTGACTTCATGCGCTCATGAATTACATCAAGGGCAGCTCTTTTTTGGCAAACCACCAATACTCGTTTACCTCGGGCAATGAAGTCCGTTACTAAATTACTTATCAATTGAGACTTTCCAGTTCCGGGAGGGCCTTGCACTACTAATGAATTCCCTTTCTTCACCGCTTTCAGGGCATTTTCCTGATAGGCATCCATAGGGAATACGGTGAAGGTTTCCTCTTCCTTGACGCTCTCAATAAATCGATACCGTTGGGAGTAATCAGAAGGATCTTCGGTTTGTTTATCTGGGTTTCTACTTAAGAAAAACTCTTCTATATCTTTAACTTCCTGATCTTTTTCTAGAAGGTATGTATAATCCGGTACTAAGTAAGAACCACTTTGCGGGAAAATCCCAATGACTGCTTCTGGATACAGCTTAAGTTCGCCTTCTTTCTCGTAAGTTTCAAAATCAGATTTTTTAAAATCCTTAAAGCGATGCAGTACATCCATAAAATTATCTTGATTGAAGTTGAGTTCTATAGGACTTTCTTTAAAAATTTGATACAAATCAGTTCTGAAGACTCTGCTATCAGGATCATAGATTTCAAATACTTTCTCTATAAGCTCATCGCTTATTTTAATTCCATGAAAATGCGCATAGGCTAATAGGAACGATTTATTGAAGGTGATATTGACATCTTCTCTTAACTCCATCACCCATTGACCATTCACTTCATTTACTTCAATAGGAAAAAAAATAAGTGGGCAGCGAACAGAGGTTCCGCCCTGAAATTTGCCTCTAACAAAAGGCCATCCAACATAAAGGTCTTTTGCTCCTCTTTCGTCATATATAAATTTTTCAATTCTCTTTAACTTTTTCAACTTCCTGCTCATGATATTATTTTTTTCGAGCCGGGGATCTGAGATGGCAGAAAGAGGAATGTGTTTCTTTCTTGAAATTAAATCCTCTATTAAGGAAAAAGAACTTTTATTTAACAGGAAATCGAAGTCATGTAAATCTAAGGTTTGGTCAGAAATCAAGCGCAACAGTAGGAGTGACCTATTGGTGCCGGAAAGATTCGTTAGCCGTTTTAAATAATACCTTAGGATGTCGTGCATATATTAATAATTAGCAAAGAATCAAGTTAAGAAAATATTGGCTTTTTTGTAAGTGAGTTTTGAAATTGACTACTCAAATGAAAGATAAGGGCTTACTTTTTGCACCCAGCTACTATCCAAAATCATGATGGAATGTAGGTCCTCACTCGAATTGAATTTCCCATGTTGATTTCTGTAATTGATAATCACATTTGCTTCTTTGTAGGAAATATACGGATGTTGTACCAAACTGTCAGCATTAAGTTGATTAACTTTAAGTTGCTTTAAGTTTTTTTTCTGTTCAATAAAGACATACTTGAGAAGAGAATCTAAATTTTCTTTCTTTAATCCATATACCTCTTCAAGCTGATCCAGAGAATTAAAGCCACCTAAATAATCTCGATATTTGGTAATCCGTTGTGAGTAAGCAGGACCTATACCAAATATATTTTGCAATTGGGCAGTATCTGCTTTGTTAATATCGAATCGTTGGATTTTTACTTTTTCAGTCGTTCGTTTAGTGTCTTTTTCTTTCTTAATCGTGTTGTCCTTGTTACTACCAGTTTCAAATTTCTCTTCAGCTTTAGGTGTAATTTTCGTAAGCATTATAAACGGATGAATTTTCTCATACAAGGAGCTATCCATTCCGTATATTTTCAAAAGCTCTGATTTTGACTCAAAGGGTTTTATCTTTTTTCGGTATTTTACGATCCTCTCGGCAAGGTATTCAGGAAAGCCTGCTGAAATCAGCTGAGGAACGCTAGATTTATTTAGATCAAATGTTTTAAAGATTTCTTTATTGTTTTCTACTGTTTTAATCTCCACTGAATTTTTAAGCTCCGCCATTAGAGATTTTAGCTGTTTTTTGTCGTCTGCAGACTGTACGCTCTTGCTGTAAATATTATATAGTTGACGAGAAGCAAACGGTGCGGCAAGTATGATAAGCATCAAAAGGACGAGAATTATAAATCCGTTGGTCTCAGTTCTTGAAAATCCAAAAAAATTCCGAAGCCATATTCTGATTTTTTGCTTCATTATTGAGTAAGGCTTTAGTTAAATACTAAAGTAAAGAAGGATTTTGGAAACTGCAATTATCAAGTATAACCAAATTTGATTTCCTTAAATATATCCCAAGCTTTGCCATTATGTTTGAAGACAATTAGCGAATCGGCCAAAAATGAATTCTGAAAAGTGCGATCTTTAACCTCACTCCAAATCTCATAAAAGATAGGTTTTTTCATATCACGAAATGCGATTGTTATATGAGGGGCAAAGCCATTTTTTCTGTGTGTATCATTAAAAATTTGAAATTGCCTCATAAAGTTCGCAACCGATTTTTGTAGTTCATTGAGATCAAAATCATCCCTTACGTTAATAAAAACTACCCTTGGTTCAAAACATCCAAAATCCTTAAGCTGAACAGTAAAGTTTTTTTGATTTTGTAAAAGTTGTGTTAATGCTGATAAAAAAAGATCTTCTTTACTGATAGCCAATTTGAAAGGCATTTGTAGCGTAATATGTGCTTTTGAACGAAAAGCGCCCTTGATCCCATATTTTTGATAAAACTCCTGTTTAATTCCATGAACTTCCCTTTCTAATGGATGAGGAGGGCAAATTCCTATAAAAAACATTGATTTTTCCATATATTTTTATTTCTATATTTTATAGTAATCATTCAATTTTAGGTAGATTTGAATCAAAATTTAATAATATGAAATGGATTTTCAGAAAATCGGGCTTCTATTTGGCACTTTTTGCATCAGTTTTTATTGGTGGTTGCTATTCTGAGCTGAGTGAATTGTCTGTTGAAGACATTAAATGGAGCCCAGAACTTGGGATTCCCTTGATTGATTCAAAGTTTACGCTTACGGAAATATTAGAATCAAATTCCAGCAGTATTGATTTTACGACTGATGCCAATAGGACAATTGTGATTTCCATTTCTGATGATAGTTTGTTTAGTCAATCCGCTTCAGAATATTACACTTTAAACAATACGTCCTTAAATGTTCCTCCTATCATTTTGACAGAAGAAGAAATTGATTTGTTCAATTCGAATGGTGAAGTAACGGTATTGCGAGAAGTAATGATTGATTATCCAAATCCGGCAAATTTAGATGAAATCGTAATTGACGCGGGTGAAGTTGCAATAGAAGTGGAAGAAGATTTTCCTGCCAATGTAGATTTATCATTTTCAATGGAAGATCCTAACGACAATTCTATATTGGATTATAATCAAAATTTTATTTATGATGGGTTTAACCCTATATCCACGGACCAAAGTGTAAATCAGTTTAACGATATTGCCTTTAGCTTTAATGCTGACCCTACTCAAGGGCAGGTACAGCTTTCCTTTGAACTATCCCTTTCCAGAGTTAATCAAGACTTAGTTTTTGGAGTGAACAGCTTAGATGTAAATATAGGGTTTCAGGATATGGATTTTGGAGCACTTTACGGAGATTTAAGCTCTCAAAATATTAGTACTGAATCAAATACAGTTCAAACAGACTTTTTGGATGATAGTGAGCTATTAAATGATATAGAATATTATTTTGAGAATCCACAATTTAGAATAATGTTTTCTAATTCAATGGGGCTGCCGGTTCGTTTTGATGTAAATAATTTCACATCCTTTAAAAATGGGGAATCTACTGAAGAGCCAATAAACAATGCCATCGATTTAGAAGCTTCCGAAGAAGGCTCTGTTGCTGTATCAGAGGTGAACTTCGACAATGTATTTAAAAACCTAATTAATAATATGCCTGATTCGGTTAGCTTGCAAATTGATGGTTTAATTGACCCTAATGATATTCCTAATAATTTCGTAACAAGGGACTCGTACATTCAAGTGGGGTATGAAATTAATTTGCCTCTGGAATTTAGTTTAAGTGGTCTGGAAATCAATGAGACCGTTTCGTTGGAAGGCATCGATACCCAAGAGTTACAATATGCTTTATTCAAGTTCACCTCTGAAAATTCTTTACCAATTGACCTAGACTTCACTGCAGATTTATTAGATGAAGATAGTACTGTTGTAATGAACTTATTCGATGGTAAGTTTTTGGCAGGGGGCACGGAAGATCAACCAACGACTATTAATGATATTATAAGATTAGAGGATAATCCTAGTACTAGTTCAAACGAACTACAGGATTTGAAGGAAGTTAAAAGAGTTGGGATTAGGGCTACTGTCGCAACTACCAATAATGGTAGTAGTGTAGTTCGGATAACTTCCGATGCTTCAGTTCAATTTAATTTGGCGGTTCAGGCTAAATATAATGTAAACTTTTAATCCGGGGAATTATGAAAAAGATTATATATAGCTCATTATTGATATTGTTTATTTGGAATGGCAGCAAGGCTTTGGCACAATCTGATATGATTTCTTATGGACTTAACAAGACCTTGCCACAGGCGAATAATTTAAATCCTGCAATTTTACCTGACTACAAATTTTCCTTCGGTCTTCCTGGCTTGTCCGGATTTCATATTAATACGGCACAAAATTTTACAAACCTTGAACTGTTAAATACAAAAGATGAGGACGGTAGTCTAAATTCAAATAATATTCTTAGTGCTATAAAACGCAATAATAGGATTAGCTCGAACAATAATATTAATTTGTTTCACTTAGGAATACGAGGCTTAACTAGCTATACTGCAGTAAGCATTAATACTAGAACTACAGCTAGAGTTAGCCTCCCAAGAGAGTTCTTTCAGTTTGCGGTCTTAGGAAACGCTAGTGATGAATTGAAGGATGGGCTTCTTGATTTAAATAGATTTTCGACTAAATTAATGGGTTACACTGAGATAGGAGTATCTCACGGACGAGAGATTTTGGGAGGAAAAATGACGGCAGGAATAAGAATTAAATATTTAATTGGCCATGGATACGCTGATATTAAAAACTTTGATGCTAGATTAAGAACTTACGGGAATAAGGATTTTAGAGGGGATTCTCTCGCAATAGACGTCAATCAATTTGATATTAGAACTGCAGGGATTGCTGCTTCAGTTTCTGATGAAGATTTTGAAAGTGATGATATCAGAAGCTCTGTGCTTTCAAATGGTGGCTTTGGATTGGATCTGGGAGCCACCTATGAATTCAGCAGGAAGATAAGATTTTTTGCTAGTCTGAATGATTTAGGATTTATTAATTGGAATAGCCAATATGCCACAAAATTAGCTGTCCCTTCATTTCAGTATAATTTTAGTGGGATCGATGTTGTTGAATTAATAAACGGAGAAGATATCTCAGTTATCAATGATTTTGATAGTGTTATAAATGATTTGGAAATAGCTGAAACCACAGATGAATCATTTGCAACATCCTTGACTGCGAGAATCTATGCAGGGGCGTCTTATCAATTAAGTAGAAGACAGACAGCTTCGGCTATATTGTATTCTGAATTATATAGAGGCACATTGATTCCAGCTTTTACGGGTATGTATAACTTTCAGGCAGGCACGTTCTTTAATTTTGCTTTTTCGGCAACTCTAATGAATGGTAGAGTAAACAATTTTGGGACAGGGGTGACATTGAATTTAGTACCATTCCAGATTGTCCTGGCAACCAACGATTTATTATCTATTGTAAACCCCATGCAAGGTAGAGCAGTTGATTTTAGATTTGGTATTAATCATACCTTTGGAAATGTAAATAAGGGCAAAACAAGGGCAAAAAAGAACAGTAAAAATACAATTGATACAATTGATTTGGGAATTGACTGATTTTTCAAAAAAAATCTACTAATTTGGAAAAAGTTAGAAGTATCTTATAAAAAAAGAAATAAAATCTAATTATTGATGATAGATAACATAAATGAAAACAAGATGGATTTAAATGTAAATTTCATCAAATCAGTACTAAGTCTATTTTCTGAAATGCAAGGAAATGGAATTTCGTTAGTCTATTTGGGAGAGTTCAACCATGAAATTACTAAGATGTTTACCTCTATGGCAGAATCAGACATGGAGCGTAAAAAGGAAGATAGATATGTTAAAAAGAGGGTTTACCACGTAATGGTAGAAACTCTGCAAAACATGAATAAGCATTCCGATGAAATTACTGATGCTCAAATTGGGAATGGTTTATTTGTGATTGGTAATAAAGAAGATATTTATTATGTAATCACTAGCAATAAAGTAGCAAGAGACAAGGTAGATGATTTAAGATCTGCTATTGATGAAGTAAATGCCGCCAGTGCTGATGAACTGAAAAAAATGTACATGCAACAGATTAAGCATGGTAAGCTTTCTGATAAGGGAGGAGCCGGTCTTGGTTTAATTGACATTGCGAGAAAAACAGGGGAGAAATTGGTTTATAAATTTTTACCTATCGATGAAGAATTTGATTTATTTATCTTGAAAGTGGAAATAAATGCAGATAAAATAAAAGATGTAAAAGGTAAATAAGCCTTTCATAGTATACTTTTCAATAGCCTTTCACTATACCGAAAGGCTTTTTTTATGTCTGTTTTTTTCAAAAAATGGAGCTAAGTGGAGTTTTCCGCATTGTTAGGCATTTGTAATGTTTAATAGATATTTATAAATATTATATTTGTTTTCTAAATTATTCAAAATTGCATTATGAGTTTTAATACAAATTTAAAAGTTGGAGTTTTAGGTGGAGGTCAATTAGGCAGAATGCTTTTACAAAGTGCCATCAATATCAATATTGACTTGAAGATGATGGATCCCGATCAACATGCTCCATGCTCAAATTTGGTAGCTGATTTTAGAGTTGGTGATTTAGAAGATTATGACTCGGTGTACGAATTTGGCAAAGAGTGTGATGTTTTGACTATTGAAATTGAGAAAGTCAATATCAAAGCAATGAAAAAGCTTCAATCTGAAGGTGTCAAGGTTTATCCTCAACCAGATATTATTGAAATGATCCAAGACAAAAGGGTTCAAAAGCAATTCTATAAAGACAACGGAATCCCGACTTCCCCATTCGTACTAACTGACAACAAAGCTGATTTAAAGGAGCATATTGAAAAACTGCCTGCAGTCCATAAAATTGGTAAAGGGGGCTACGATGGAAGAGGGGTACAAGTAATTAAATCTCAGGACGATATAGAAAAGGGCTTCGATGCCCCATCACTGCTAGAAGAATTTGTTCCATTCAAAAAGGAGCTGGCGGTAATTGTCAGTAGGAATGAGGATGGAGAAGTGAATTCATTTCCAGTGGTTGAGATGGTTTTTCACCCGGAACATAATTTAGTAGAATACTTGCTTTCACCTGCAATAATTGATAAACAGGAAGCAGAAAAGGCTAAAAACGTAGCAGTTGATATCATCAAGAAATTGAAAATGGTAGGGATTTTAGCCGTGGAAATGTTCTTAACCAATGATAATGAAATTTTGGTAAATGAAATCGCACCAAGACCTCACAATAGCGGACATCAAAGCATTGAAGGCAACTTTGTGTCGCAGTATGACCAGCACCTTAGAGCCATTTTGAATCTTCCGCTTGGTGATACTTCAACTAAAATCAGCTCTGCTATGGTAAATGTTTTGGGTGAAGACGGATTTACAGGAGATGCAATGTATGAGGGGATGGAAGATGTCATGAGAATATCAGGGGCATCGGTTCATCTATATGGTAAGAAATTAACTAAACCATTTAGAAAAATGGGACATGTTACCATTACTGATCCAAGCTTGACTTCACTAAAAAGAAAGATCGAAATCGTTAAATCAACATTAAAGGTAAAAGCATGAGTCAAAAAGGGAAAATAGCCATCATAATGGGTAGCCAGTCAGATTTGAAAGTAATGAGTGAGGCGGCTAAAGTTTTAGATGAATTGAACGTTAGCTATGAGCTAACAATTGTATCTGCACACAGAACTCCGGAAAGAATGATGGATTTTGCAAAGTCAGCTAAGGGCAATGGTTTTCATGCCATTATTGCTGGTGCAGGAGGGGCTGCTCACTTGCCTGGGATGGTTGCAGCCTACACTACCTTGCCAGTAATTGGCGTGCCAGTAAAATCAAGTAATTCCATTGATGGCTGGGATTCAGTACTTTCTATTTTACAAATGCCTGGCGGGGTACCAGTAGCAACTGTTGCATTAGATGGAGCAAAAAATGCTGGAATTTTAGCCGCTCAAATAGTATCTAATTTTGATGAAAATGTCTCTAAAAGCTTGGAGAGTTTTAAAAAGGAAATGAAAGATAAAGTATTGAAATCTGCAAATGATGTAGAAACTAATGGTTGGAAATCAGGAAAGATGGG
Source organism: uncultured Marivirga sp. (assembly GCF_963974845.1). Taxonomy (NCBI): domain Bacteria; kingdom Pseudomonadati; phylum Bacteroidota; class Cytophagia; order Cytophagales; family Marivirgaceae; genus Marivirga; species uncultured Marivirga sp. The sequence continues at coordinate 123,331 of NZ_CAXBEQ010000006.1, forward strand.
ATTTTAATTTAATATTTTAAGAGATAGGGAAGTAGATAGTGAATTCACTGTATTTCCCTAGTTCAGTTTCCAGATTGATTTTTCCGTTTAACCGATCTACTAGAGTTTTAACTATTGCCAATCCAAGTCCATTTGAACTTTCTCCTCCAGTTGGTTTTGCAGACAGCTTTTTGAATTTCTTAAAAAGGTTGTTTTTATCATCTTCAGTGAAGCCCGGTCCAAAATCTTTGACGCTAATCCAAAAGTTATTTTTAATAACTCCTGCTCGTAGGATAATTTCAGACTCTAAATTAGAAAATTTGATTGCATTGGAAATTAAATTTTCGAGTATCCGATTGATATAATTCCTATCAGTATTAACTTTCAAACCGGGCTCACATTCTATTTTGTATTCAATTTGTTTGTTGGTGAGCTCGATCAAAAAGTTTGAAAGGGTATCATCCAGTATCTTTTTCAACTCAAAGCTTTCAGATTTTAATTCTTCTTTATCTGTGACAATAGAATTAACATCCAGTAAATCATTGATTAGATACGCCCCGTGTTTAGCATTATTCCTAATCATACCCACATATTGACTTTGCTCTTCATTTAGTCCTGATAATCGTAATAATTCAGTTAAGCCTTTAATTCTATGGAAAGGGGCTTTCATATCGTGGGCAACCAAGCTCAAGAGAGAGTCTTTCTCATTATTCAAGTCATCTAATTCTTTGTTTCTAATAATCAACTCGTCATTTTGTGCCTTAATTTCTTTATTCTGAAGAGTAATCTTTTTTTGCTGGTCTTCTATTTTTATGTTCTTTGTCTGAAGAATTTGATTGAGTTTTCTTCTTCTGTTTGCTGTAATCCAAATGATAACTAATATAATGATGGCAAGTACAATAGTGGCGGTTAGTGCTATGTTGAAAGCTCTTTGATTTTGAATTACTTGTTTGTAGGTTTCTTCGTTCTTTTTTAATAGCTCATTTTCCTTTTCCTTTGCTTCCAAAGCTAATCTTCCTTCTAATCTTTCAATTTCACGAGCAGTATTAACGTTTTCGGTTTTTTCTTTCAATGTCGTATATCTTTTGAAGTAATCAAAAGCCTTTTCGGTTTCACCTTGCTTTTCAGAAATCATGGAAATGTAATAATAAGCTTCCTGTTCGTAGGTAATATCATTATTTGTAGCTAGCTGATTAACCTTGTCGAAGTATTTTAATGCTTGCTGATATTCATTTCTGTAATAATGTATTTCTCCTAGAAGCGAATAAACTTGAATAATTAGGTTGATATTTTTTGCCTTTGAAGCAAAATCGAGTGCTTCATTTGCATTGTTTAATGCAATTGCTAGCTGCCCTCTCTTTGTATTCATTTCTGCTATAGACAATTTTATTATGGCCAGATTTGCCTCATCATTTATTGTGGAAGCGACTTCATATGCTTCGGTAAAATATTTCAGGCTGTAATTGTAATTTTCCATTTGCCCATAAATACCAGCAATTTCTAGATAAATGGAGATGATGCCAGAAGGGTCATCAAAAATTTGACGGATTTCAGCAGTCTTTAAGGACATTTCCAATGCCTTTTCTAGATTGTTTTGAGATTGATACAATTCTGCTAAACTCTTGTACCCGTAGCTCATAGAAATGCTATCTTGTACTGCTTCGAATATTTCTAAAGCTCGAAAAAAATTATCATACGCAGCAACGTAGTTTCCTTGATTAAAATACAATCGTCCAATATTATTAAGAGAATAACCATATTGCAATGAATCACCATAGATTAGAGCTGAATCTTTAGCTTGCTGATAAAGTTCGAATGCTTTTATATTCTCACCTTCATAAAAATGACCGACTCCCTTAAAATTTAGAGATTTTACAACTTTTTCATTTAGTTCAGCACTTTTGGAGGCAATTTCAATTGCATTTTGACTATAGAGCAATGTGCTATCAGGATATGATTTTCTGAACTCCCAAGCTAATTGGTTATAAATATCTATTTTTTTCGAAGGGCCCGCTGAAGAAAGTGTGGACTTTAAGCTATCTATCATTGTCTGATTTTGCCCTTTCATAGAAAGAGGCAAAAAAATAAGTAAATATATTATTATGATAGTAGAGGTAAACTTCACTTTTAGCAATTGTTTATGTAAAATATGTTATTTCCACTGTAATTTTACAAAATGAATTTATCTTATCATTGGTTTAAATGAATTATTATTAATATAACTAAAATATGTCTTCTCACCATATCATAAGGGATGAACAAGAGCCCCCGGTATTAGTATTTGAATTATTTGATAATTGGAACGAGATTTCCGAATTGTTAGCTTGGTCTCCTATTTTATTGATCGCTCCCGAGATGGAAGTGGTATTTAGCAGTAAGCAAACGAAGGTGGATGGATTTTTGGTAAGTCAGGAAGAGGAGGTTGACATAAGAGATAATGGAAGTCTTGTTTACAATTCCTCAAATTTGGCTTGGAGCATTAATAATTGGGCTGAGGGCAAGAAATACACTGCTATTTACATATTTTGTGATTCAGATTTAATGAGCAAACTGATTGATGATAAAAAGGCAGTGAAGTTTTTGATCCCAATTATATTTTTTACTGACAACGGGAAATACACGCTAATTCCCAATTATAAGTTTAGGAAGTGGTATCCTAAGAATTATAAAATTGATATTCTAAATAATGATATAGTAGCTATTGAAAATTTAAGCAAGGATGGAAAAGGCTTTTACTTAGAAAAAGATGGATTTATTAAAATTGAAGTTGAAGGTGATTTTATCTTGATTAAAGAGAAGTGAAACAATGTTTTGCTTCACTTCTGACTGGCTTATCCATATATTTCGTTCAGTAGTCCAGCTAATCTAATTCCTGCTTTTTTAATTTGATCTTGAACTGTAGCCCAATTCTTATAGCTGTATTCATAGCCTAAATACATGTCTTCGGGTAAACTGTACACTTGACCTCTTAGATCCATTGCTTCTTGATACCAGACGTCTATTGTATTTTTCTGAAGAGTTTTTATTTCCTCTTTTGTAGTGATGTTTACAGCATCAGCCAGTTCTGTATAGCTAAATGCTTTGGAATCAATCATTTCGCTATCCCAAACTCTGTGAAGATTTGAGTTCTGCCCAAACCATTTGACCTTAACGGCATTTCCGCCAACGTCTTCACCATTTCCAACATGACAAGGCTGATGAATGTCGCCAACCAAATGAATTAACATCTTAAGTTTTTCTTGTTCACTTTTCGAATCTAAAGATCCAGTTTTTAACTCTTTTGTGATTTTCTCAATCATCATAATGATGTCCCCGTCCGGGCTCTTCTCAGTCTCATCATACGTCATTCCATCAGGAATAGTAACATAATGCCAAGGTTTAGCGTAATCCCAGCTGTCATCAGATTTGATATTGTCCATCCATACACTTGCTACAGCTATAGATTCTCCGCTTAAAATCTCGTTAATTCGCTTTTCTACCTTTCTTTTCAGATAAAAGGAAGCCACTTCTCCCACTGCCCTATGTCCAGTTTGCCCCCATGCCAAAGCTTGAGAAAATGTGAAAATGCTTAAAATGAAAGTACTTATTATTCTAATTTTCATATTTGTTAATTTTTTGTAAAGATAATCTTTTAGTATTATCAGAAAGTCATTTCTTTTCTCTTAATTTCTGTAGTTCTTGCCATTCATCACGTAATCTCGCAGCTTCGATAAAGTCCAAATCCTTCGCTGCTTTTTCCATTTTCTTTTTGGTAGCAGCAATCATTTTATCCAAAGCGGGCTTATCCATATACTGGACCACAGGATCTGCAGCGACTGAAGTTTCCTCTATACCAGCATAATATTTCTGTTGTGAAGTTTTTTTCGAATCAACCGCCACAGTTTGTCCCAGTATACTTTCTCTAGATTTAAATATTGTTTTGGGAGTAATTCCATGCTCTTCGTTATATGCTTTTTGGATTGCTCTTCTTCTGTTAGTTTCATCCATGGCTTGTTGCATCGAATCTGTAATTTTGTCGGCATACATGATGACCTTTCCTTTTTCATTTCGAGCTGCACGACCAATGGTTTGTACTAAAGAACGCTGATTTCTTAAAAATCCTTCTTTATCCGCATCTAATATAGCGACTAAAGAAACCTCTGGTAGATCAAGGCCTTCTCGTAATAAATTCACCCCAACTAGTACATCAAACTCACCTAAACGTAAATCTCTCAGGATTTCTACCCGATCCAAGGTGTCCACTTCCGAATGAATATATCTTGATTTAATGCCAGCTCTCCCCAGAAATTTATGTAGTTCTTCCGCCATTCGTTTGGTTAAAGTTGTGCATAAAACTCGCTCATTTAACTTCACCCGCTCATCAATTTCTTCCAACAAGTCATCAATTTGATTGCCGCTTGGACGGACATCAATTTCTGGGTCGAGTAATCCTGTTGGCCTAATTACTTGTTCAACCACTGTTCCTTCCGTTTTTCTTAACTCATATTCAGCAGGAGTGGCACTTACATAAACTGTCTGGCCGATTAAGTTTTCAAATTCATCAAATTTCAAGGGCCTATTGTCCATCGCAGAAGGTAATCTGTAGCCGTAATCTACAAGGTTTATTTTTCTGGCTCGATCTCCGCCATACATTGCCCTGACCTGTGGGACAGTTACATGACTCTCATCAATTACCATCAAAAAGTCATCAGGAAAATAATCCAAAAGGCAGAACGGCCTAGTGCCGGGAGTTCTCCTATCAAAATATCGAGAGTAATTTTCTACCCCAGAGCAGTAGCCCAATTCACGCATCATTTCTATGTCGAACTCAGTCCTTTCTTGCAGACGTTTTGCCTCCAAAAATCGGCCGTCTCTTTCAAAAAATTTCACCTGTTCCACCATATCGTCTTGAATTTCCTTGATGGCTTGGTGTAATACATCTTTACCTGTAACGAATAGATTAGCGGGGAAAATGCTAATAATTTTTTCATCTGAGATTTTCTTTCCGCTTTCAGGATCAATTCTTTGAATGAACTCTATTTCGTCTCCCCAGAACATAATTCTGTAGGCAAAGTCAGCATAAGCGACATAAATATCAACAGTATCTCCTTTTACCCTAAAGGTGCCTCTTTTGAACTCAGCCGTAGTTCTATTGTATAGGATATCTACAAAGGCAAAAAGTAATTGGTTGCGTGCAACCTTGTCACCTTCCTGTAAACGAATAATATTTTTGCCAAATTCATCGGGATTACCGATACCGTAAATGCAAGAAACAGAGGCTACAACAATCACATCCCTCCTACCCGACAGTAGTGAAGATGTTGCACTTAGCCTTAATTTTTCAATTTCTTCGTTAATCGATAAATCTTTTTCGATATAAACATTACTGGAAGGAATAAAAGCTTCAGGCTGATAGTAGTCATAATAAGAAATAAAATATTCTACAGCATTTTCGGGAAAAAACTGCTTGAATTCACCGTAAAGTTGCGCAGCTAATGTTTTATTATGGCTTAAAACCAAGGTGGGTTTTTGAACTCGCTCCACTAAATTTGCTATAGTAAATGTTTTTCCAGAGCCAGTTACACCTAAAAGTACCTGATCTTGTTCCCCATCTTCAACTCCTTTTTGAAGTTCGGTTATTGCTTTTGGCTGATCCCCGGTAGGTTGATATTCACTTATGATTTTAAAATCCATACTGCAAATAAACGATAAAGTTGAAAAATGTTTGAGAACAAATAGAAATAGATTTAATCCACAGGGACAGATTTTTATTTTAGCAGATTTAATAATTAAAAGGTGATTTTGGATTTGCTATGTAACAAATATCACAGATAGTAATCACTGACATAAGATAAACGATTTCAGCTAATCAATTTACAGCTTTGGACGTTATTATAACAAGCAAAAAAATTAAGAATAATGAATTACTATCATTCGAAAATATTAAAAGATAAAGATTTCAATACAGTAAGAAGTGAAGTGGAATCAGCCTTGAAAGAAGAAGGTTTTGGAGTTTTAACTGAAATAGATTTTAAAGCTACCATGAAGATAAAATTAGATAAGGAATATTTGCCTCATGTAATTTTAGGAGCCTGTAATCCAACCTATGCGGATAAAGTAGTATCTATTGAGCCTCACATTAGTACAATGCTACCTTGTAATGTCACTATAAGGGAAATGGAAGATGGTAATATAGAAGTGACAGCAATTGATCCTGCTTCTGCAATGGCAGTGGTGGAAAATGAGGAACTTGTTCAACATGCCAAAGAAGTAAACAACATGCTTAAGAATGTATTAGAAGCAATTTAAACTCAATTTAAATGGGTAGTTAATTGCTACCCATTCAATCAAATTCATCTTCAATATCACCCACAATGGTTTCCACTAGATTCTCTAATGTGATCATTCCAATTATTTTTCCAGCCTCTGATTTTACCATTGATATATGAAATCGATTTTCATTCATACTTTTCAACAAGTTGATGATAGGGGTATTTTCATTAATAAAAATCACCGGCCTGATAAACTCTGTCAAGCGGTTTTCGGAGCTCTCTTTTTCATTTAAAGCAATTTCCTTAAAATTTATATACCCATATACTCCTTCAATAGAATCTGTCCTACTGATTGGGTAGCGCGTATGCTTATGTTTTAAAGCCACATTAAAATATCGGTCAAAACTAACATTTTCCTCAAAAAAAATGATTTGATCTACAGGAAGCATGATTTCTCTAACAAACCGTTTTTTTAAGGTAGAGGTATTGATGATGATACTTTCCTGATCGGTGTCAATTATTTTTTCCATTTTAGCCATTCTGGCAATGGTCCGAATGTCATCAAGGCTGTATGGATTACTCTTCTTTCTTTTGCCTACTAATAATCTGGTGAAGGCCTGAGTGATGACAATGAAGGGATGAAGAATTTTTATAATGAGTTGCAGAGGCCATGCCATCTTCCGTGAAATAGCGTTTGATTTATTAACACCTATTACCTTTGGAATAATTTCAGTTCCAAAAAGAATCACGATGGTAAAAATTACTGAAAAGATCCAGATGTATTTTTCTCCATAAATCGCGTCAAATGCACTTCCCGCTATGGTGGCACCTCCTGTGTGGGCAATCGTATTTAAGATTAGTATGGCGGAAATAGGCCTGTCAATATTGGATTTGAGCTTATGCATGATCTTGGCATAGCTAAGTCCTTTTTCTTTATCAGTTTCAATTTTGACTTTGTCGACACTCAATAAAACTGCCTCAGCCATTGAACATAGAAAAGACACGAATACTGCTACAAATGTGCTTAATACGAATATAAGCATGATGATTTAGTTTATTCTTGAAGCGAAGTTCCAGTCTAGTTCTTTGTGAATACCCTAACCCTTTTGATTCGCTTTTGGTCTACTGCTACTACAGTAAAAGTGAAGTTTTTGAATTTAATTTTCTCGCCAGTTCGCGGCAACTTGCTATTTAATTCTAATAGCAACCCGCCTAATGACTCACTTTCTCCTTTGACTTCCTCAAAAACGCTGGCTTCCTCATTAATTATCTTACAAAAATCGTTAAGAGAAGTTCTGCCTTCAAAAATATAGGTGTATTCATCAAGTTTATTATAGGCCACATCGATGTCTTCATCAAATTCATCATTGATTTCTCCAACAATTTCTTCAATTACGTCTTCTAATGTAATGAGTCCAGAAGTACCCCCATATTCATCTACCACTATTGCCATGTGAACCCTTTTTTCTTGAAAATCTTTTAAAAGACTATCGACCTTTTTTGATTCTGGCACAAAATAACCCGTTCTAAGTAAAGTTTGCCATTCGAAGTTGTCTTCTTTATCAATATATGGCAATAAGTCCTTAACATACAAAATACCCTCTATTTTGTCAATGGTGTCTCGGTAAACAGGTATTCTACTAAACCCATTTTTATTGATTTGATCCATCAACATGTGATAATCATCTTCGATATCAAAAGCGGTGATATCCAAACGAGATTTCATTACCTGCCGGACGGAAAGTGTTCCGAAGTTCACTATACCTTTTAAGATGCCTTTTTCTTCTTCCGTGGTGTCTTTGTCCGCAGTGATTTCTAATGCCTGGTGCAATTCATCAATAGAAACGCTGAATCCCTTTTGTTCTACTCTTTTTTCAATGATATTACTCAAACTCATTAGTGGAATAGACAATGGGCTAAAGATTTTTGCAGAAAAGTTCAGAGGCAATGACATTCTCGAAGCAAAACTTAAATTGTTTTGGTTGGCGTATACTTTGGGAACAATCTCTCCATAGAAAACAATCAGGAAGGTGACGACTGCGGTTAAGGTTACAACCAACAATCCTTCAGTTTCTTTTGTGCCTACAATTTCCCAAGTCACATAAGTGGAAAGAGTAACAATACCAACGTTAATAAAATTATTTAGAATTAAGATAGTCGCCAGTAATTTTTTGGGATTCTTTAGCAATTCCAAAATGGTTTGTTCTTTTGGTTGGTTACTGGTTTTGCATTTTGCCAAATCATCATGCGATAAAGAGAAAAAAGCTACTTCAGAGCCAGAAACAAGTGCTGACATAAAAAGTAAAAACATCATCAATATAGCATTGATGATGTAAAACCAGTGATTGCCTGTTTCGGCTATGCTTGCTAATAAAAATATACTAGGGGAAGGGTCTTCCAATTTTTATGATTATTTAAATTAAAATGGTAAATCGTCCATTTCGCTATTTGTATCTGGGGTTTGGCTCTGCGCTGGCGCTGGTTGATTATTTGATTGATAATCAGTTGAACCTCCAGAACCTTGGCTTTCACCGCCTTTAGAATCCAACATTGTCATTTGATCACCCACTACTTCAGTTGTATATCGGGTAACCCCTTCTTTTTCCCAAGATCGAGTTCGAAGTTTTCCTTCAATGTAAACCATTTTTCCTTTTTGCAGGTACTTTTCTGCTATTTCTGCTAAACCTCTCCAAAGAACGATATTGTGCCACTCAGTTTGCTCAACTTTGTTTCCGTTTTTGTCTTTGTACGTTTCAGATGTTGCAATTGGGAAATTAGCAACGGCAGCACCGCTTTCTAAATGTCTAACATCTGGGTCTTTTCCTAATCTTCCTACAAGAATTACTTTGTTTACTCCTGACATAGTTTAAAAAGTTTTAGTTCAAAATTACTGTTAATAGTTGAGGTTTACCGATAATGTGTGGAAAATAATTTCCAGTACCTGTAAACTTCAAAGATAAATTTACCTAAATATTTTTGCTTGTCAAATAATTCGTGATCAATCTGGGTTTTGGTAATTCCTCAACTTGTTGTCTTGTGTAGTACTCCAAGCCTGTCTCTTTCAATACATTGTGGTTTGGATTTTTTAACTGAATAAATACTGCTTGCAGTCGTTGGTGAGAAAGAATATGAGTGACCGGCTCTGAAATATCAGTCACTTCGGCATGAACGAATTTTTCTGTTACTTTTTCTAATACTTCTTCAGGTGTAAGTGCATTTTCACTTTCAAATAGGTCAAAATCAAATAAACCTTGCCAAATATCATTTGCCCCTCTTTTCTTCATGGCTAGTTTTTCTCCGTTTTGCCAAATCAAATAGTACAGAAATCTATTTTTGACCTTAATTTTCTTCTTCTTAACTGGTAGATCAGCTTGTTTTCCATGAATTCTTGCCAGGCATTCCTGATTAAGCGGACAAATCTCACAACGAGGCGTTTTAGGTTTGCACACCAATGCGCCCAATTCCATTAATGCTTGATTAAAAGAAGCGGGGTTTTCCGTAGGGATTAGAGAATTGGCAATATCAAAAAATTTGGAAAATGTCCTGGCTTGGGCTATATCATCTGAAACATCAAAGAAACGGGCGAGTACCCTAAACACATTGCCATCTACAACTGGAACTACTTGATCAAAGGCAAATGAAGCGATGGCTGCTCCTGTGTATTTTCCTACACCTTTTAATGTAAGTAATTCTTTGTAGGAGTTAGGAAATTCTCCACCATAATCTCTCACCACTGATTTAGCACATTCGTGAAGATTTCTTGCTCTGGAATAATATCCAAGCCCTTGCCATAATCTCATTACTTCATCGTCAGTCGCATTTGCTAGATCATATACTGTGGGGTAATGACTAATAAAATTATCATAATAGGGTAAGCCCTGATTCACCCGGGTCTGTTGAAGTATTATTTCTGAGAGCCAAATTTTGTAAGGGTCAGAGGTGTCCCGCCAAGGCAGGTCTCTCTTGTTGATTTTATACCAGTCTATAATAAGATTTGAGAAGCGTTGAGACATAATGGATGCAAATATGAGTATTCTTAAATAAAAAGATGAAAGATTATCATGATGATATTAAATTGAACGCATCAGTCAATGGGGGTGTATTGAAAAGTAACTGTCTGATTTTCAATCCTAAATGGCGATTTTTATGAGTGATTTAATTTTTATGACTTATATATTTTGTATTTTGCATAAATTGTTGAAAATTAAAAAGTTAAACATCAAATCTCGAAATAGATCTTACATATCTTTAAAAGATTTTACTTTTAAATTCAAAAATGTAGGGTTACCTTTGCAGACCCAAAATGGAAAGGGAAAATTTTTTAATAATTTTAAAATATAAAGACGCGTGACTAAAGCAGACGTTATATCAGAAATTTCTGAAAAAACAGGTATAGACAAGGCAGATGTAACTGCAACAGTAGAAGCATTTTTCTCTGTAGTGAAGGATTCAATGGCTGATGGTGAAAACATTTATGTCAGAGGCTTTGGAAGTTTTGTTAATAAGAAAAGAGCTAAAAAAATTGCTCGAAACATTTCAAAAAATACAGCTATTGTGATTGATGAGCATTATGTACCTAGTTTTAAACCATCTAAAGTTTTTGTAGAAAAAATCAAAAGCTCAAACAAAATCACCGAAGAAGTTTAAATTCAAATATGCTAAAATCCCGAATCATATTATTTGTTGTGGCCATTGCTTTGGTCGCTGTATTTTTCAGCCTTCCCAAGGTGGTGGTTGACAATGAAAATGATAGTATTGATGGGAGATCGGAGCCTATAGAAACTAATTCATCAACAAATGGCAATTCAACTGAATCGTCCACTGCAACTATGTCGGGTTCTCATGGAGGGAATATCCCAGCGGATGTAAAAAGAGACATAGAGCGACTAAGAAATAGTTTTATGGTTGCTGAAAGTCAGGAAAATAGTGTTATATTTGCAGATTCTTTAGCTAGTATGTTCAAAGAGCTTAATAGGCTTGATAGCGCAGCTAAATATGTAGAATTATCTACAGAGGATAATGGAATAATAGGAAATGCCTATTATGAAGCTTTCAGCTTTGCAGCTGATGTTGATAAAGCAAAAGGATTAGCAGTGAAAACTAGAGAGTATTTACAGAAAGTTCTGGATAATAATCCCTCTAATAACAGTGCTAAAATTAAATTGGCGATGACTTATGTGTCTTCTGAAAATCCTATGAAAGGAATCTCCATGCTATTAGAAGTGGTGGAAGAAGATCCATACAATGAAGAGGCATTGTTTAATTTAGGTATCCTTTCAATTCAATCAGGTCAGTTTAATAAGGCGATTGAACGGTTTGAAAAGTTATTAAAAAACCATCCTGAAAATATTCAAGCTGAGTTCTATTTAGCATTGAGCTTTATGAATAACGGTCAGAAGGCAAAAGCCAGAACGCTATTTTCAGAAATTAAAAATAAAAGTAATGACGAGCAGTTGTTAGCAGCTGTGGATAGTTACTTAAATGAATTAAAATAAAATTGTTTAACAAAAAATTTAAAAGTTATGCCTTGCGGTAAAAAAAGAAAAAGACATAAGATTTCAACTCATAAGAGAAAGAAAAGACTAAGAAAAAACAGACACAAGACTAAGAAGTAATTAATTACTTCTTAGTTGTCTTTTATACAAGACATTTTTTTAGTTTTCACTTAAACTTATTGAGCTTTGAGCAATGAATTAATTATTAATTCAACTCAAAATGGCAGTCGTATTGCCCTTCTAAATGATAGGAATCTCATAGAGATTCATTATGACAATAAAGAAGAGCAGTTTAGTGTTGGTGATATTTATTTGGGAAACGTCCGGAAAGTTATGCAAGGCTTAAATGCCGCATTTGTGGATGTAGGTTATGAAAAAGATGCTTTTTTGCATTACCATGACCTTGGACCTAAAGTGAATTCACTTTTAAAGTATACTAAATTTGCCACTACTCGTAATAACACCTCATATAAATTAAGTAAGTTCAAATTAGAGCCAGAGATTGATAAATTAGGAAAGATCTCACAAGTGCTCTCTAAGAACAAGCAGGTGTTGGTTCAGGTTATAAAAGAACCTATTTCTACGAAAGGGCCAAGACTATCATGCGAGTTGTCACTAGCAGGAAGGTATTTGGTACTAGTACCATTTGCCAATGGAATAAGCATATCCAAAAAGATATCAACTAGTGAGGAACGGAAGAGACTTACAAGGTTGATATCATCAATTAAACCAGAGAATTTTGGTGTAATCATCCGAACTGTTGCCGAAGGTAAAGAGGTAGCAGAATTAGATACTGATCTAAGGAATTTATTAGATACTTGGGAAAACGGAGTTAAGAAGCTCAAAGATGCCAAGCCGAAGGATAAAATCATAGGTGAGGTAGGTAGAGCATCTTCTATTTTGAGGGATATGATGAATGAAACTTTCGACAACATTCATGTTGATGATGAAGAAACTTTCAAGGAAATTCAGACCTATATCCAGAAGATAGACCCCAGTAAGGAAAAAATTCTAAAGCTTTATTCTGGAAAAAATAAGATTTTCGAGCATTTTGGTATCGAAAGGCAATTAAAATCACTATTTGGGCAGTCTGTTAATATTAAAGGTGGTGGTTATTTAATAATTGAGCACACTGAGGCTTTACATGTAGTAGATGTCAATAGTGGTAATAAATCCAATAATGAGGAAAGCCAAGAAGACACTGCCCTAAATACTAATTTAGAGGCAGCTAAGGAGGTAGCTCGGCAGTTACGTTTAAGAGATATGGGCGGGATAATAGTTGTTGATTTTATCGACATGAAAAATCCTGATAACAAGAAACTTCTTTTCAAAAGGATGAAGGAGTTTATGGAAACCGATCGTTCTAAACATACTGTATTGCCTTTGTCAAAATTTGGTTTGATGCAGATTACTCGTCAACGGGTAAGGCCGGAATTGAATATTGTTACGAAGGAAACTTGTCCTACATGCAATGGAACAGGTAAAATTACAGCTTCAATATTGGTAACAGATAAAATTGAGCAGGATTTGGATTATTTGCTTACTAAGCAAAATGAAAAGTCTTTAAGTCTAGCAGTTCATCCGTTCCTATACTCATATTATACAAAAGGTTTAATATCTCTACGTGTAAAATGGTTTTTTAAATATGGTAAATGGATTAAACTTGTTCAAGATAGTTCGCTAGCCTTAACGGAATATCATTTTATGAATGTCAATCAGGAGCTGATAGAAATGTCATAAAAACATTAATTTGTATTATATCTATAGCCCATATCTTTTTAGGAAGTATGGGCTATTTTTGCTTAGCTGTATATCGAAGCAAAAAAGCCATTAGTCTAAGACATTTTTCGGCTTCATGAAATTTATCTAAATTTATGGTGATTTGTATTTTTATAACATATATCATACTGACTTAAGGAAACTCAGCATTAGTGTTAGGTTTATGAAATGGATGCTGTTAGTTATTTTTTTTCTGCTAGCCTCCCTATCTGCCTTTTCAAATCAAAGTTCAGACTCCAGTTCTGCATTGGCGGTCAAAAAATCAGCTACCCAGCTTACAGATTCTATACTATTTCATAATTTTGACGGGTCAAATTACAGAGCCAGTTCTTTTAACAATATGGCTGTTACTGATGAAGATGGTATTGTTTATTTCGGCAATGAGAATGGCCTGCTTGAATTTGATGGAACGCATTGGCAACTTTATAAAACTCCAAATTTTACTCCTGTTACCTATCTTAAAATCATAGAAGATAAAATTTATACATTTGGAAATGAAGATCTGGGCTATTTCCAACGTAGTAGTTCAGGCAATCTGATTTACCATTCTTTAAACGATAAGCGGCCTGATGATAAAGAGATTCCCTTCGTTTGGAATATACTGCAGAAAAACGGATCTACTTATTTCAGTCTTGATAGTTCTTTATTAAAATGGGATGGTGAGATTTTGTCAAGAATAAATTTAGGAGCCAGTATAACATCATATAAAGTAAAAGATGATATACTAATTTCAATATATGGTAAAGATCAGGGTGGTTTAGCGCTTCTTGAAGATGATACCATTGCTTATGTAAATCAGGAGTTTAGATTTGAAGATGATTATGTGTGGGAAGTCCTGGAGCAGGAAGAAGACAATTGGTTATTTTTTACATCTGAAAATGGTGTTTACAAATACAATGCTGAAACATATGAGACTACCCCATTTGAAAGTGAAATTTCAAACTTCTACAAAGCAGATAGTACCTTTTTATATTGGGCAGATAAAATATCCGATTCCTTATATATTACTTCAAGTTGGGAAAATGGAATGCAGCTTTTTGACTCTGGCGGACGGATATTGAAGAAGTTAACAACCAGGAACGGGCTATTTTCCAATTTCATATCCCATCCAGAAATCGATAGAAGGCATAATTTGTGGGTAACGAGTGGTCTTGGTATACAATATCTGGAATTCTACAAACCCAAGGAAGAACTAGATTTCCAGCCTTTGGCGAAGATTAGGTATATTAGAGTTGGGGATAGCACGCTCTATGTTCGCGATAGTAGTCACCGCATGGAATTCAACTTGGCTGATTTTAAATCGGTTGATTTTTATTTTTCCGCACCAGGGTTTTTTGAAAAGGACCTGCAGTTTTCATACTATTTGGAAGGCTTTGATGAAGACTGGTCAGAATGGACTACGAATTCCAGGAAAGAGTACACTAATTTACCGGGGGGAGAATATACAATTCATTTAAAAGCAAAGCACTCAACACTAGACCATCTTCAATTTGCTCCATTTCATTTTGATTTAATAATTCCTAAACCTTGGTATAGATACACTATCTCTTATGTCGTCTTTATACTTATTATTGGGCTCCTAATAGTTGGTTTTATTCGTTTTAGGACTCACAGACTGAGCGTACTGAATAAAAAATTGGAGGAGACTGTTAAAGAAAGGACTGCCGAATTGAGATCCCAAAAAGAAAGATTAAAAGAAGCCAATGAAGAATTAAAAACTATTAATAATGAACTTGATAATTTTGTTTATCGTTCTTCTCATGATTTAGTAGCCCCTCTCAAATCTCTACGTGGATTAATTTCAGTTGCTGGGATGTCAAATAATCCTGATCAAATTAAGGATTATTTCCAATTGATGAATATTAGCATCAATAAACTCGAAGAATTTATTAGGAGTATAATGGATTTTTCTACTAACACTAAAAAACCATTGGAGATAAGAGAAATCCGGATGGATGTAGTTATAGACAGCATAGTAGAGGATTTGAAATTTTACGAAAATGCCGAAAAGGTGGAGCTAATCAGGGCCTACGATTCAGAGTTCAAAATAAAAACTGACGCTAAAAGACTTAATATAGTATTAAGTAATCTGGTGACTAATGCTTTAAAATATCATGACTTTAAGAAAGATGAACCACCTTATATTAAGGTCTCTGCAAAGGTCGAAAATAATTCTTATCTGATCGAAGTTGAAGACAATGGTTCTGGAATCCCTGAAGAATATCAAGGGAAAATATTCAATATGTTTTTTAGAGCACATCAAGGAATTGAAGGGTCTGGACTAGGTTTGTATATTGTTAGGGATACATTAAACGTTTTAAAAGGTACGGTTGATTTTACATCTAAAGTTCGAAAAGGAACTACCTTTACAGTGGTACTTCCTGTGATCACTTGAATTTAGTTTTCTTCATCCAGGTTTAGCAGATTTTTCAAGTTGAATATCACTTTATCTAATTCCATCGCACTTGTTTTCAAATGGTTCAAAACTATCGGATCAATTTCCCCATCTTTTGTGAGTTCAATTACATTTATAAGGCCTAAAACGTTAGCAACAGGAGCACGCAATTTATGTGAATTATAATAGGTGAATTCAGCGATTTGTCTATTTCTTTCGTTCAATTTTTGGGTTCTTTCCATCACTCTCTGTTCCAAATTATTGTTGAGGTTATGAAGTTCTTTATTTAATTTGGCTAGCTCTAGAGATTTAGAGGAAATCTTCTTTTGCTTTTGTTCGATCTCCTCTTTCTGTTGTTTTAATTTATAATGTGCACTTTTGAGTTGAGTACTCTTATTTCGCAAATAAATGATCAACACGATGGAGATGATAAGAGCTGCAATTAGTAAAATTAGAAATTGTGTCCTATTCTCAATTTTATTAGCAAGTTGCGATTTTTCTAATGCTATTTTATAGCTTTCTTTTTCCTTTTGTGCTAAACCATACTGAATACTGAGTTTATTGATTTCTGCTCTTGATTCAGAGCTGAAAATAGAATCTTGAATTTTCAAGTATTTATTAAAATAGTAAACCAAAGAATCTTTACTCCCTTGGATTGTGAAAAGATCGATTTTAGCTTGAAAAGCTTTTAGTAAAAGGTCTAAAGAATTGATTTTTAAGGCAAGTGTTTCAGCATCTTTCAAATACTGCTTAGCCATTGAGTAATTCCCTTGTTTAATATCTACTTGAGCAAGTTCAATCTTACTTTCAACAAAACCTCTAGCATAGTTTATTTCGGACCAATAAATTAAACTTTGATGCAGGAAAAATTTGGCTGAATCATTTCGCCCTATTTTCCGATAAGTAATTCCTTTATATAGGGTTGTAAATCCTTTCGATTGTTCACTGACGCTATCTTTTTGCAATATTTGATCTAGATAGTAATTGGCGCTGTCATAGTTTTCCTGTAACATAAAAAGCTGCCCTAAATTCACTAATATTAATTCAGGAGAAAAATCTTCAACTTCATCTAATTTGGCTAATGCTGACTTAATAAATCTGGCAGATTGGACATAGTCTTTTTGCTTTTTGTATGTCTCTCCAATATTATTGAGTGTTTTTACAACTTCTATTTTATTATCAAACTCTTCAAATAGTTTTAAAGACTCAAAGTAAGCAGTCAATGCCGCATCATAAATTCCTTGCAGCCAGTAGTAGGTGCCCTTTTTACTTAGAATATAAGCTTTGCCATTTTTATTTTCTTCGGAATCTAATTTGTTTTCTAACAAAGTAACATAGTACAATGCATCTGTGGGAGAACGCGAATACAATTTGGTAGTCAGGTCTAAGTATTCCAATACACTTTCCTCGCTGTTGAATTCAGTTGCTAAAAGCTGATCATCTAGTATTGATTGAATGGAGTCAGACTGAATAGCAAAGGCCGAGTAAAAGAATGTACACAACGTAAGGGGCAATATGATTTTAAACCATTGGCTGTTCATATAATTTTATAACCAATAATTTAGTCAAAAAAAGTCTAACGTTTGGAATGTTGAGTAAATCTAATTTTTCAAAACCAAAGATTTTAAGGTATCTATCCATTCTTTGTTATCATTTAGACTCTCAACCAAATCCCATCTTTCACCTCCAGCTTCCTCGAATTCTTCCTTGAATTCTTCGCCAACCTCTATGGTGGTCTCCAGGCAGTCTGAAACAAAGGCTGGAGAAAAAGCCAAGATTGATTTTTTGCCTTCTTTGGCTAAGTCTTTTAACACATCATCCGTGTAAGGCCTAATCCACGGATCATTTCCTAACCTACTCTGGAAGGTGACTGTGAATTTTTCTTCTGGTAAATTTAATTCACCTGCAATAAGTCTTGCGGTTTGGAAACACTGCGCTCTATAGCAAAATCTATTTTTGTCATGATATGCATTGCAGCAACTCCCTAATTTACAGTAATTGTCAACCGAACCCTTTCTAATTTGGCGTTCAGGTAAGCCATGAAAACTGAAAATCACATGATCATAATCATGCTGTTCCATATGTTTTTTACCTAAAGCTGCAAATGTTTTATAAAAACCAGGCTCTTCTACAAAAGTGCTAATAAAGTTAATTTGTGGAATAATTTGCCAATCTTGAACAATTTCCATGACCTTATCGTGAACTGATCCACTAGTTGCCGAAGCATATTGTGGAAACATTGGTACCACAATTATTTTGGCTACTTTATGATTTCTTAGTTCTTCCAAAGCACTTTTTATGCTAGGGGATTGATAGCGCATTCCCAAAGCAACAACATAGTCATCATCCAATTCGCTTTGAAGTAAATCACGAACATCTTCCCCATAAAATTTCAGTGGAGAACCGCGTTCCACCCAAAGTTTGCGGTATTCTTTGGCTGATTTTGGCGCTCTAAATGGCGCAATGATCAAGTTTACTAACATCCAACGCAATAGAAAAGGAATATCTATCACTCTTTTATCCATTAGAAATTCCCTTAAATATTTTCTTACATCTCCTGTCTTTGTAGAATCGGGTGTTCCCAGATTTACTAATAAAACGCCTGTCTTTCCTTGATTTACTTTTTTCATATTGGGTTGAATAACCTAAAGTGTCCTTTGTATGTTTCTTAAATACGCGAAAATTTATTAAAGTGGTATTTCCTGTTCTAATGTGCGTGAGAGTTGTACTTAGGAAAGGCCTAGATTTCTCTTTTGTTTTTCGAGAGAGGCTTTTAATTCGTCCTCATTTTTTTGAAGCTTATTAATTAAAGATTTCTTCAACTGTTTTTGATACTTTTTCAAGTCATCTAATCCCCCTTCTCCAGTACCTTGGATCTTTCCTTCTATATTTTCCAGTTGATCATTTAATGTTACTTTTTCCTTTTGTAAAGCCGCAAGATTCTGATAAATTTCGCTTATATCAAATGCAAATTTGATAATTTTTGTGATCTCATCATTTTGGTTCCTTAAAACTGTGTAAGTCCCTTTGACATGAATTTTTCTACCATTTTTCGTGTACCGATCGAAAATACCACTTTGAATTTTTCCAGTTCTTAGATTGTCCCAGAAGCTATGATATTCTTCAGAATTGGCATACTCATTACTTACAAATATTCGATGGTGTCTGCCCTTTATTTCATCAATAGAATTATATCCAAACAATTTAATAAAAGTTTCATCAGCTGTAATTATTTCACCAGATGGTGTAAACTCAACGTAGGCCAGTCCACTTTTTTCCATTGCCGTTAGTCGCTCATTATTTTCTTTTTGTGAGCGTTCCATCTCTTCCTGAGTTGCTTGCAACTCTTCCATGTTTTGGCGCATTTCCTCTTCTTGAGCCCGCATTTCTTCAGTCATTTGCTGCGAGTCTTCTAGCAGCCTATTTGTCCTCTCATTAATTTTTACTGATTGAACTGACGAGGCAATATTTTCTCCTACGTCCTCTATAAATTTCCTTTCATTTTCAGTGAACTCTGTAAAAGTACCAATTTCAATTACTCCATAAACTATATTGTTGGCTATTAAGGGGACTATGAAAATACTATTTGGTGTCGCTTTTCCCAAACCAGAAGTAATGGTGATATAGTTTTTAGGCAGTTCTTTCATGTAAATAGATTGTTTCTCTAAATACACTTGCCCAACTAGACCTTGTCCTGGCTGGATTGTCTTTTCTATAAATTTCTTCCTATCATAGGCATAGGTGGCTGTTAAATGTAAAGACTCTTCTCCATTTTCGTCTTCATCCACAATGAAAATGCTACCCTGATTGGCATTTAAGTACTTGACCATAAATGTGATGACATGGTTGCTTAATTCGGCAATATTATTGTTAAATTTTCTTAAAATGTCACCGAATTCTGCAGAGCCTTTATTGGTCCAATTTCTGATTCTAGCTTCCTCAGATACATTTTTTAGACTATCCCGCATTTCTGCCAAGGAAGTACCTATATCTCCCTGATTATTAAATACAGAAATATCACTATCAAAACTTCCTTTTCCGACTTCTAAAGCAAAATCCTTTACATTTGCCAAGTTGCTTGATAAGGTGTGAATTTCTTCCAATATGATGTCCAGTTCATCATTTGTATGGGCTTTGGTTTCAGGAATATTCCCTTCGCTAAGAATTTTAACCTCGTCTTGCAGGGTGTCAATACTGCTTTTTATTTGCTTCCGGGCAAAGCGATAAAGAATGAAGCATAATATTATAGCAACAATTACAATGGTGGTTTCAACTATTACAAATCTGTCACGAGCTGCAAAAATTTGTTCCCCAATTTCTAAAGATTGTTTTTCTAGGTTAGAATACAAAACACCTGCTCTCTCATCAAATTCATCGCTCAAAGCTTTTAGATTTTCTTCATATAAAAGCCCATTTGGATTACTATTTGAACTCTGATTATTCAACTCATCATCAATCCAATTTTGTAAATCATTAGTACCGTAAATCGTATCACCTTCCATATTTGGATAATTGAATAACGATAGACTAACATCCCCTCCTCCAAACTGAGCATTATTCAATACTTCTTGTTGATTTTTCTTAATTCTTTCAGCCAGCCTACTCAGCTTTTCGTAAATAATGATGTTTTCAGGATTGTTCCAATGTGTTTTTAGCGAATCAATACTGTCTTTAGCTGATTGAATTTCCTTGTTCCAAATATCAGTGATTTCCTTTTTCAGTTGTTCATTACCCGAAAGCAAATAATTTTGTACAGTAATATTGGAATGTCGAACTCCACTTTTCATTGCATCTACATACATCCGGGAGGGCTGTTTATTTTCCAAAACATCATTGCCCATTTTCATGATATTGGCGATTTGTGAAAGCGTTATAAAAACCACAATAACGATCAACATCGCCATACTGCCATAGCCAATAATCATTCGACTTTTTATGGAATTGAAATTTATTTTTTTCATAGTGCTTTCCCTACCGTTTTCCAAAGTTCAATTTATCTCATATCAACCTAATTAAAAAGCTTCAAACATAAATTTTGATCAATCGGTTATAATGACTCATGAAAATTCTTGCGAAATGTATAAAAAGCACCGAAAATCACTAATTTGGTTTAGAAGAAATCTCAGACTGGAAGATAATCAAGCACTTTGGGAAGGAATTCAAAATTCTGGGTCTTATTTATTGCTGTATATTTTTGATGAAAAGGATTGGGAAGATAATCCATTGGGAATGAGGCGATCTTCGGATTTGAAATTAAATTTTATTTGGCAATCAGTCTTAGATTTAAAGCAAAACATTGAGAGAAAAGGAGGGCAGTTAGTAATTCGAAAAGGTAATGCTATTAAAATTATTGAAGAGTTTTTATCCGAAAGTAAATTTGATGCACTTTATGCTCCTAAGGAAGCTGGAACAGAGGAAGCGCAAGTAGAAAAATCTATTGAGGAGTTGTGCATCAGAAGCAAGTTAGAAGTTAATTTTTACGCTCAAACAACGCTTTTTCATGAAGACGATATCCCTTGGCCTATCAATAAATTACCAAATATTTTCACGCAATTCAGAAAGGAAAATGAAAAGCAAACGGAAGTTCGAGAGTTGTTTGCTACGCCTGATGATTTGTCAGCCTCAGTCAAGTTGATAGACGATTTTCAATACGCTAACTTAGGAATTATTGAGACTGAAATAGACGAAAAATCTGTATTAAACTTTGAGGGTGGAGAAAGTAAAGCTTGGGAAAGACTGAACTATTATTTTTGGGAATCGAGCTTATTGAAAGAGTATAAAAACACCAGGAATGGTTTATTAGGACCTGACTATTCTTCTAAATTTTCTCCTTGGCTTGCACAGGGCTGTATTTCTCCAAAATCTATTTATTACCAAGTCAAGAAATATGAAAAAGAACGAAAAAAAAATCAATCAACCTATTGGCTGATTTTTGAACTCATTTGGAGAGATTATTTTCATTTCGTCTTAAAGAAATATGGAACCAAGCTCTTTCAGAAGGAAGGCATTAAAGGAGAGGGAGTGAATTGGAAATGGGATTTACAAGTATTTGAGAAATGGAAAAATGGAGAAACAGGAGTCCCATTCATTGATGCTAATATGAATGAGCTAAATGCATCTGGATTTATGAGTAACAGAGGCAGGCAAAATGTAGCTAGTTTCTTAGTGAAAGATTTAGGATTGGATTGGCGAATGGGGGCTTGGTATTTCGAGCATCAGTTAATTGATCATGATGTGGCCAGCAATTGGGGGAACTGGGCCTATGTAGCGGGTGTAGGAAATGACCCTCGGGATAACCGTTATTTCAATATCTTAAGCCAGGCAAAAAAATATGATAGTAAAGGAGAATATGTGCGTTATTGGATTCCAGAATTGCAGGAAATTGAGGGTTTTAATATTCATAAGATTTCATTAATGAAAGCTTCTGAATTGAAGAATATTGATAATTTTATTCCGGAAGTGTACTTGAAACCAACAGTTGATATGGGAAAGTGGGAGTATTAAATTGATTGATTAATTACAAATTGCCTATCCAGAATTTCAAAATAAGTTCTGTAGTCATTTACTAAAGCTTTTTAAGTAAATTTAGATTTCATTTGTCAATAGCCACATCTTACTGCACCATCTTTAGCTTTATGCTCAAATCTTCTTATTTTTGTTTTTTAGCTTTCAATTATAAATGAGAATAAGATGAGACAAAAAATAGTAGCAGGAAACTGGAAAATGAATAAAACTTTAGCAGAAGCACAAGCATTGACTTCTGAAATTGCAAATATGGTGGAAGATGAAGCTCCTGCCAATGTTAAAGTAGTAATTGCTGCTCCTTTTCCTTTTATATATGCAATTGAAAATCTAATCCCTGAGATGGGCAAAATTGTTTTGGCAGGACAAAATTGTCATCATGAAGATGCTGGTGCTTTTACAGGTGAAGTTTCTGCCCCTATGCTGAAATCTTTAGGTGCTCAATATGTGATTTTAGGGCATAGTGAAAGGAGACAGCACTTTTCCGAAACTGATGCTGAACTAGCAAAAAAGACAGATAATGCGCTTAAAAATGATCTGAAAGTAATTTTTTGTTGCGGTGAGCCATTGGATATCAGAGAAGCTAATACTCAAAATGAATATGTAACCAAGCAATTGACCAATAGCTTATTTCATTTATCCGCGGACGAATTCAAAAATATTGTGATTGCTTATGAACCCATATGGGCAATTGGAACAGGTAAAACGGCAAGTTCAGATCAAGCTCAGGATATGCACAAAACGATCCGCCAGCATATTGCATCCAAATTTGGTGAAGAGGTAGCAAATGAAACATCAATTTTATATGGTGGGAGCTGCAAACCTGATAATGCGAAGGAATTGTTTTCTCAGCCTGATGTAGATGGAGGTTTAATTGGAGGGGCTTCTTTAAAATCAAGAGACTTTACAGATATTATCAAATCATTTTAATGAGCTATATTTCTTTAGAGGTAAGCTGCACCGAAGATTTTATAGAGATTTTCATGGCGGAGTTGGCACAAATAGGATTCTCTACCTTTCAGGAAAAGGAGGATGGATCTGGTCTTTTTGCCTATTCAGAGGAGAATCAAATAATAGAAGCTTCTCAAATAGAGGAGCTTTTTAAGCAGTATTTCGAACTGACTACAGTTACTTATCAATTGGGAACAATAGAAAAGGAAAACTGGAATGCAGATTGGGAGAAGAATTATCAGCCCATTGAAGTGGAGAATAAAATTCTTGTTCGTGCTGATTTTCATTCGCCTAATCCAAAATTTCCTGTTGAGATTATCGTAACTCCCAAAATGTCATTTGGAACTGGGCATCATGAGACTACTTATCAGATGCTAAAATTGATGCAAGACAAGGAGTTGACTGGTAAAAGAGTTCTAGATGCTGGATGTGGAACAGGAATCTTGGCTATCTTAGCTTCAATTAAAGGGGCCTCAACAGTAGATGCTTATGACCTTGACGAATGGGCGGTTGAAAATACAAAAGAGAATTTTTCGTTAAATTCATGTGATAAATCTGTTTATAAAGTCTGGCAAGGAGAAGTGGAGAGTATCCCAGTTGAGGCTAAGTACGATTTAGTTTTAGCTAATATAAATAAAAATATTTTGCTTGCAGATATTCAACATTTACAACAACATCTTGAAAAAGGGGGGAGTTTGATGCTAAGCGGGTTTTATGAAAATGATATTGATGATATTTTGAATGAATGCCAAAAATTTTCGTTAGAGCTAACAAATCAATCGGTAAGGAACCAATGGACAGCACTTTTGCTTAGAAAGAATAAATGAGATTATACTTTACAACCATATTGCTATTCTTAGTTATTTTTGGCCTACAAGCTCAAAATGAAGAAAGCGATTTAGAATCATCTAAACCTGGTTTTCTAGGTGAGGTTCAGATGGATTTGGCACAAATTGGAACCGAAAAATCGGAAAGCGTATCACTTTTTTTTCAAAACTACTGGAATCAGGATAATTTATTCACTCAGCAGAACCGGCTATTAATTGAAGAAATCTACGGTAAGATGAAATCTGATAATCTTTCTATTCGTGATTTTAGACTTCCTTTCATCAGTACGCTCTCTGGTGCAGCTTCCAATTTGGAAGACCCAGCAAATGCCATTAATACATTCTTAGAAATCACAAAAAGAGCATATGAAGAATTGGAAGCCAATCAATTTAAAATACTTTTAAGAACTACAGAGCAAATTTTAGAGAAAAAGGCAATTTTTTATAGCAGATATTATCAAGTGGCATTTTCAGGTGGTAGTGTCAGTTTTGAATGGCCTTCTGAACCAGTGGTATCAGTAGAATATGAAACAGAGCCTCAAGAAGAAGTAGTAGAAAGTGAATGGGGATCTGAAGCAAATGATGGCTGGGAAGATAATGATGATGGCGGATGGGGTAGTGATGATAGTTGGGGAGACGATAGTTGGGGCAAGGAGGAAGCTGTCGCAGAAGAAACCAACCAAGTAGAGGAAAATAGTCCAGTTGACTTATCAGCTTTTAGCGAGCCAATGCCCATTTTGGAAGGGCCGATAGTGAAATTGAAAAACATAAATCTCAAATTTCTTAATACAACCGATTCTATTAAGGTGAATAGCGTTTCAGGTAAATTGGAATTGATCGGTAACACTTTTGTAGCTGAGAGTGGGGTATTGACCTGGGAACACCTAGGAAGAGAAAAGGATGAATTGAATGCAGAATTGTCGGAGTTTACTTTTGAAGTGAATAAAAAGGAATTTTCAGCAGAGCAAGTTACGTTGAATTATCCAGATATTATTAAGCAACCAGTCAAAGGATTTATCGATTTTAATGCTGAAAACAGAAGTGGCGAAAATGCCGCATTCCCGTTTTTCCAATCCTACAAATCAGGTTATGACTTGAATTTTGTGGATAAAGATGGCCTGTACTTGAAAGGTGGGGTAACCTTAAAAGGTACCACTTTAAGTACCTCGGCTATGGATAGAAGTATAAGTAGTTTAGAACTACAGGGTAAAGCAGTAAAAATGTTTAGGGCGGAATCAAGAGAGTTTATTTATCAAGACAGCACTTTCTCATCGGAAGTCAGTAGCGTATCAATCTACCAACGTACAGATTCAATTTATCATCCAGGTTTAAGTCTAGATTACAGGGTGAATGAAAATAACTTAAATCTTTTGAAAAATAAAGGGGATTTTAAGAACACCCCTTTTTATGCAAGTTACTTTAATATGGATTTTACGGCTGATAAACTAAGCTGGGATATGGACTCTTCTGTAGTGGATATATCAATATTGATAGCAGGAAATAGGGTGCCGGCTTTATTTGAATCAGCAGAATATTTTAACGAGTATCGATACAACAGTCTCTCAGGATTATATAGATTTCATGTTTTACAAGTGGCGGTAAACTATAGTAGAAATGCCAACATAAAAACCTTTTACACTAATGAAGTAGCTCAGAAAACAGGCATTGAAGAAAGCAAATTAAGATCTGGAATGAAATTGTTGATGCAAAATGGATTCATAAAATATGACATTGTAAGCGGAAGAATAGAAATGTTGGATAAGGCCTTTCATTACGTGGATTCGAAATGGGGAAGGAAAGATTATGATAATGTTCAAATATCATCGGTATCTTCTGGGAAACCTAACGGCAAATTGAATCTGAATCAAGGCACTTTAGATATTTTTGGGGTGGAAGAGTTTATAATTAATGATAAGCTTGGCATTAGCGTTGAGCCAGATAGCGGTAAAGTGGTTTTGAGAAAAAACAGAGATATTCAATTTGATGGAACCGTTTACGCAGGTAATTATCAATACAAAGGAGCCGAGTTTAGAATGGACTATGATAGCTTTTTAATCTCAATGCCTCAAATTGATAATATTAAATTCAATTTAGCAGCTGGTGCTGATAGTAAACAATCCAATAAAGAACAAATACAAAACCAACTGGTAGAAACTGCTGGAGTATTATATATTAATGAACCGAACAACAAATCTGCTCAAAAGGAATTTCCTAAATATCCAATTTTCAATGCCACTAAAGGGGCTACAGTATATTTTCTTGGGGAAGAAATTTTGAATGGGGTTTATGATCAAAGTCTGTATTTCGTGATCCCTCCGTTTGAAATTGATTCAGTGAGTAGCTCAGATCCCAACTCAATAGCTTTTGACGGAGTATTTCATTCAGGCGATATTTTTCCCGAATTTGAGGAAAAGCTAAGGGTGATGCCAGATAAATCGCTTGGGTTTAATCACCCTTTACCTGATGATGGAATTGATCTATTAGACGGAGAAGCAAGATTTTACGGTAACATTAAATTAGATAACAATGGCTTAAGGGGTGGAGATAAGATTGAGTATTTGAGCTCTACTATAAGATCTGAAAACTTCACTTTTTTTAAGGATTCAATTACCGCAATTGGGACTTATGCAACTATTGAGGCAGGTGATTGGGAAGGGGTGTCTTATCCTCAATTAGAAATTGCCGATTTTGATATGCGTTGGTTAACAGCCAAAGATAGTTTGTACATGTCCAATCGATCTGATGCATTTAAAATGTATGAGGAAACAGCCTCGCTGGAAGGGAAAGCTATTATTTCAAAAAAAGGACTTTTTGGGATGGGAGAAATGACCACACGGGGATCCAATACTTCATCAAACAAATTTAGTTTTGAAGAGCAAAGCTTTTCGGCCAGAAATGCAGAATTTAGAATTGAATCAACTGATACTATTCCTGCTTTATCTGCAGATGACGTTCGATTGGATTTTGATTTTATGGCCAATACTGCAACTGTTAACCCCGAGATTGAAGGAGATGCGGCCTTGAATTTCCCTTATGCGAGTTACAAAACTTCTATACCGTCCGCATTATGGAGATTAGATGAGAAGATTGTAGAAATGACGAAGCCGGAAAATATCAATATTAATAATTCTTATTTCTATTCTACTAATCCAGATCA
The DNA here is from genome assembly GCF_963974845.1 of uncultured Marivirga sp. NCBI lineage: Bacteria > Pseudomonadati > Bacteroidota > Cytophagia > Cytophagales > Marivirgaceae > Marivirga > uncultured Marivirga sp. Next base: position 150,687 of record NZ_CAXBEQ010000006.1, read on the forward strand.
AGATTCTCTTGTATTTAATGCAACAAAAGCGATTTATGATATCGAAAGTCAGGCACTTAATGTTTCTGGAATCCCATTTATTATTGTTGCAGATGCTCAAATCACCCCAAGTGGTGGGGAAGTAATTATTGGTGAGAATGGTAAAATCAATAAATTATTTAATGCAACCCTAAAATTAGATACATTAACTGGCTATCATAATCTGTATGACGCAGAAATTGACATTGTGTCACGAAAGAAATTTGAAGGGAATGCTACGTATCGATATGTAAATTCTGTAGGAGATACTTTTTCAATAAAAATGGGGGAATTTAGCTTACAACCTATACCCAATTCCCCTAAAGGAGAGACTCAATTGCGAACTGTTTCTTCTGGAAGTGTTAGAAAAGAGGATAGAATGTTAATAAGCCCAGGAATGTATTATAAAGGAGATGTCACTATGTATGCCGATAAGCCTGCACTTGAATTGCAAGGATACATTCAGCCCGATTTAAGAGATATCCCAAATTACGATACTTGGATTTCATATAGGAGTGATGGAAGTGCCAAGGAAGTAGTAATAGATTTTGATAATAGTACTACTGAAATGGGTGAGCCTCTTCAAGCCGGCATCCATTTCGATAACATTGATAATCAGCTATATGCCACTTTTATCAACGAAAAGAGGGATTTTACTGATGTTGATTTCTTCAAGCCAAGTGGTTTACTAACTTATAATGCATCTACAACCCAATTCATCATTGAAAGTAAAGCAAGAAAAGCCGGTACGTCCTACGCAGGTAAATATTTTGCCTATAACGAAAAAGAGCAGAAATTAGAGTTTGAAGGGCCATTTCAATTTATTGAAAGCAGGAAAGAAGCTGCATTTAAATCTGCGGGTTCTGGATCAGGCGACTTGTTAAGTCAAGAATTTATTTTCAATTTGATGATGACTATTGAATTTGATTTGCCAAATGCTTTTACCCCAATTGTTGGAACAGATATGGTTGAGGTAGTTCAAAGGCTAGGATTGCCAGAATCAACAAAAGATTTAGATCGCTTACTTCCCAAACTTGCTGAAATAGCTGGGAATTCTGCGGCTAAGCGTTATGAAGAGAATATTTTTAATGAATACATTCCCTTACATGCTTTATCTTCTGATCTAACCAAAACTATTGTTTTGAATAATATTGACATGAAATGGTCGGATGAAGAGCATTCTTGGCACAGTGTAGGGAAAATTGGTCTATCAAATACCGGGGCACAGGATGTTAATGCAAATATTGATGGATTTATAGAAATTCGGAAATTGGAAATGGGATCTGCCATTAAATTATTCCTGCAGGTTTCTCCTTCTTGTTGGTATTTCTTCCATTTTGAGCAAGATAGATTAATATTTTTCTCCTCTAACAGTGAAGCAAATGAGCTTATTGAAAAAAAATCTAAAGCAGATAAAGCCAAATTCGGTGAATTTGTATTTCTAACTGGCGATAAATTGGAAGTCACTAACTTCGTGGAGGATTATCGAAAGAGATATTTTGATATAGACGCACCATATTACCTTGAAATGGCTAGCGAAGCAACAGCTACTGCAGCGCCTGTAAATACTCCAGTTCCAACTCAAGATAATCCGGCTGCTGATGATGATGACGATGGTTTTTAATTTAATTCACACCAAACTTATAATATTTAATAGATGATAACTAAAGAAGAAACAGGACAATATTTAAGCGAAAACAAGCAAAGATTTTTGGATGAGCTTTTCGATTTACTAAGAATTCCAAGCGTCAGTGCGGACCCTAAATTCAGTGGAGACGTGAAAAAAGCTGCTGAATTCATGAAAACTAAATTTGAGGAGGCTGGTGCTGAAAATGTAGAAGTTTGTGCAACTGCTGGTCATCCGATTGTTTATGCCGATAAAATAATTGATCCTAAGTTGCCAACTGTTTTGGTTTATGGTCATTATGATGTTCAGCCTGCGGATCCGTATGAGCTCTGGGATTCTGAGCCCTTTAACCCTGTTATCAAAAACGGGAAAATTGTAGCCAGGGGATCTGCCGATGACAAAGGTCAAATGTATATTCATGTTAAAGCCTTTGAGATGATGATGCGCAAAGGGGGAGTTCCTTGCAATGTTAAATTTATGATTGAAGGTGAAGAAGAGGTTGGTTCGGAAAATCTTGAAATATTCATAGCGGAGAATAAAGAAAAACTAAAGGCGGATGTAATCGTGATATCGGATACTTCCATGATTGCCAACGAACACCCTTCCATGGCAATAAGTCTAAAAGGCATAAGTTATCTTGAAGTTGAAGTCACTGGACCCAATAGAGATTTACATTCAGGAGTTTACGGAGGTGCTGTTGCTAATCCAATAAATGTATTGACCCGCATGATTACTTCACTTCAAGATGAAAATAGGAAAGTAACAGTTCCTGGTTTCTATGATAAGGTGGTAGAATTGACACAGGAAGAAAGAGATAAAATGAATCTAGCGCCTTTCAATCTGAATGAATTCAAAAAGGATTTAGATATTGATGATGTTGAAGGTGAAGCTTCTTACAATACGCTAGAAAGAATGGGTATTAGACCCACCTTGGACGTCAACGGTATTTGGGGAGGATATATAGGTGAAGGAGCCAAAACTGTATTACCTTCAAAGGCAAGTGCTAAAATATCGATGCGATTAGTGCCTAATCAAAATCATCATGAAATAACAGCACTTTTTCAGAAACACTTTGAAAGTATTGCTCCTGAAAGCGTAAAAGTGAAAGTTACTCCTCATCACGGTGGAATGCCTTACGTTACGCCAACGGATACGGATTCTTATAAAGCCGCTGAAAGAGCATTTGAAAAAGTATGGGGCAAAAAACCAATTCCTACGCGAGAGGGAGGAAGTATTCCAATTGTCTCCTTGTTTAAAGATATTTTGGGTCTTGATAGTATTTTGATGGGGTTTGGTCTTAATTCAGACGCAATACATTCACCAAATGAAAGTTTTGGTGTTGAGAATTATTTAAAAGGGATTGAAACTGTTGCTTTATTCCATCAATATTTCGCTGAGCTAGACAAAAAATAAATCATTAGGTTGTATAGTAGTAGATGCCTGTTTTTCGGAAGAATGACAGGCTTTTCTATTTTATGACTATGGAGGTTATTCCTAAAGTCTCCAAAATCATCCAGGCAACAAAAAAGACATATAGTACTAATAATACAATGCCTTCCCATCTAACTAATGCTAGATTAGTTCTCAAGAATATGAACATAATAATAGTAATGAGCGCTAAAAATAACATTAAAGGAGCAGCAACCGTGAAGTTGACAACCGCGGTTCCTGCTATCAATACCCCAACAGGAACAGCTACTAATAAATCAAAAATATTACTACCTAGAACATTTCCTAAACTAATGGAGCCTTTAAATTTTCTAGCAATTTTAATACTAACTACCGCATCAGGAATACTTGTAGCGCCAGCAACTATTGTTATGCCCCAAATAAAATCAGGCGTATTGAAAAACTCACCTAAAAATATAGCTCCACTAACCAAGCCTTCCACACTGGCAACGATCAAAACAAGACTGATAATTAACTTAATCCAGTCCTTTCTAATGTTTACGCTCTCTTTATCAATACCTAATACTGCTCTTTTCCCGTGGTCTCTTCTATAATCACGGGTTTCCATTCCTTGTATAAATAGATATAGACCGTAAAAAACGATTGGAATAATAGCTATCCATCTTGTCATGGTACCTTCCATATTCCCAGGATTAACTGAAATTGGGAAATAGATATATGCTAATGCGAAGGTAATGAACAGTACAAAAACTGAAATAATGTAATATTGAGTGTCTTTATATATTAAGCTTAAATCTGCGGGCATTCTTTTAACCAGAACCGCAGAAATACCAGGTATAACCAAAATATTAAATATGGCTGATCCAACTATTGCTGATACTCCCAGATCAAACTTACCGTGGAGTAAGGTAGATAAAACTGTTGCTGCTAATTCAGGAAAGCTAGAGCCAACAGCTGTGATTATGGTACCTTGAATCAAAGGGGGTAAGTGATAATAGTCGGATAGTTTTTCAGAAGATTCTTCAAGGAGACTTCCTCCTTTCCAAACTGCCCAGGTGGAAATTAATATAATTCCAATATATAATAAAAGTTCTCCCATATTTCAAATTCAAATATGAGTAAAATCAGAATCTAAAACAACATCACATCTGATTTTAATGCAAATTATATGTCCAAACATCCTTTATTTTAATAGTATGACTTTTTTGCTGTAAAATATTTCTGAAAAAGTCTAATTTCTTACATATGATTCTTTGCTTAACTGCTTGTATTTCATGTTTTTGAAGACAAGTTTGTCATAATGATGGTTAAAGATTCCCGTGAAATCTAAAATAATCTCCGGTTGATTTTTTTGAATATCTTTGTAGAGAGCCATTGATTGCTCTTTTTCACTCATTTCCATAAGGATTATTTCACTGAGAGTAGGGTCATAATAATCAGTGGCTATGCGGTTAACAGATTTGTAAATATCTGTTGAGCCTCCCAGAATCATGACAGATTTATCTTTTACTAGCTCATGATGTATTGATTTACTACTTTTTAATGCGTTGAAATCTCCTAAAAAATGTAAAGCAGAATATTGATAGAACATTGTGTAGTTCAGCGCGATCAGAGCAATGCTGAAGATTAAAGTGAATAATTCCGCTCTCATCTTATTTCTAAATTGAAAGATTAAATGAATGATGAAAAAGGCAACGGAGGGTACAAAAGCCAACAGTTCATATGGTGCTTGTTTCTCTGAAATCCACCAGCTTCCAAAAGCTGCCAAAAACATTATAAACATTACTTGTTGAACCCGTACTTGATAATTGGTAAAGCGTTTCGCACTAAAAGTTTTGTAGAGAGCTACTAAAAAAACAAGGGTTGGAATTATAACAATTAAAAGGATCGATCTTAAATCAATTACTGGCTGTACTGAATTGAACAAATTAAATTCAATCCATTGAGAAATAAGAGCTTCAAGTCCATCTTGCCAATAGAAATAAATTAAAACTAGGGCTATTGGAAATGTAAAGCCGTAAAGGAACAATAGATATCTTCTTAAAACCAAACTGGTCAATAATGCAAAAGACAGGATTGTCGCTAACAAAAAGAAGATTGACGGTAAATAAAATAGAACCGCCAAACCCATGAAAATTCCTGTTTTGAGAATAGTAGCATCTTGTAATTTATTTTCAATCCTTAAATAGATATTATCCAATACTAATAATATAAATGTAAGACTTATTAATGCTGGTGATAGGGTGAAAAAATCATAAAAAGTGAACAGGATTAAAGCATAAATCAATGCAGGGATATATGAATTTTCATTGTAAGCCTTATTCCTCAACATAATATTGTTGAAAAGTGAAAATTGGTAGGTTACTAACAAAACAGACAAAATGTGCAAAACTAGTATAGATTTTCCAAAAACGAAATCTACTACCATATAAGTCCATGCGGACAAGGGTGAAATAGGGCTTATCAAGTCTTTGTAAAGGACTTTTCCACTGTTTAAAACCTCTCCAACTAAAAGCCAATCTACTTCATACACTAACGGCTCTGACCCGATTATATACGGTAATCGGAAAAACAATACCGCCAAAAAAAGTATCAGCAATCGATAAGGGTCGTTTATTCGGAAAAAACCTAGCAATAGTCTTTGGGTTTGTTTATGATTCGGTTGCTAAATTAGAGGATAAAGCACAAATTGTATAAAATATCATGCATATTTGTAAAGAAATTAGAGATAAATATGGCGGCAGGTTCAAGACAAAAAAAGTATTCCAGTTTATTACAAAAAGATTTGAGTGAAATTTTCCAAAAACAAATGGCTAATTCCTTTGGAAAGGCATTTATTACCATTACTGATGTTGAAGTTTCTCCTGATTTGAGTTTTGCTAAAGTCTATCTAAGTCTTATGCTTTCTGATAAGCCAAACGAAACCTTGGAAAGGATCCAGGAAAGAAAAAGCGAGATTAGAAAACATTTGGGAAATAGAATAGGGAAACAAGTAAGGATAATTCCTGAACTGGCTTTCTTTATGGATGAAACCTTGGAGAATGCGAACCGAATCGATGACATCCTTTCAAAATTGGATATCCCTCCTGAAGAGGAGGATGAAGACGATGATGAAAATAGAGATTAATTAATCCCCAAGCGAATCTTGAAGAATCTATCATTTTTCATAGCGAGAAGATATTTCCTTTCGAAAAAGAAAAAAGGGTTTATTAATGTCCTGTCCATTATTGCCATGGTTGGTGTAGCAATTGGAACTGCGGCATTGGTAATCGTGCTATCCGTTTTCAATGGGCTCGAAGACTTGATTCGTTCACTCTACAGTTCTTTCGATGCCGATTTGAAAATTGGTTTGACTGAGGGTAAATTTTTCGAATACGATGAAGAATTACAAAATAAGATCAACACCAATGAAGGTATTGCCACTATCGTGCAAGTAGTGGAAGATAATGCTTTAGTTCGATATAATGATGGTGAATCAGTGGTACGGATGAAAGGAGTTAGTCCTGAATTTGTGAAAAATAGCGAACTTAAGACTCACATTACAGAAGGTCAGTTAAAACTGACAGAAAAAGAACAGAATTTTGCTGTTGTTGGACAAGGAATACGTTATGATTTATCAATAAATTCTCGTAATGATTTTCTGGCTTTACAGTTCTATTATCCTAAGGACATCAGTCCTGGAAGAACAAATCCTTCGAGTATGTATAATTCCGGAATTTTGATGCCTGCTGGAGTTTTTGCAATCGAAAAACAATATGATGAAAAGTACATTTTTGTCCCTATTCGTTTCGCAAGAAAATTGATTGGTAAAGGGAATCAATGTACTTCTTTAGAAATCAATTTAGAAGAAGGAGCTTCGGTTATTGAGATTCAGAAAAGCCTTCAAAAGACGCTAGGTGTTGAATTCGAAGTTTTAAATTCTGATGAGCAACATGCTTCCTTACTGAAGGCTATAAAAATCGAGAAATTATTTATTTATATCACTTTTACATTCATTCTAGCGGTGGCTTCTTTTAATATCTTTTTCGCCTTGACAATGTTGGCTTTAGATAAAAAAAGAGATATAAGTATTTTGTTTGCTATGGGGATACCAATTAAGACCATTCGAAATATTTTCTTAAAAGAGGGAGCGATTATTTCCCTTTCTGGAGCCATAACAGGAGGGCTGATAGGCTTTGTAATATGCTTTTTGCAACAAGAATATGGCTTGATATCGATGAACATGGCCTCAGCAGTTCAGGAAGCATATCCAGTAAAGATGATAGCCACTGACTTTATCTTTACGATGCTTAGTATAGCGCTTATTACGATTTTAGCTTCTTTCAAACCAGCTCAAATTGCTGCAAAATCGGTAGAAATACAGCGTTTGTAGCAAATTATTCAAAAAAGTACCAAGAGTTCCATCCTATTTTATTAAATTTCAAATCTGATTTTTTCAAAAAATTGAGAATAGCTATTTGATTGACAAGTTTTAATTCATGAAGGTCTATACCACTCAACCATTTCAACTTATATATTCATTATTCGAACATGAATATTTGGGCTATACTTTCGAATCCTTTGTAGTGCAAAAAAACAGCAGGGGTGATCTTACTTTTTCCCACCAAAATATATCTTCCAAAAATGCTAGTGAATTTGGAAAGGGGATGGATGATGTGGATTATGAGTTAATTGAGTTGATGGATGAAATGCAACAAGATGTTGTGGTCAGGAAGTTTGCTAAAAAGAAAATGAAGCCGGCCGAATTCTTTGATAAGTATTATAATGATGACGGGGGCAGTGATTTGGTTAAAGATGAGATTGAGCGCTATATGGAGAAAAGGCGTTCCGAAATTCTCAGCCGAATCACGGGTAAATTGCTTTTTGAAATGGGAAATGATGGGGAACCTGCTTGGCGTCAAATTGAAGTTATGGACGAGAAGGCAACTATCCTTTTTCATTTTGTTAAAAATGAAGATAATACTCACTATTTTCCTACCATTAAGCATAATGGAGAAAAATTAGAATTTCAATATAAAGGGGCATATCTCATTTGTAATAAACCCGCTTGGTTAGTGGTAGATCAAAAGTTGTACTCTTTCGAGAAAAACCCAGAGGGTAAGAAAATTAAGCCATTCCTTAATAAAAAATTCATTGCGATTCCTGAAAAAGTAGAAGAAACCTATTTTAAAAAATTTGTAGCTCCACTTGTTGCATCTTTTGATGTCTTTGCCAGAGGCTTTAAAATAAAGACATATAGAGAAGAGCCACTGCCTAAATTGAAGATTTCAGAATTGGTTTCAACATCAGGCAAAAACTTGGATCTATTTAGTAATGGAAATAAGGACACGGAAGGTGAAAGTAAGTTGTTATTGGAATTAAAGTTTCAATACGGTGAGCACATTTTTCCTCTTGGTAAAGGAGAAGGGGTTTCCGTGAAAGTTGAAAAAGAAGAGGGTCAATTTGTTTTTAAAAGGTTGGTTAGAAATCTTCTGAAAGAAAAGAGTCTTCGAGATGCAATGATTGAAAGAGGATTGGACATATTAAAAGGGAAAATAACAGCTCCGAAAACCAAAACTTTTAGTTGGATATCAAAGAATGTCGATTGGCTAAAGGAAAATGAGATTGAGATTCTTCAAGATAAGCATGTAAGTGATAAGAACTACTTTGTTGGTAAATCAACCATCGAAATTGATATTTCTGAAGGTATAGACTGGTTTGATATCAATGCAGTGGTCATGTTTGGTGATTATGAAGTCCCTTTTAAAGAGCTGAGGAAACATATTTTGAATAATCAATTGGAATTTAAGCTACCGAATAATCAAACAGCTGTAATTCCTTCCCATTGGTTTGAAGATTATTCTGAGCTTTTCAGCTTTATGGAAAATGGAGAAGAGGATGCAATGAAAATGAGGAAGCATCATATTTCACTTGTAAGCGAAATGGAAAATAGCAACCTTGCAAAAGTGCAAATGGACAGGAAGCTTGCAAAACTGAAAGACTTTACTCAAATAGATGATCATCCTATGCCATCCGATTTTTCAGGAGAGTTAAGACCGTATCAAAAAGAAGGCTTTAATTGGTTGCAATTCCTCAATCAATATAATTTTGGCGGTTGTTTGGCTGATGATATGGGCTTAGGTAAAACAGTTCAGACTTTGGCAATGTTGCAATCCGAGAATGAAAGCGGTAGAACTGCTGCTAATTTGCTTATTATGCCAACTTCTCTTATTTATAATTGGCAATCTGAAGCTGAAAAATTTACTCCAGAACTTAAAATATTTGTTTATACAGGTACAAACCGAATAAAAGATAGCAAGCAATTTGAGGATTATGATTTGGTTTTAACCTCCTATGGTATCACTAGGCTGGATGTTGACATTTTATCGGAGTTTTTATTTAATTATATTATTCTCGATGAATCCCAGGCCATTAAAAATCCTGAATCGCATATTGCCAAGGCAGTTAGAAAATTAAAATCTCGAAGAAAACTAGTGTTGACGGGTACACCAGTTGAGAATAGTACCATGGACTTATGGTCGCAAATGTCATTTGTAAATCCTGGCTTATTGGGCAATAAAAAATTCTTTAAAGATGAGTTCGTGACGCCTATTGAAAAGAAGCGAGATGAACAAAAGTCTCAAAAACTAGCGACCTTGATTAAACCTTTCATCCTGAGAAGACATAAATCGCAAGTGGCTACAGAATTGCCTGATAAAATTGAAAATGTGCATTACTCGGGTATGACCACCATGCAAGAGGAAAAATATGAAGAAGTGAAAAACTACTTCCGAGATATGATTTTGGACGAAATTGAAAAGAATGGGGTCAGAAGTTCACAAATGATTTTATTGCAAGGATTGACCCAATTACGCCAAATTGCTAATCACCCTAAAATGACGGATCAAGAATACCAGGGTGATTCAGGAAAAATGGAAGATGTGACGCATATGTTAAATTCCATAATTTCAAAAGGTCATAAAATTTTAGTGTTTAGTCAATTTGTTAAGCACTTAAGCCTCTTTAAAGAGTATATGGAGCGTAGTCATATAAAATATGCTTATTTAGATGGAACCACCAAAGACCGACAAAAGCAGGTGAAATTATTTCAGGAAAACGAAGAAATTTCAGTCTTTTTGATTTCCCTCAAAGCGGGTGGACTAGGTCTAAACCTGACGGCTGCGGACTATGTATTCTTGCTAGACCCGTGGTGGAATCCTGCTATTGAGCAACAAGCTGTTGACCGAGCCCATAGAATTGGTCAAAAACAGCAGGTTTTTACTTATAAATTCATTACCAAAAACTCTGTAGAAGAGAAAATATTAGCTCTTCAACAGAAAAAATTGACCCTAGCTCGAGATTTGATCAGCACAGAGGAAAGCTTTATGAAAAGTTTGAGCAAAGAGGATATTGAAGGAATTTTGGCATAATTGGCTATACAGCATAAGACAAGAATCCGAAAGTTTTTAGCTCTAATTGATATTCTGCAACAACAGTTAGGACTTTTATGATTTGCTATTATTTTCTGAAGAAATTATTTTTTTGAATATAGGCTATTCCCCCTTATTAAATCGGCTAGATTTGTGTAATTGTTTTTAAATCTATTGAAGTAGCTAAATGGCGAAAGTTAAATCAGCATTTTTCTGTCAAGAATGTGGTCACGAATCACCAAAGTGGGCTGGGAAATGCCCTTCATGTGGGCAATGGAATACTTTTGTGGAAGAGGTTGTCACAAAAGAAAAATCATCTAGCGGATACCAATCAGCTAAAAAAATTGCCAATAAACCTATTTCTATTCAAGAAGTAGAAAGTACTAAAGAAGCCCGAATTAAAGTACAGGATAGGGAATTAAGTAGGGTTTTAGGAGGTGGAATTGTGCCAGGTTCTTTGGTGTTAATTGGTGGTGAGCCAGGAATTGGTAAATCGACTCTGATGTTGCAAATTGCTTTACAGCTTTCCAATCTCAAAATACTGTATGTGAGCGGTGAAGAAAGTGCACAGCAAATTAAAATGCGTGCTGACAGAATGGAGCATGATTCCAAAAACTGCTATATTTTAACTGAAACTCATACCGCTGATATTTTCAGAGAAGTAGAGGCCTTAGGACCTGATTTGTTGGTTATCGATTCGATTCAAACTTTACATTCACCAAAAATAGAATCGGCAGCTGGAAGCGTAGGTCAGGTCAAAGAATGTACTGCAGAATTGATGCGCTTTGCTAAAGAAAATAAAATCCCAGTTTTTTTAATAGGCCATATCACAAAAGATGGTGCAATTGCAGGGCCTAAAGTATTAGAACATATGGTAGATGCTGTACTTCAATTTGAAGGAGATCGGCATTTGACCTATCGGATTTTACGAACCACTAAGAATCGATTTGGTTCTACCAATGAATTGGGAATTTATGAAATGATGCAGAACGGCTTGCGACAAGTCAGTAATCCTTCCGAAATATTGATTTCTCAAAAAGATAAAGATAGCAGTGGGACAGCCATTGGTGCTACAGTGGAAGGAAACCGCCCGCTTTTGATTGAAATTCAAGCTTTGGTTAGCCCTGCTACTTATGGTACTCCTCAGCGTTCAGCAACTGGCTATGACAGTAAGAGATTAAATATGCTTTTGGCTGTTTTAGAGAAAAGAGGTGGTTTTCGACTTGGCATTCAGGATGTATTTCTGAATATAGCTGGCGGGCTAAGAGTTGAAGATCCTGCCATTGATCTTGCTGTTTGCGTTGCCATCATTTCATCCCTGGAAGAAATTCCTTTGTCTTCAAAAACATGTGTCGCGGCTGAAGTGGGCTTGAGTGGGGAAATTAGGGCTGTTAATAGGGTTGAGAACAGAATAGCAGAGGCAGAAAAACTGGGTTTTAACGAAATATTAGTTTCTAAATTTAGTATGAAGGGAGTAGATGTGTCAAGATATAAAATTGATATTAAAACCTTCAGTCAGCTAGGTGAAGTTGTTAGTTATTTATTTGGGTAATTAGAAGATTTATTTTGAGAATCCTGATAGTCAAATTGATGCAGAATATTGTCCGTCCTGGGGTTTTTGTGGGTAGGAAATTTCTGTCAGGAGGATACAAATCTGTTTGTTGACGATATGCCAAATACATTTCCCAAACTAAATTTATTTTCAGATATTTAAGTTTTCCTTCAAAAATATTTTTTTATGCAAGAGTTTTTTCTAGAATTGGGCTTTTCCAGCAATATTTTTGCCTTTGTCATACTGCCATTATTGATTTTCATGGCACGGGTAGCAGATGTTTCCATCGGAACTATTAGAGTTATTTTGGTGATGCAAGGCAAAAAAGGACTTGCTCCGCTCCTCGGTTTTTTTGAATCCTTAATTTGGTTATTGGCAATCGGTCAAATCTTTCAGCACATAGATAATCCCGTTAGTTATATTTCATATGCAACCGGCTATGCATTTGGGACTTACGTTGGAATCATCTTAGAGGAAAAAATGGCTATTGGCAGAGTGGTTGTTAGGGTTATTACAGCATTACCGGCCAATGAATTAATTGAGTATTTGGAAAGAAAAAATCACAGATATTCTAATATTGATGCTACCGGTAATGACGGTAAGGTAAACATTATTTTTACAGTAGTAAAAAGGAATACACTGAAAGAATTAATCCCAAAAGTTAAAGAGTATAATCCAAAGGCGTTTTTCACAATTGAAGGAGTTAAGAAAGTAAGTGATGAGGAAATGTCATTCAAAGAAAACAAAGGAATTCTATTAGGTAAAATGTTGGATATTAGAAGTAAATAAAGCTCAAAAAAGATTGAAAATTAAAGCATGCTTTTTGCATACTCAATTCCATTGTGCTATTTTGGATTAATATTATTTTTCATGCTTTAAGTTTAGTTAAATAAGTTTTAAATTGATTATCTGTGGCACAATTTTGGCTTATTCACATTCTTTAATTGAATCTAAATCCTAATGAAGGGAATCGTAGTAAAAATATTCTTTTTCCTATTGCTGTCAAGTTTCAGTTTTAGTGACGCTCATGCACAAAATCAGTCTTTATTTGGGGATGTTCGCTCTGCACTCAAAGCTGGAAGTTCTAAAGAACTGTCCCAGCATTTCCATGATAATATTCAGCTAAATATTAATGGAGAGGAAGGAAACTTCAGTAATGTCCATGCAGAAATTTATTTAAAAGAGTTTTTCAAAAAGCACGAACCCATTAGTTTTGAATATGCCCATCAAGGTAGTTCTAATGAAGGTTTGAAATATGCCATCGGAAATTACGTACATTCCGAAGGCACTTATCTTGTTCTTATTAGAGCGAAAAAGTTTAATGGCAAGGAAAAAATTTATATAATTGATTTCTCTGAGGAGTAAATGCTATTATCGTTTCCAGCTTAGTTTTTCCTCTGGCATCACGAACCATAAAATTACATAGACCAATATCCCAGGGAAAGCAGCACTTAGTATTGATATTAATACATAAAGCAAACGCACTTTACCGGCATCCCAACCGAAATATTTTGCAATTCCTCCGCAAACTCCTGCGAATACCCTTTCTCTCGTTCTTTCTAAATTCTTTTCCATTTGTTCTTTTTTTATTTCAGAGCTCAAAATAAATGCCAATGTGTAAAAATAGCGTTTACCACTTATATGGGTAGTTTAAAGCTTGGTAGGTGTTCGACTTTGAACAGTTTTTTTCACATATTGAACACTCCCTAAAATTATTATATTTGTGACTTTAAGATTTAATGTCCCTAATGTATAAAATTATAAAGTCCCTCATTTACTCTTTGCTCCGTGTTTTTCTAAATGCGAGTATGTCTTTTAGTTATCGTAATATCATAGTGACAGGTTATGACCGAATTAAAAATTGCAAACCAACTTTATTTGTAAGTAATCATCAAAATACTTTCATGGATGGTTTGGTTTTGGTAAAAATAGCAAAAAATATAAGCCCCAACATCCTTGTCCGTGCAGATATATTCAAATCTAAATGGGCAGCAATTGCGCTTGACATCATACATTTGATCCCAATCTACAGAAAAAAGGACAATATGGGCAGTGTGGCCCAAAACAATGAAATATTTAAAAAGTGCTTTGACTTATTTAAGAGGGGCAAAACTTTATTGATTTTCCCGGAAGGAAACCATGCTATAAAAAGGTTTTTGAGGCCAATGCAGAAGGGGCCTGCCAGAATTGCATTTGAGGCTGAGGATGAAAACAATTTTGAACTTGGATTGAATGTAGCTCCATTTGGCCTGCACTACGAAAGCCACCCCCAAAGGTGGTACGATTTACATGTCCATTTTGGGGAGCCCTTTCAAGTAAAGGATTTTAAGGAGGTCTACAATGAAAATGCTATTATTGCGCATAAACAGTTTACCGATAAAATTAGAGAAGATATTTCGGCAGAAATGGTCGATATCAAATGGCATGATGAATATGAATTTATGGAGCAAGTCAGAGCTCTGCTGAAGCCTTATGCTATGCAGTGGGCGGAGAATAAAAAATCTATTGTTCATGCAGAAAATGAGCTGGTTAATAAGGTAGGGGAACAGCTTCGGAAAGATCCATCCAATTTAGAATTACTAAAGGGGAAAATTCAGGATTATTTTGAGAATATTCAAAGTCATCACCTTACCAAAGACTTCCTAGCAAAAAAAACGAATTTATTGGGCTTGTTTTTCAAATCTATTGGTCTTTTGTTTGGATTGCCTTTTTGGGTGATAGCCAAAGTCATTAATTTTATTCCTGAATTTATTATTGAGAAGAAGGTTATTGCTGGAGTTAAGGATGTGACCTGGCACATCTCTTTGAGATGTGGCATTTCTTTATTTCTTTACCCAATCTATTATTGTATAATGTTCCTGATATTGGTCTTTAGTTTGGATTGGATTTTAGCGGGGATTATAGTTTTTACATTCCCACTGGTGTCTATAGTAATGTATGAAACTGAGTACCATTTCAAAAAACTGAAAAATGCTTTTCTCTTGTTTAAGAAGCCTGAAATACTAAAAATAGAACAAGAATTAGTAAAGGAAATTAGAGCTTTAATAGGTAAGGGATAAGTTTTTTCTTAGACGTTAGTTCCCAACAAAGGGAGCCAGAAAGTATCCAGCAATAGTTAATACAATTACTGCTATAATATTCAATAGGATACCTGCTCTAACCATTTGCTTTATGTTGATATAACCACTGGAAAATACAATTGCATTAGGAGGAGTGCTAATAGGCATCATAAAAGCACAACTTGTAGCCATCGCTACCGGTATTGCCAATAAAAGTGGTTCCACCTTCAATCCTGTAGCAATACTTAATACCATTGGAATTGCGATAGTTGTTAAAGCCACATTACTCATGATTTCAGTTAAGAATAGAGCCAATGCAGTCAATATCAACACCAATATCCAAAGCGGTATATTTTGATATTGGCTAATGGCTTCACCTATCATATCCACAAATCCAGCTTCTTCCATGGCTTTTGCCAATACCATTCCACCTCCAAACAAGATTAAGATGCCCCAAGGAAGGTTTTTCATGTCTTCCCAATTCATTAGCATTTTGCCAGATTTATTAAGTGGCACTAAAAAAGTGGCCATTCCACCGGACATCGCTGTGACTGTGTCGTTTAATATATCAACTCCTAATAATGAATTGATTTGTGATTTAAAAATCCAACAAAAAGCAGTGATACCAAAAATGACAGCTACCCATTTTTCTTCCGTACTCCAGTGCCCCAATTTCTTTAATTCCTTTTCAATAAATAATTCTGCTTTTTCAATTTTCGTGATGCCGTGTCGAAATAGCACTTTGGTCAGCATCTGGTAAATTAGAAAAAGCATAACCGCTACAGATGGAATTCCGATAATAAGCCAGCTAGCAAAGCCAATTTCTTTGTTCAATATGCTTTTGACCAGGCCAACTAAAACAACATTGGGAGGGGTTCCAATGATAGTAGCCATGCCCCCAACATTAGCAGCATAGGCAATGCTTAAAAATAAGGCCGTTTTAAATCTGTTAAAACCAGAAAACTGATTTTCTGTGAATTCCAATAATTTTACCACTGATAAAGCAATGGGTAGCATCATAACGGCAGTGGCAGTATTGCTGATCCACATGCTTAAAACCGCAGTAGCCAACATAAAACCTAAAATAATGCCATTAGCATTTGTACCAGTCAATCGGATTAGATTCAATGCAATCCTTCGGTGAAGCTGATGTTTTTCCATGGCCAAGGCTAACATAAATCCGCCCATAAAAAGGAAAATAATGGGGCTTGCATAGGGAGATGTAGCTTCTATCAGATTAAATACACCAGTTGTTGGAAATAAAATCATCGGCAGTAAAGCAGTGGCAAAAATAGGTATTGCTTCAAATACCCACCAGATAATCATCCATAGGGCAATGGAAAATACATCCCATCCAATTTCAGGAAACCAGAATTGGGGGTTGGCCCATTGAATAATAAGGAAAAAAATTGGGCCTAATGCCAATGCGATATATTGAAATTTAACTTTCAAAGGTATTTTGTTCAATGCCGAAATTATGAAAAATATAGCAAGAAGAAATTATTTGAGCGATAAAAGAAATTGCTTTTAGCTTGAATATAAATAGATTACTTATTCAGATCAAAATACCACAGCTCTTAAAAAAGCTTAATATTCCAACTCTTTACTTCCGGGTTGTGTCAATTGGCTAAGAAATCTATTACTGTAGTTAGTCATATCTCTATCTATGATTTTTTGAATAAACAATTATGGACTTATATAGCACAAGATGAAAATAAACAATCTGTCTTACCTTTATATCATGCTAAGCTCTTTTCTAATGCTCAGTTGTGTTTCTATTCAACCTCAACTATTAGATATACCGCTGATTGAAGAAAAGAATGATTTGAGAGTAGATGGGAGTGTTTCCTTGGTTAAAGGCAGTGTTAGTGGAAACGTAGCGTATGGGATAACAGATGAGTTGGCGGTTCAGCTTGGGGGTAATGTAGCAACTTTGACCAGTGGAAGGCATGACTATGGACAAATGGCAGTAGGTTATTACCGAAATATAAGGCATAATTTGCTATTTGAGATTTATGGAGGTGCTGGTTATGGTCATGGGTATACTCAAAATGCTGCACCACAGTTTGATGAACGTTTTAAGGGGAATTACCAAAAGCTTTTTACACAGCTAAACATTGGTGGACTTGGAGAACATCTTGAAGGTGGTTTTGGACTCAAGGGAGGTTTTATGCAATCAAGTTTTTCTTATGGTGGCTTTGAGAACAGAGGCAACTATGTCCGGCTCACCGAACAGATTATTAGAGATAATTATATGTTGATAGAGCCAACTGCTGTGCTGAAATTCGGCTTGAAAAATTTTAAATTTAATGTAAAAGTAGGAGGTCTGTTCATGAAAAACTTGGATAATCAGTCAAGGGGTATTCCATATTCACCATTCAATATTGGGGGTGGAATTTCATTAGATTTATAGTTTAGGTGATTACTTAAATATCTATCAAATAATCATCCATAATGCTACGGAAAGAACATCCCAACCGATTTCAGGAAACCAGAATTACAGATTATCAATATGGATAATCGCAAAGGCCAGTGGACCCAGACAGAGCGGATTAGCATTTAAACTTACTTTCAAATACAAATACTGTTTTTAAAGCTTTATAATGAAAAAAAGTTAAAATGAAAAATAATAGATTGTTAGTCACAAAAAAAGGCAACAAATTTACTTGTTGCCTTTTGAACGGAGTTACATTATGTTCCTTACCATTTTAGAATTCTGGATTGTGATACAATACCTCCCGTTTGATTAGTTACTCTCAATTGATAAAGACCCTGAGGATACTTTCTTAAATCTAATCTACCTTTTTCTTCTCCATCTCGCAACGAGAAAGTAGAATGATTCATTAGTTCGCCTTTTATATTATAGAGTCTGGTATGAAATTCATTTCCTTCACCTTTTAAGCTGATATTGATGAAGTCTGTAACTGGGTTAGGGAATGCTCTAACCTCAATATCTTCTTCATTAGCTATAAGGTTCTCCTGCTTAGTAATTTCACTAATCAGTTCCTCATCCTGTTGATCACCTAGATTATTAATTATCATAATACCATCTAAGTCATATCCATCAGCATTTCCACCTTGGAAATCATCAGGATTACTTATATCATTGATTCTGATGTATTTAGCGGTGGTTAAACCTCCATTCGCTAAATCTACTTCTCCATCTCTGCAAATTTCTTCTGCAATTGTTACCCAATTTTCACCGTCCAGTGATGCTTCTACCTTAGCTTTTTCAGGATACTGGCCACAAGATCGATCTGAATCTCTGAATGAAGTTTCCACAATTAGCAAATCATTGCCTTCATGATCCATAACTTCACAACCTAATTCGATCGTTATAGATCCGCCAAATCCTAAAGTCACAAAGTTATAATTGTCATTTTCTTGTGGTTGACCAAGTGCTTTTTCAGGATTTGATCTACTCTGAGGTAATGTACGTCCATTTTTTCTGTTGCCAGGTTGAAAATCTGTAACGGATTCACCGTAGCAAAAATCTGGTTGATTATCTATCACTTCAAATTCAACTGTTAATGCTGTTCCAACTTTTCCAGTACCATTGTTTCCCGTATAAGGAGTGGCAGTTATTGTATTAATTCCCATTGGAAATGCCACAGGATAAAAAGAACTTCCACTATTAAAATCCCCGCCTAATGCATATGGGGCAATATTCTCAACTTGAAAACCTTCCTCACCATTGAAGTCAAAGACCACGCTGCCCACATTTTCCATGCTAGCTGGATTAGCTAAAACGCTAAATTCATTGTTTGCATAATTATCCAAATTGATGATTTCACCGGTGAATAGTTCTCCAATTTCTTCACTCAATTCAGCATTAATTAAGGTGAAGCTGCTAATCTCAGGAAGCGTTAAGACTTTTAATGAAACCGGTACAGTTAATTCTGGCGAAATTGGATCATTACTACTAGCTATTATATCCCCAAGGTATGTCTCGCCAGCATCAAGCCCTTCTGAAAAGAAAGTAATTGGAATATCCGCACTCTCTCCGGCTGCTAGAACTCCTTGTATTGGCGGAGTAAATGTAATGGCCAAATTATCTGTAAGATATGTGTTGTTAAAGATAACCTGAAGACCTGACTGGCCTTGTGGTCCTTCCAAACCTACCGTAGAAGAAGTGGCCAAGGAAGAAGCGACATTTTCATATTGCATTTTGATTTGTCCATTTGGATATAGAATTACTTGAAAACTAACAGGATCAGGTATTGGCAAGAATGGTGGAAAACCAAAACCAGGTACACTATCATATTGAACTATAAAGTAATCTTCAGTAGCCTCATAATATACACCACCTCCATTTTGAGGTTCCAAATCAGACCACATAGGAGCGATAAATAAATTTGGATTTGCTTCATCAGGAATTTGTGCATTTACAAAATTACTTCCTACTACAGCATCGAAAGTTAAGAATCCATTTGCTCCAATTGTAACTTCATTTTCATTGCTGCCGAAGAAATTGAATTCAAATGGTAAGGCAACTGTAGTATTCCCGTCAGCACCAACACTTGCTAATTGACCTGATTCACTTATATCAACATAATCATAAGCTGGTCCGCCACTGTTATTATCTATCCAAGTATAACCAAAAGTTCCTGGTCCACCACTTGCATTTAAGAATTCAGGACCTACTCTCGTATCCTCTGTTTCTTTGCTTAGGATCTTTTCAAAGTTTAGCTTTTCATATTGCTTTACTTCACTGTTTGCAGCTTGTGCTTTTCCAAAGAAAGGAACGGACAAAGAGTAAAAAAGATCGGCAGCGCCTGCATTGGCAATAGTTACATTCTCTGTAGCGGAATCTCCTTCATAAACTACTACCGAAAGAGAATCTGGTGACAGATTTATGACAGGTGGATCTATCCCAACTCCCGATAAGTAAATGCTAGCTGATTCGTTTCCAAAAACATCATTACTTTCCACTATAATCTCATCAGTAATACTTCCAACACTTGAAGGAGCAAAAGTAACGTTTACAATTCTTGACTGATTTGGTTGCAAGCTAATTGGTCCAGATTCATCCAGTTGGAAATCACTATTGTTATTTGAAATGGATGATATTAGCAATTCTTTTGAACCTTCATTACTTATTAGAAGTGATGCCTCTGAGCTTAAACCAACGAATATAGGTTCAAAATTCAAAGAGTCTGAATCAAAACTGATTTCCGGGAAACCTACAACTGTCAAGTCAAATAAAGCGATAGTTCCCGAATCTGAAGGCGCATTGGTTGATGCAATTAGTTGATCGAAATATCGTCCGTCATTCAAATCAGTGGCATCCAAAGTGACTGTGATATCTTTAGAACCACCTGCTGGTACAACCCCACTTAAGTCGTCAACAGCTGTAATGAATGGAGTGAGGGACATCGTAGGCTTTATAAACCTGACTGCTAATTCATCTTTTATATAAGAGGTATTAAATGCAACCTGAGCTCCATCTGAACCATCTGCGTTTTCAATTCCTACAGTGGTTGTATTTAGAAATGAAGCACTTTCTACATCTTCGTAATATATATCTATATTCCCGTCTTCATGGAGCACTATTTGGAAAGTGACTGATTCATTAGCTGTACCAAAATATTCAGTTGCTTCTGTCCATTGAACGATTAGCTTATCTCCGAAATCCTGATAATGCACTGATCCATTGAATTCCTGTGGCTCTATGTCATTCCAGAAACCGGCAATCATGTTATTGACATTGTCATCGGTTGGTATTTGTGAATTAGTATAGGTATTAAAGCCAGCCGGTGCCTCAAATGCTATAAAACCATTTGCATTAACAAAAGCACTAGAATAACTTTCACCATAAAATTCAAAAGAAAAAGATAAAGGGACTTGGGCGGTACCATCTCCCCCAACATTGGTGGTGATTTCAGTACCAGTAGCCGTAATATCAGTGAAGTTATAAACAGGGCCGTTTGCTTCATCTGAATCTATCCAACTGTATCCGAAATCATTGTCTGTACCTACATTGAAAAGCACCTCATGACCTACCCTTGTATCTTCTATTCCTTTTTCTTCATTGAGACCCGCATTGTCAAAAGTTAGCAGTTCTGAATTATTAAAAGCAACTTCAGGGTTTGCTAAAAGGGAACTTAAAGCTAGATCAGGAAAAGAGTATATCAGTGGAGCATTACCATCATTTCTAAGACTAATGGTTTTTTCGATGATAGTACCTGCATCCACGGATTCAATAACTTCTTCAGGATCGAATTGGCCGAATGGAGGCTCAGCTCCAATTCCATTCACCACGACTTCAATCGGATCTTGCATTCCTGCAGTTTCAATGCTAACTATTCCATTGATACTACCAAGTTGACTAGGTGCAAAATTTACAGTAACAACCTGTTCTCCACCTGGACTAATATTTACACTTGCAGGTGAAACTGAGAAATCAGCATTATCGGAAGAGATAGAGCTCACATTTAACTCCGCCAATCCGCCATTTGTAATGGAAAAAGTCCTCTCTCTATTTTGACCAATAAAGACATCATTAAATAATAAGTATTCGTCCGAAACCTCAATTGTTGCAGTTTGACCAGAAACCTGTAAACTAGTTGCTACTGCAACAGAAGGATTTATCGGATCATTACTCGAGATAAGTATGTCTGTTTCGTGTAAGCCATTTGCCAAGGTAGTTGCATCAAAAGTTGCTGATACTCCCAGAGATTCTCCCGGTGCTATTATGCCTGACGCTGGAGATAAACTGATGTAATTATCAGAACCAGATCCGCTTAAAGCTCTTACCAAAAATACAAATCCTGATGGGTTGAAAGTTGCCCCACCATCACCACTAAAGAAGTAGGTATCTGGTCTTTGTGCAATATTATCGTCTACTCCCTGAGGGAAAGCGATTCCATCAGGGTATTTATGAACCACCCAAAAAGACTCACCAGCTTCGAAAGAAAGTGATTCATTTAGTTCTTCAAGTGCAAAAACACCTTCTTCACTAGATTGATCAAAAGTCTGGCTAGTCAATAGTTCACCTGCGTTAGGAGTGTCTCCGCCAAGATAGACTTCTAGAATTACGACTGGATCACTAACAGCTTCAGTTCTAAAGGCATTGCGAATCGCAGTTAAATTGAATGAAGATTCAACATCAAATTTAATAGCACTAGTGTAAGCGCCCTGCTGAATCCCAGCAAAGTCATCAGGGAAATTGATTCCTGAATCATAAGCTATAGAATCTGAAAATGTATTATTGTTAAGTGCATTAATTTCACTAGATCCAGAGGAAATTGTACTCAAAACTTTAGCTTTGATACCTGCTGATTTTTCCTCCGATCCGGCTGTGTTTCCTACGCCATAGAGGCTCATATCCAAATCAGCTATCTTAATGGAGCTGGTATTTGCAGCAGGAGTGAAGGTTGTTCCACTTAATGCAGTACTAAACTCTAAAGTGCTTTCTCCACTGTTTGAAATAGTAAAGATTTCTGTGGCTGTTGCTGGGTCATCAACGGCAACATCAATTGCAGCAGTGATTTGATCAGGATTTACAGAAATAACTGCTGGCTGTACTACGGACAAACTAACTGGCACTTCAACAACAGCATTTTCAGTGTCATTGCTGTTGATTGTGATTGTTGCAGTGTAATCGCCCGGTAATAAGGATCTGGCATCAAATCTTACTTCAGCAGTTAATGAAGAACCAAATGGTACAATTCCTTCAAGAGGAGTTACCGTAATAAATGGACTGTTGGCATCACCATCAATAATTTCAAAGTTATCGATGTCGATTGAACTTCCTATTGTTTCCATTGCAGAGAGAACAACGACTTGCTCAATTTCTCCTGCAAATCCCTGACCGGAAAATACCATTTCATCATCGAAGTAAACAGAGAATGTAAAATCCTCTTTGTCTACAACAATTCTTAGATCAAAATATCCTTCCGGAATTTCTGCATCCACAGATACAAAATCTGGATTCACTAAAGCACTAATGGTTCCGTCCCCATTAAATCGAAGACGGGTAACTACTGATCCAGCAGCCGGTGATTGAGGAATGATTTCCCAGGTAACACCTTCTCCTTGAATATTTACTCTTGAAGAATACACCATGAACGCTTCGTCTCCTGGAACTACAGTAGGAGATATTGCCAATACAGATCCTGGCCTGTCAGCACCAAGACCATCAGAAATACCTCTAAAATGTAAATTTCCTTCAAACGGATTGCTGTCAGATATTACCCAATTATTTTCAAATTGACTTACCCATCCATTTTTTCCATTAACATCCCCTAAAGTGAAATCTTCAAAGTCGGTAGAGTACAAGCTTGTGATGATTTTGGTGTACTGATTGCTTTCAGTTTTTAAAAGAGCACTTTTACTACTCCCCTCTGTATAGGGATAAGAAGCAGAAATAAAACCATCTTTGTCAATGGCATTTTTGGTTTTCTTTACATTAGATGTGAATTGATCTAAAGAGTCACCATCAACTGAAATATTAAATGTTAAATCGGCATTTCCAGTATTAGTAATCATTAACTCTTCAGATCTCACTTTAAACTGTTCTATTACTTCAGTGAAAGCGGTAGGGGAAAGCTCAATAATAGGTGATTCTGTCCCATCTAAAACTCTTATTTCGACAGGGATACTGATCAATGCCGAAGAATTGATCACATCAATAAGAATAGTATCACTATAAATACCAGCCTGTATATTGGTAGCATTAAATTTAATTTCAAATGATTCTTCTCCCGATGCTTGGATACTTAGGGAAGAAGGGTTAATAGAATTAATTAAAGGAATGGACTGAGCAGAACTTATAGAAATATCTAAAGCAGAGTCTGCCAGATTGGTTAAAGTGATGGTAGCAAAAAGGGAATCATTGACATTCAGTTCTTCCGTGATCGAATTAATATTAGACACAACAGGAGAAGCCTCAGCCTCATTTATTTGCCATCCCATATCTTTAAATAGGCCTCTTGTAATATCTCCTATGTCAAAGTTAGATTCAGCAGATCCTACTTGAGGTGTCATTAAAGAATTCAGATCTCCTGCAGGGAATGCAGCCTCATCCCAATGTGCAATACTGGAACCACCTTGAAAATTAGCAGGTGCGTAAAGTTCAGGTCGCTGTCCATTTAAAGCAGACACAGCAAAATTACCACCCATGAAAATATCTCCTCCTGTAAAAGCATCTCCTACTTCAGTGGAAGGGTCTGGAAAATCCAGCAGTAGATTACCATCTCCATCTTCGATGAATAGTCCGTAAACCGCTGGGTTTCCGTTGGACCGTAAAGACCCAACGCCTCCACTAAATGAACGAACCGTTGTGAATCCTAAACCATGTCCGGCTTCGTGCAAAGCGACAGTAACGAAATCATATTGACCCGCGGGCGTATTTCCATCTAATCCAAAATACCAAGGTATTCCGTTTCCTAAATTTACAATGAGATCGAAATCTTCATCTGGAAATAATACTTCTCCTGCTAAAGCATTGGCCAATGCAGCCGGATATAGTGTGTTTTGCTCGGGGGCACCTGGGAAGTTTAGAACATTGTAGGCAGGTCCTGCTGACGCTAAAACACCAGTGCCTAAATTAGCAAACTCTGCATATATTTTGATAGGCACTGACGACACAATTTGAGTAGCCCAGATGTCAAGTGCATATTCGAAAGCTGCCATTGCATCAGGATTAGCTTGTGCTCCTGGTCCAAAGGTAATTTCAAATTCAGCCGTGGCATTATTCTGTGCAATCCGTTGAAATTCTCCACTGGATTCCGGTATGTTGATTCTAGTAAACATATCCTGATCTTTTGCCGGACATATAATGGGTTCGGCAGGGCGCTTTTCAGCTCCTTGTGCTACTAAGGATTCGGCAGTCCAAAGCGACAGAAAAAGCAATAAAATGCTTGTAATAAATAGTCGATTTTTTACGGTAAATTTGTGACCGGTGCTGAAGATTTGGTGAATGTAGTGATTTTCTCTCATGGCTATTTGGGGTTAGTTTTAAATAGTTGATCGATGAAATTAGGTTTAATGACCTGAAAATCAAAACAAAACGATTAAAATAAACTGTTTATCGAAAAAATAAACTTAATATTTAGTCCTTATGAAATTTGATTTTTCCACTACAAATATCCTCTGATGTCTGATATCAGTATGTAATATATAATGATATATAGAAAAATTATGTATGAAATATTTTTATATTAAATGGTCGGATTTGTCTTGAGTTGCTATTAATAATTGATGATTGGAAAATCTATTTTAGATTAATTTGACCTCTAGTTTATGGAAGGAAGTTTTGGTTGTCATATTGAATTGTATGTCTATTTTTTAGCAGCTTTTTTCATTAGTGGTATAAAAAGAGATCTCCAAAATTTCACATGATCACTTTCCCACCTAAATTGTATGTCATTTTTCTGTAGTCGCTTTGATTTTGTTTTCAGGATCAATTATGGCGGATGGATGGGAATTATCTTATATGAAAGAACTAGGCTAAGGCTTTGCTAATGTATTATATAAAAAACGTAGTAGATCTAACTCCTCATTTTTGGAGGTATTACTGAATTTGGAATCAGCAATTTTGAATTATAGGGGAAAGTAGAGAGTCTAATACCAAGTATTTCAAAAATGGCTTTTTGAGGCATCTTTAGAGTTGTTTTTCCAAAGGCTTATTTTTCTCAAAATACCTACAAATATGTGTGATTTTGCATTCTTCACATTTAGGCCTTCTCGCTACACAAACATATCTACCATGCAAAATCAACCAATGATGGGCTACATGCACGTATTCAGAGGGAATGTGTTTGATTAAAGTTTTTTCAACTTCCAGAGGTGTTTTCGCATTTTGATTGACCAAGCCCAGTCTTTTGGAAACACGAAAAACATGGGTGTCCACAGCCATGGCAGGCTGATTGTAGATAACGGAAGCAATCACGTTGGCTGTTTTTCTGCCTACGCCTGGCATTTTTTGCAAATCATCTATGGATTCCGGCACTACAGAATCAAAATCCTCTACTAATATTTTAGCCATGCCCAGTAAATGCTTGGTTTTATTATTCATGAAGGAGATGCTTTTGATGTAGGGTAATACCTCATCAAAATGAGAATTGGCTAAATGCTCTGGCGTGGGAAAGGCTTCAAAAAGGGCTGGCGTGACAATATTCACTCTTTTATCTGTGCATTGGGCGGATAAAATAACAGCCACAAGCAGCTGGTACGGATTTTCATAATGTAATTCCGTCTCTGCTTGTGGCTGATTTTTAGAAAAATAATCTAAAAAAGCTTCGTAGCGTTCTTTTCTTGTCATTTGCTATTCCTTTACAGGATGCAAATTAACAGCTTTTGAGTATTCTAAAATACTGTTGATGGTTTTTTCTGAAGGGTTCATCAATCCCCCGTCCATTTGCTTTCTCAGCCAAAGGAGTTCATGGTATTGTTCTAAAAGTTCCATGTCCTCACTTAAGGCCAGTTCGATTTGCCGATTTTCGTCCGGCTCTGTTTCTGAATAAACATATCGGATTAAATCGTCATGAGTAAAAATTTTGGTCATAGGCTATATTATATTGTTGCATCTTTTTCCTCAAATTAATGAGGGCATAGCGCATTCGACCTAATGCAGTATTGATGCTCACTCCGGTTTGATCCGAAATTTCCTTAAAGCTCATGTCCATATAATGGCGCATGATCAGCACTTGCTTTTGTGCTTCAGGTAATTCCGCTATCAATTTGCGAAGCGATTTATGCACATCTTTCTTCATTTGAATGTCCTCAAAATTGCCTTCAGCAAATTCGAGGGTTTCGAATACACTATTTCCATCATCCATAACGATGGTAGGGTATCTTTTATTTTTCCGGAACCTATCAATTGCTAAATTATGTGCAATTCTCAAAATCCAGGGCAAAAATTTACCTTCCTCGTTATAACGACCAGATTTCAAAGTTCGTATAGCCTTAATGAAAACTTCTTGCATTAGATCCTCAGCTACATAATGATCTTTAACAATCATGTAGATAGTAGTGAAAATTCTTGACTTGTGGCGGTTTACTAATTCTTCAAACGCTACTTCATTACCATTGATATACTGACCGACCAATTGGCTGTCGTCCAGCATTGTTTTTTGATTATTCATCTTAAAACACCTTGTTTAGTTTGGTAAAAGTTTATTCTATAGCGTCAAAATTTAGAGGTAAAACATTCTTTTATAGCTTCGAAAGTATTCAAATGATTTTAAATCACAAAAATATTTTTCGATTTATTTTATAGTGACAGGAGAAATGTAAAAAAGGTTGGAATTAGTAAAATAAACTTTTTTCTTCCTCGTTTAATTGCATTTTTTTTTACCTGATTTTAAAAAGTAATTTTTTCAAAATATCATTTTTTTAAAGTATTTAAAAGAAATGTATATTGAGTCAGTTTCCTTAAGCTTTTTTAATAAATCTTTATTTTATCTTAAAAAATAGTAGATTTATACAGTTTTGTTAGTATATTTATCGAATATTATGGTAAATCACGGAGAGATAACACAGTTACTGGTTCAAGTAAATCAAGGGGATATCAATGCCTATAATAAGATATTTCCTGTTATTTACAGCGAACTACGTCATATTGCCCACAGGATTCGATTTCAGTATTTCGGGATAGAGACTTTGAATACCACTGCGATAGTGCACGAAGCTTACCTGAAAATAATAAATTCAGAAGCCAGCTGGAATAGTCGGGCGCATTTCTATGGCGTGGCCGGAAAGGCAATGAGACATATTTTGCTAAATGCAGCTCGAAGAAAGAATGCTATTAAACGTGGACGGGATGCACAACACATTTGCTTTGAAGAGTGGGAAGAAAAGATTAACTTATCAGATGATTGTTCAGATGAATTGTTGAAATTGGATGAAGTATTGAATGAACTCGAAAAGAAAGACAGCAAGCATGTGAAAATAGTGGAGTGTAGGTTTTTTGCCAATATGACTATTGAAGAAACAGCAACAGTACTTGACGTATCACCATCCACTGTTAAAAGAAATTGGCAGGTAATAAAAGCCTGGATATATAGTCAGATCCAAGCTAAGAAAACGGCTTAACTTGAAATGGGATATTCTTGGAGTGAATTGGAAGATATCTTCCAAAATGCATTGAAAATGCCTGCTTCAGAGCGGGAAATTTATGTAAAAAATCATGCTAATGATAATCAGCGATTGGAGCAAACCGTCCTGATGATGCTAAGAGATGCAGAAAATGCAGATCAATATTTTGATAAACTTCAGAAAGGTATAGCTGACGGCTTAGAGGAGAAACAGGAAGATATTTATCAAGCTGGTGATAAAATTGATAAATATAAGATTATCGAACCCATAGGCCGAGGTGGTATGGGACAGGTTTTTTTAGCCGAAAGAAATGACCGTCAATTTGAACAAAAAGTTGCTATTAAATGCTTCTCTGCTGATGAGGTCAAAGATAATTTCTTCGAGAATTTCCGAAATGAACAGCAATTTTTAGCCAATCTTAATCATGCTGCTATTGCTCACATTTTAGATGGCGGGGTTACTGATGAAGGCATCCATTATATCATTATGGAATATGTCGATGGCTTACCTGTTAATGAATACCTAAAATCATCTTCTTTAAACACAGGTGAAAGACTTCAACTTTTTATTAAAATATGTGATGCTATTAATTATGCTCATAATAGGCTGATTCTACATTTAGATATAAAACCATCAAATATTTTAATTAATGAAGAAGGACATGTTAAGCTATTAGACTTTGGGATTGCCCAAAAGATTGGCAATAGACTGCAAAAACAGGTGCAAAAAGCTACACCCTTTTATGCGGCTCCTGAGCAGCTTAAATTGGGAGACATCACGATAGCAACTGATATCTTTCAGTTAGGAATTTTATTACATATTATTATTTCCGCTGAAAATCCGTTAAAGCCTAGTGAAGATAATCCTTATGATCGCAAGGTCAAACTATCACAATCCATTGATCAGGAATTGCTAGCTATCATTAATGTTTGTTTAAGTGAGTCCTCCGAATGTCGATATGTTTCAGTCTCTGCTTTAATAGAGGATGTCAAGAATTACCTGAATAAGTTTCCGGTTAAGGTTTATTCTAAGAAATGGTCTTATCGGGCCAAAAAGTTTACTGACAGAAATAAGATTAAAATTACACTTTCTGCCTTATTAGTTATATCGTTGCTATCGGGGCTTATTATTTCTTCTTATCAGTCTAAGATAGCACAAGAAAACGAACAAAAAGCGCTTAAAACAAGCGAATTTCTATTGGATATTTTTAGAAATGCTGACCCCGTTCAAACAGAGGGAGGGTTGACTGTAAAAGATATTTTAGATAATAGTAGCAAGAGTGTTGAGTTGAAGTTTGACGACAAAGAATTTAAGCTTGATCTCTATGATAGGTTAATAAATATTTATACCAATGTTTACCTATGGAACGATTCTAAGAAACTTGCGGAAAAAGTTTTAAGAGATTACAAAGATATCAATACAAAAAGTAAATTGAATATTATGAGTACCCTTGCCGGCAATTATCGTGAATTGTCGGAGTATCAAAAGGCAGATTCAGTTTTTGGATTGTTACTGTCGAAAATTCAGGACCCAAAAGAAAATTTACCATTAGATTTTAAAATAGAAAATATCTTAGCCCTTGCAAAGTCGCAGCAAATTCAAGGTAAATATGATTCTGCTCTGCATTTTATCCATCAAGCAAATAGTTTGATAAATGACGATATGTTTGATAAGGATAAAGCTGATATATTCAATCATTATGCATCTGTCTATAAAGATTTATCGAAATTAGATACAGCGGCCTTTTATCAAAAAAATGCAATCCGTATTTTAGAGGCGCACCATACACCTGAGCACCAAACTGCACTTGCTGTTTACTACAATAATCAGGGAAATTTATTTAAAGATATGTCTCTGTATGATTCAGCAATTGCTTCCTTTGAACATTCCCTAAGTCTCAAAAGAAAAATAGCTTCGAAAGCAAATCTTGACATAGCAATTACCTATAGTAATTTAGGAGGGGTACATTACAAGAAGAAGAATTATGACAGCGCCTCTTCTTACCTGAACAGAGCAATAGAAATCTTTAGTACTCAGTTAGAACCGAGTAATAATTTTATAATATCCACACGATATAGTTTAGCGAATATATATTATAATCAAAGGAACTTTCAAAAGGCGTTATTTGAATACCAGGAAGTACTAGCAGCAGATACTGCAAATTTCGGCTTGGATCATCCCTATATCGCGGATGATTATATTTCCTTATCAAATTGTTATATAGGTTTGAAGCAGATGGATAAGGCATTTGGGTTGCTCAAAAAAGCGGAAGGTATTATTGAGGCTAAATTTGATAAGAGTCATCAGAAGACTTCTTATTTATACAATAAATTCGGGCAGTTTTATGAGGAGCAGAAAAATTACGCTATGGCTCAAATGTATTTTCAGGAATCGTATACTTTAGCCGAACAGTATTTGGGAGAGGATCATCGCTATACTAAGCTGTACAAAAAAGATGTCGAGCGAATTACTAAGCTAATGATTGGTAAAATTGAAAATCTTTAAATTAAGTCTACATGTTTTAAGTGTGTTTTTAAAACTTTTGTTCTACAAAGACATTTACTTGTAATAATAAATTTGATTCAAGTATGAAAGCAGTTATTGTTGGTGCTGGAATAGGTGGGTTAGCCACCTCAATTCGGTTAGCAAAAAAGGGGTATGAGGTAGAAGTCTTTGAGCAGAACAACTATCTTGGCGGAAAGCTATCAGTCTTTGAACAAGAGGGGTTTCGATTTGATGCTGGTCCTTCTTTGTTTACCTTACCAGAGTTAGTTGATGATTTGGTTGCGTTACAAAGCGAGGAAAGCACTATTAAGTTTCCCTACAAAAAACTAGATGAATCTTGCAGGTATTTTTGGGAAGACGGGAAGCGACTTACTGCCTATACAAGTCCTAAGAAATTTGCATTAGAAGTTGAGCAAGTCTTAGGGGTACCCGTAAAAGTAGTAACAGATTATATCAAAAATGCTGAGTTTAAATATGAAAAATCAGCCAAGATATTCTTAGAAAAATCTTTACATAAGCGCTCAACATTTCTCTCGAAAGAGATCCTGCCGGCATTACTAAGCATATATAAGTTTGGCTTGTTTGAGAGTATGAATCAAGTGAATGAATCCAAATTAAAGCATCCGAAATTGGTTCAGTTATTCAATAGATTTGCAACCTATAATGGCTCAAGTCCTTATCAGGCGCCTGGTATCTTGACTTCTATTGCTAATTTGGAATTAAATAGAGGTACTTTTTATCCTGAAAATGGAATGTATCAGATAACGCATACACTTGCTCAGGTGGCGGAAAGCTTAGGCGTAAAAATCCATTTTAATGCGGGTGTTGAGAAAATTCTTGTTGAAAATAAAGTAGCCAAAGGAATTGTAGTCAATGGAAAGATAAGTTCTGCAGACTTGGTGGTGAGTAATATGGACATTTACCCTACCTACAAAAAGCTGCTAAGTGATCAAAAACAACCTGAAAATATCCTGAATCAGGAAAGAAGTAGTTCTGCTTTAATTTTTTATTGGGGTATTGAAAAGGAATTTGGAGAGCTTGGTCTGCACAATATTTTCTTTAGTGATGATTATCATCAGGAATTCCACAATATTTTCAAGACGAAGACGATAGCTCCCGACCCTACTATTTATGTCAACATAACTTCCAAACATACTCCTTCTGATGCCCCAGACGGAATGGAGAATTGGTTTGTCATGGTGAACGTACCTTCCAACAGTGGACAAGATTGGGATCAATTGATCCCTGAGATCAAGAAGTCAGTCTTGAAAAAACTCAAAAGAATGCTAGGCATTGATATAGCTCAGTACATTAAAACGGAAAGTATTCTTGAGCCGCGAACAATAGAAAGTAAAACCTCTTCTTATCAAGGAGCCTTATATGGAAGCAGTTCTAATAATCGATATTCTGCCTTTTTGCGACATCCTAATTTTCATCCCAAAATAAAAGGACTATATTTTTCTGGTGGAAGTGTACATCCGGGTGGAGGAATTCCATTATGTTTGCTGTCAGCTAAGATAATTGATGATTTAAGTCCTTCAGTTTGATGAAAAAAGCAGTTTTAAGTGTGGTAGCAAATTTGAAATCCAAACCGATAGTTGGGATTATTATAATTTCTGCCTTCTATTTTTTTGGGGTAATCGGAATTCTGTCTGCTAACAGAGAGTGGTTTGTTGAGAAAACGGCCTTTAACTTATCCTTGTCTTTTGTAGTACTTATCATGTATCAGAATCACTACAAGTTTTCTTTAATTTGGGCTTTTGTATTTTGTTATGTGGTTGGCTTCTTAGCAGAATACCTAGGAGTTAACTTTGGATTGATATTCGGTGATTACTATTACCCTAAAACCTTGGGGCCACAATTAGGTGGTGTGCCCGTGATAATCGGTATCAATTGGTTTCTCATAACTTTTTGCGTAGCATCATTAATATTTCCCCTTAAAACTAATGTATTCTTAAAAATATTATTAGCCACTATTACAACAGTCATAATTGACGTTCTAATTGAACCTGTAGCTATGGAATTGAATTTTTGGAATTGGGAAAATAATGAGGTGCCGTTACAGAATTACGTAGGATGGGCGATAGTTTCGTTCTTAATTTTCAGTTTTTATTTCCTCATTAAGATTCCACTAAGGAATAAAATGTCTATCGTCTTATTATTTTGGCAGGTGGTCTTTTTTGTGGTTTTAAATCTGTTTTTAGTAAAAAATTATTGGGCATAAAAAAACCAGCTTCAGGGCTGGCTTTATTTGTTGATTCAAGCAGAATTTTGAACATAATGTTTCTCTTCTCTCAATTCGAAATATTCCTCAAACAGAGATTTTGAGATTAATTTACTTTCTGTTCCTGAGCCCCATTTAGCATTTAATTCAAATAAGCCGTTGTACGCTCTCCCTTCATAATTCTCACCCACTTTAAAACCTCTCAAACCGGTTTTTTGGTCAGGTAATTTATTACAAACAAAATTTATTCTATACCTATCCATGTCTAAAAGTTTTTGTAAAACTATGTACTAAAGACCAAGATGCGTGCCAAAAGGTTGGGATTTGTAAAAAAAATATCGACCAAATGCCGAATTTTTAGGATGAGTGGCCTAACTACAAATATAGGATACTTAAATTTCAATGAACTACTGGGAATTGATTTCATTAAGTAGTCAAAATCGTTAAGTATTTTAAAATATGCCCAAAATGTAGGAAATAACATATATTTCAATCTTGTATAGCTTGATATTTATTTACCTTTGCACGCATGAATTTTAAAGGCCTTTTGCTTAAGTTTCTCATTTGGCGCGTAAAGCATGTCAGCACCACCAACTTTGTAATCATTACAAGTGGTGTGATTGGGATTATAGCTGGATTAGCAGCTGTAACACTTAAGGAAAGTGTGCATATTCTTCAAAATTTCTTGACCCGGGATTTTCAACAGGAATTTGGAAATTATTTGTACTTAAGTTACCCGCTTGTGGGGATTGTTTTGACGCTCCTTTTATCAAAGTATATTCTTAAAGAAAAGCTAGGGCATGGAATAACTGATATTCTTTATTCGATTTCCAAGAAGTCAAGTATTGTAAAGCGGACCAAAACATTTTCAAGAATGCTGACAAGTACTTTGACTGTAGGATTTGGGGGATCTGTGGGCTTAGAGGCACCTATTGTAGTGACAGGATCTGCTATTGGGTCTAATATTGGTAGATTAGTTCATTTGAATTATAAGCAGCGAACACTTTTGATTGGCTGTGGCTCCGCGGGTGCAATATCAGCTATATTTAATTCGCCTATTGCCGGTGTCATCTTTAGCATTGAAGTAATTTTGGCAGAGGTGACAATTAGTTCATTCATCCCGCTTTTAATTGCTTCCGTTTGTGGAGCCTTGGTTTCTTTAACTTTATTAGGTGATGATGTTTTATTCTCATTCAATCTGACTGATGAATTTATTGCGGCTGACACCCCCTTTTATATTTTTTTAGGGATTTTTACGGGGATGGTAGCCCTCTATTTTACAAAAGTTGTTGGTAAAGTGGAAGGCTTGATTAAGAATGTAAAAGGTGATTTAAATAGGGCGATTTTGGGTGGTGTTGCTTTAGGTTTTTTGATTTTTATACTTCCACCCTTATATGGTGAGGGGTATGATACTATAACTAAGCTATTGGATGGTAATGCTCAAAGCATTCTGAACAATAGCTTATTTTTTGATGAGGTGGAATCATTCTTTCTATTGGTTTTATTTGCGGCAGGAATTATATTAGTAAAGCCTGTAGCCACAGCTCTGACCATTGGTTCAGGTGGAAGTGGAGGGATATTTGCCCCTTCTTTGTTCTTAGGGGGGGTAACTGGATTTTTATTTGCTTATTTGATTAATAAACTAGGAATTACAGACCCAATCAGTTTGAGCAATTTTACTCTAGTTGGAATGAGTGGAGTAATGAGTGGAGTTTTGCATGCCCCACTAACAGCTATTTTCCTGATTGCAGAAATTACTAGTGGTTATACCTTATTTGTTCCGTTAATGATTGTTTCCGCAATCTCATACAGTACAATCTCGTATTTTGAAAAATATTCGATGTACACCAAACCATTAGTAGAAAAGGGAGATTTGATTTATCATGATAAGGATAGACAGGTTTTAAGTTTGATAGATTTGAAAAAAGTCATTGAAACAGATCTCTTAACTATAGACCCAGATGCCACCCTGGGAGAATTGGTAGATTTAGTAAGGTTCTCTAAAAGAAATATTTTTCCTGTGGTTAATAAGGATCGGGAATTAATGGGGATTGTTACTTTGGATGATATTCGTGAGATTATGTTTGATGAGGAATCTCGAAAAAATATTATTGTTAATACCCTAATGCACAGCCCACCTACCTTTGTTACCGGAAAGGAAAGTATGCGTTCTGTAATGATGAAGTTTGAAAAAACAGGTGCTTGGAACTTACCTGTACTGGAAGATGGCCAGTATGAAGGATTCGTTTCTAAATCTAGAATTTTCAATGCCTACCGTAAAAAGTTGATTAGACAACAGATAGAATAGTTTGCGAAAATAAAATATTACATCTATTAATAGGATAGTTGTTGAACCCTGTTTATTTCGGTAAGTTGTTGACTTTCTGGTGCTTGTCCACAATTTCCAGATTATTAATTTTATTGTAATAACCATAAAGCCAGGCAGTTATAGATTTAATGTGGATAAATGTGGATAACTTGTCTAATTTGTGGATAAAAAAACAAAAGATAATTTGAATCTTATTTTTGTTAAAAATTAGATGAATTTTAGGCTCTTAATGTAAGGTTTAATATAAATTAATATTGTTATAACATTTCTAATTTACATTAAACAAAAACTAACTGATCAGAAATACTTAAGTTAATATTACCTCATTTTTTACTGTATGAATTAAATGTTTACTTTAAGTTAACTAAATTTAAATTCGAATGTGTGGAAGTTTAGTTTGATTTAAGTAGTAAAGTCAAATTCAGTAGTCAGGGCGAATATTGGAAAAGTACATTTTACTGATTTTTGATATAATCGATGGCTTCTTCAATTAACCTATCTGTACCATTATTGAAATCAGTGGAATCCAACGCAATGGCAATGTCTGGCTGAACACCAAATTCAATGTTGTTTCCATTTGCATCAATTGTTTTAGTTGAAGAAAACCTGTATCTCCAGCCATTCGGAAGTTCATTATTGATGGGGAGTCCTCCGCCTCCGCCAGTTCGATCTCCCATCAAGGTTACATTGGGTAAAAAGCTCATCATACTAGCGAAAAAATTTGCAGAACTATAACTACTTCTATTGATCAATACCACAATGGGTTTATTGAATTTATAGTCTTCATCTCCATCAAATTCTAAAAATTTTTCTTCCGCCTTGGTGAAATCGTCATGTCCAGGCCCATTTTTATAAAACCAATCTGCAATTTTAATGCGCTCATTTGCAAATCTATTAGCAATAGTAAATGCATTACTAATACTACCACCACCATTATTTCTGATATCAATGATTAGACCTGCTACAGGCCCCTCTAAACTGTTGATTTGGAAACTGCCTTCTCTTTCGTTGATTAGGAATTTGAGTACTAAATAATCCATCAGTGAGGTACTAACATTGCTGGAAAAACTTTCATAGTACATATATCCTACCGAATCAATAATAGTATTGTGAATTGGTCCTGAAATCTGATAATCTTTACTAGGCACTAGGTAGTTTCTTTCAATAACATCAAAATTGAAATTGGTCGGATATTCTAAATACCAATCCCAGTTGCGTGAAACATCAATTCCTGCAGAAATATTTACATGACCATCTTCCAAAATAAACAGCATATCAGCCAAAATATTAAAGAGTTCAATACTGTTCCTGGCATTTATTGCTTTTGGTCTAAATACATCCTTTGCTGAATCCCAGTCAATATTTTTATCGGAAAAAAAGGAGTATTTTTCATCAACGGTTTGCCATAAGTGGTCAAATACTTTTGCATTTTCTGGTTCAGGATCTTCTTCCATAAAGAGCCTTTCACAAGAATAAAGACTAGCTGAGATTACGAGCAATATGGCGAAGAGACTTTGTTTCATATCTTAAAGAAAGTGCTGATTAGTATAGAATGTTCGCCTGTTCTAATCCGATTTTGTGAATTGTAGCTTTCGTAGCTCCAAAAATAATCTAGTCTTAATCCATTTCCATTTTTTAGCGGGTAATATAAATAATATTGAGCCGACCATTTAAAGTAACTACCCAAGCTGATGATTTCACCACCTTTCACATAGTCAAAAAACTCAACTTCCTCCTTATTGACGGAAGCTGGAAAGCGAGTTGAGGCAAATAGTGGACGAGTGGCATATGTAATCAATGGCGTGCTAGTGAATAATCCTAATTCTAAAGTTCTGCTCCAAAGATTGAATGGTCTTGCTATCATTACAGCAGGAGCCGCTGAAAATCTGGTTTCAATATGCTGACTATTGTTCGTAAAGCTTAGATGTTGCCTTAAGGCCCATTTAGCAGACAGATCAATTCCTGGTCTGATTTTTAGTTTTTTGTTTTCAAGATTAGGTGGTTTCCAATATTGCTGAAAATGGCCTTCAAGCCTGAATGTGTACATTTCTGCATTACTGATGCTACTTGAGGGATTATTGAAATCAAATTTTGCTCTGGATGTATTGATGATTCTTTCTTTTTCGTGAAAATGACCGAGAATAACTGCACCCCCAATACCCTTGTAAAGTAAGGGTGAAATACCTTCATCAATTACATTTACATAACTCCCCCCAATTCCTGTTATGAAGTGAGTTTGCTTTTTAAAACCAATGGCTTTTTGTCCTTGTCCCAAACTAGGAAAGCCAAGTGCAAAAACCGTTAGAAAAAATCCTACAATATATAGCTTATTCAAAGTCAACTATTACTTGGTTTCTTAATAAGTCATCCAAAGATTCTCTTTTTCTGATCAACTGATCCTTACCATCATATACCATTACTTCGGCAGGTCGATAGCGTGAATTATAGTTGGAAGCCATTGAAAATCCATATGCCCCTGCATTTTTGATGGCAATAATGTCTCCTTGCTTTACTTCTGAAAGCCTTCTGTCGGTTCCAAATGTATCAGTTTCACAAATATAACCCACTACCGTGTACACTCTCTGCGTATCGGATGGATTAGAAATATTTTCAATTTGGTGATAAGCATCGTACATCATTGGTCGCAATAAATGGTTCATGCCAGTGTCCAAGCCTACAAAAACTGTTGCTGGAGTTGTTTTGATTACATTTACTTTTGATAGAAAGTATCCTGCTTCTGAAACTAAGAATTTCCCAGGTTCAAACCATAGTTCTAAATCCTTTCCTCTTTTTTTGCAAAACTCTTTAAATCTCTTACTTACTTCTTTTCCTAGTTCTTCTATATCAGTGGTGATATCCCCATCTTTATATGCTACTTTAAAACCACTTCCAAAATCGATAAAGTCAAT
The DNA here is from genome assembly GCF_963974845.1 of uncultured Marivirga sp. Taxonomy (NCBI): domain Bacteria; kingdom Pseudomonadati; phylum Bacteroidota; class Cytophagia; order Cytophagales; family Marivirgaceae; genus Marivirga; species uncultured Marivirga sp. Next base: position 188,770 of record NZ_CAXBEQ010000006.1, read on the forward strand.
ATTAGGGAAGTCTTCTGCAGCCTCAAAAATTAAGTCAGTACCTCTTAAAAACACCTCTGAATCAAGAATATCGGATCCAGTATGAATATGTAAACCTATAACATTGATATTATAATTCTCAATTACTCTTAGCAAATGGCGCATTTGTAGAATAGAGATGCCGAACTTAGAATCAATATGTCCAGTAGAGATTTTTGAATTTCCACCAGCCATGATGTGTGGGTTTAATCTGATACAAACAGGCACACTGTTGTGGTAACGATGACCAAATTGCTCTAATATCGCGATATTATCGATGTTGATCATCAAACCGAGATCAACTGCTTCTACTATTTCATCAATGGAAACACAGTTTGGCGTATAAAGTATATCCTTAGGCTCAAACCCTGCTTTCAAACCCAGATAAGCTTCTTGAATGGAAACAACATCAAGTCCTGTTCCATGTTTTTTCATCCACTTCAAAACAGAAACGTTGCTCAAAGCCTTAGTGGCATATTTCAATTTCAAATTAATACCAGCAAAGGCATCGTTTAATCTTTTAATTTGAGACGCTATTTTATCTGCATCATAAACATATAATGGTGTGCCGTATTTTTTGGCGAGTGATGTTAAAACTGTATTCTCCACTGAGTATTCTTAATTAAATTGTTGATTTTCACTAATTCTTATCAAATGCTGATTTTTTCGTAAAATTGTTCCAAATCTTCGGGTTTACCAAATACAAAAATTGTATCTCCTTTTCTTGGAGTAGTTTCAGGTCCAATTTGGGTGGTTAAGTTCCCATCTCTTTTCAAACCTATCACTGTAACACCAAATTTATGACGAATGTTAGTTTCCGCAATCGGTTTGTCTGTAATTTCACTATGATCTTTTTCAATTTCATAGCAAGCTGTTGTTAAATTAGGAAATTCTTCAGTTAATTTTTGCATCGGTGACCTTTTTAGAACTCCTCTAAGCATTTCATAATTGTCTGCCCGTACATTTCTCACAAATTCTTTGATTTTCTTCTGCGGAATAAAGTATTGATTTAATACTCTTGTAAAAATCTCCACAGAAGTTTCGAATTCTTCCGGAATGACTTCATCTGCTCCTAATCGCAGATTTTCTTCTGTTTCAGTTATAAATCTGGTTCTCACAATAATATGGATAGTATTACTAATGGACCGTATTTGGGTGACAATCCGCTTAGTAGCTAGCGGGTCGGAAATAGCGATTACCACTACTTTGGCTTTGTATACTCCCAAACCTTTTAGTACCTCTGGTTGAATTGCATCACCATAATGGATAGGTTCACCCAGCGCTTTATATTTTTTGATGGTATCGGGATTCATTTCACATATAACATATGGAATGCCCGCACTTTTAGCGGCCTTAGCTACATTTTGTCCATTAAGTCCAAAGCCTATAATCACAATATGCTTATCCAGTTGTTCTTCTGGTATTTCATTGATTTCCTCGGGAGTGTCAGGAAAGGAAAAAAACATTCTCTGTGTTTTATTCCCTATTTTCGAAGCGAGCTTACTAGAAGCCAATTTATCAGCGAGCTTCGGGGAAATACTCATCATAAATGGAGTAATGCCCATCGTAAACAATGATACAGATAGAAAGTATTGGTAGGTAAGGTCTGAAATCACGGCATAAGTGATACCAACTGTTGATAGAATAAAAGCAAATTCACCTACTTGAAATATTGAAAAACCTATCCGATAGGAAGTCCTGCCCGGGTATCCTAGAAATGCTCCTGCTAAGGTGGCAATTAATGATTTTCCAATAACAGTAGCTACCATTAATCCCACAATAATAATGAAGTGGTCTGCCACGAAGAAAATATCCAAAAGCATCCCAATTGAGACAAAGAAAAATGAAGTAAACAACTCATGGAATGGTAAAATATTGCTTGCTGCTTGGTGGCTATATTCAGATTCAGAAACAATCAATCCCGCCAAGAATGCACCCAAAGCAAGTGAAAGACCTAGTGCTGCACTTAACCAAGCTATTGAAAAACATATTAAGACAATCACCAGAATGAAAAGCTCTTTACTTCTCGTTTTTGCAATTTGGTAGAATAACCACGGGACAATGTAACGTGCACTAACGAGAACAAAGGCAATTAGTAGAGCAGCTTTTAGTACCATCATCAGTATTTCCATCCATATATTTTGAGATTCTCCTGCCAATAGCGGTGTAAATAGCATCATGGGTACAACTATGATGTCTTGAAAGATCAGAATGGCTAGGATAGTTTTTCCGTGAGGCGTAGTGGTTTCTCCTTTGTCCTGTATGATTTTCAATACAATGGCAGTACTACTTAAGGAAAACAAAAAGCCTAGGAAAATAGCTGCACTTAAATCAAAATTAGTATTTAATGCAATCAGCATAACTAGTAAAATAGTCCCGACTACTTGCACCGTACCCCCGATGAAAACAGCCCTTTTAATGGAAATTAAACTCTTTATAGAGAATTCAATACCAATGATGAAAAGTAAAAGGATTACTCCAATTTCGGCAAAGACTTTTACCCCTTCAGTTGCCTCTATTAACTGAAAACCGTACGGGCCAGCAATTATACCGGTTATCAAGAAACCGATAATAGGTGGGACCTTCAATTTTCTAAAAAGCAGAATTACAAAAATTGAAAGTCCTAAAATGATGACAATGTCACTTAAGATCGGGATATCTACGCTTGCGGCTAAAATCATTAGGTATTTTATTAAGCTTCAAAAATAAACATATATACTAAACTTTTTAGGTGATTAGTCAACTCAATTGGGAAATCTTTTAATTTACCTGATTGACTGGGTAATGACATGAAAATTCAATTGCTATTTTTACTAGTTCATCCTTAATTTTTTCGCGTTGGGTAGGTTTTATTATTTTGAAAACCGGATTGACCCTTTATTTGCCTTCATAAATCAACAGAAATTATGCAAGCCATGAGAAAGTTTGTAATAACAATTCTACTATCGATGGCAGTATCCATCGGAATTTCCCAAGAAAAAGAAAGGGAAGTCACGTATACGCAAAATGTTAGAGGTATAATCGTAGACAAAGTGACCCAATCACCTTTACCGGGGGCCAGCGTCAAGATTGTGAACAGCGACCCATTGAAAGGAGCGACAGCTGATGTAAACGGACAATTTTTATTAGAAGATGTGGAAATTGGTAGAGTCAGCTTGGAGGTTTCCTATATTGGATATGAAACCATTGCAATTAATCAATTACAAGTTAATACAGGCAAAGAATTAGTCTTGAATATTGAATTACAAGAGAATATTGAAGAATTATCGGAAGTGACTGTTAAAGCCAACCAGAACCCACAAAATGCTTCTAACGATCTGGCATTGGTCAGCGCCCGAGGATTTGATATGGAAGAAACAAACAGATATGCTGGGGCTAGAAATGACCCTGCTAGAATGGCTCAAAACTTTGCAGGAGTTAGTGGAGCCAATGATTCAAGAAATGATATTGTCATCAGGGGAAACTCTCCCAGTGGTGTTTTATGGAGATTAGAAGGAGTTGACATCCCTAATCCCAACCATTTTGGAGCATTAGGCACCACCGGTGGCCCCGTAAGTATTTTAAATAATAACCTTTTGGCCAAGAGTGATTTTATGACTAGTGTCTTTCCATCCGAATATGGAAATGCTACTGCAGGGGTGTTTGATTTGAAAATGAGGAAAGGGAATTCTTTTAAAAGGGAGCATATTTTTCAAGTGGGCTTCAATGGGTTTGAACTAGGTACTGAAGGTCCAATAGGCACGGAAGGGGGTGCTTCTTATTTACTGAACTACAGGTACTCAACTTTAGCGTTGATGGATGAAGTTGGATTATCTCCTGGCACGGGAAATGCAGTGCCTTATTATCAAGATTTTTCAGCTAAAATAGACGTGCCTACTAAAAAGCTAGGAAAGTTCAGCCTATTCGCCATTGGTGGCAAAAGCAATATAGATTTAGTAGGGACAGAAACAGACACCACCGAAACAGATTTGTATTCTGATATCTCTCAAAACATCTATAATTCAGCCAAAATGGGGGTGATAGGGCTTTCCAATACTCAATATTACAATAATGACACTTATGGCATTTTCACTCTTTCAGCGGACTATACCTTTACCGGTAATATAGTAGATTCCTTAAGCACTGAAAACCGAATTCCTCAGCCATTCTACAGGAGCAATTATGGATTGACTAAATATCGGGCGCAATACCATTTTCATCAGAAAGTCAATGCCAAGCATAATTATGTCACTGGTTTTAATTATGATGTTTATTCATTCAACTTGCAGGACAGTATTTATAGAGCTTCAACTGATGATTTTAGAAATTTACGAGATGAACAAGGAGTTTCAGGCTTGGCGCAGGGCTTCTTTCAATGGCAATATAGGATAACTGAAAAACTGGATGCTACGGCTGGCTTACATTACCAGTATTTCGCCTTCAATGGCTCACAACAAATAGAACCACGACTAGGGGTAAACTATCAGCTTAATAAGCAAAACAGCTTGAAGTTTGGTTATGGATTGCATAGTCAGCTTCAAGTAATGCCCATCTATTTCTTAGAAACTCAACAAGCTGGAAATGGAAAAATCAGAACGAATGAAAATCTGGATTTTACAAAATCACATCATTTTGTAGCTGGGTTTAATCATCTATTTACGAGAGATTTCAAGTTAAGCACAGAGGTATACTACCAACACTTATACGATGTTGCAGTGGAAAGGAGAAGTAGCTCTTTCTCAATGCTCAATGCAGGAGCTGATTTTGGCGTTCCGAATGTCGATAGCTTGGTTAATACAGGTATCGGCACAAATTATGGTTTCGAATTGACAATGGAAAAAAGCTTTAGCAATAATTATTATTTCCTTGCCACGGCTTCCATCTTTGAATCAAAATATCAGGGCAGTGACGGTAAATGGCGAAATACTGCCTTTAATAGCCAATACGTGCTGAATGGTCTATTAGGAAGAGAATTTGAATTAGGTTCTAAGAACAGAGTTTTGGCCATAGATCTTAAAAGTACCTATGCTGGAGGACAATATGTAACGCCAATAGATTTGGAAGCTTCGAGACTAGCTAAAGAAATGGTATTAGATAGTAAAAATGCATATTCAGTAAAAAATCCGGACTATTTCAGAACGGATTTTAAAATAAGTTTTAGGATGAACAGTAAAAAATTAACCCATGAATGGGCCTTGGATATTCAAAATGTATTTAATACCCAAAACCTTTTCCGAAGAACTTACAATCCTGAAACAGAACAAATAGTGAAAAACAATCAATTAGGGATATACCCTATCCCGCAATATAGGTTGACATTTTAAACAGGACACAAAACTTTTCCAAAGTTTTACCTAGTGAAAGATGAAGGATTATTTTAAATAGTTGGAAATCTGTCAATTATCAACTTTGGAAAAGTTATACAATAAAGTAATACTGAAGTCAGATTTTTAAACAATAATCAAATTACAAATTGTCAAAACTTCAAAATTTAGAAGAAATCATGAGAAAGAAATGGAATAATCTCAGCAAATTAGAAGCAACAATTTTTAAGATTCTCATTGTGTTGGTGTTAGGTTTATTCATTTTTACAATGGGTGTAGAAGCAGGAAATACAATTTATAAAGCCATTAATTAAGGTTGAAAATGATAATAAAGGAGCCATACGATCGATATTTAATGATGCTCGGGTTAGCAACTGTTTTGACAGTTACTAATCCTAAAGGCCCTTTTTTGACTGTTTTTTTTATCACCTTAGCCTTTACTTTTGCCTATTGGGAAGGCAATTATCATATCGTGAGCTGGGTAAGAATCAAATTTCCAGCGCTAAAAGACACCAAAAAGAGGATATTCACTCAAGTTGGCTGGTCATTTCTATATACCATCGGAATAGCTAGCTTCTTGGTACTCATGTTGCATTTTTTAGGATTTGTGCCTTATAGCAAACAATATCATTTTTATAATATCGCATTAGGCTTGGGAATTACCATCATAATTTCAATCATTTATGAAACCATCTGCTATTTCCAGCTCTGGAAAGATGCACTTTTAGAAAGTGAAAGGTTGAAAAAAGTAGAAGCTCGGTTACAGTATGAAAGCTTGAAGAACCAAGTCAATCCACATTTTCTTTTCAACAGTTTAAATACGCTGTCTTCCTTGATTTCAGTTAACCCTGAAAAGGCAGAATTATTTGTTCAGGAATTTTCTAAAATTTATCGTTATGTTTTGGAGGTAAGAGACAAAAGCTTTGTGCCTCTCAGACAGGAGCTGGATTTTGTGGATTCTTATATTTTTTTACAAAAAATTCGCTTTGATGACCATTTACATTTTGAAAAAAGCATTCAAGATGAAAAAAATGATTTGTTTATCCCACCATTGATTCTTCAGAACCTGGTTGAGAATTGCATCAAGCATAATACTATCAATCAGAGAAACCCACTTAAAATTAAAGTTGAAATAGTAGACGGAAGATTGTTGGTAATTAACAATTTGCAAGAAAGAAAAGAGGACTATACATCAACCAAAACGGGGCTATATAATATCGAGCAAAGGTTTAAACTACTAAATGGTGAGGCACCGAAATTTTATCAGGAAAATGGGCAATTCATTGCGGAGATTAAGCTTCAAACATTAAGTGTAGACCCTTGAAAGGCAAATAGGCTAAGCACTTTTTCGGCAATGAAACCTTGCAGTTTTTAGAACCACAGATACAGTAGCAATTAAATAGAACTAAATCCTTATAAGAATGGAGAATACATATCAAACCCTTTTAATAATTCACATTATCGCAGGATTTACTGGTCTGATAAGTGGCTTACTCAATATGCTTATGAAGAAGGGAGGTAAAACTCACCGAATAGTAGGCAAAGTGTTTGTGGTCGGAATGATACTTTCATCCATCATAGCATTGACTATGGCAAGCATCAAAACGAACTATTTTCTATTCGTGGTGGGTGTATTTACCATTTATTTGGTTGGGACTGGTAATCGGTACATTTACCTCAAGCTGCTAGGAAAAACACAGAATCCAAAAATCTTAGATTGGGTGCTTTCTGGGGGTATGTTTTTCATGAGTATTGCTTTTGTTTTTCTCGGAGTAACACTGTTGAAAGATCAACAAAATTCATTTGGTATTGTCCCAATAGTGTTCGCTTTCGTTGGTTTCGGAAGTGTGCGAGTAGATTTATTAAATTATACTGGTAGAATTAAATCTTCGCAATTTTGGCTTAAAGCTCATATTTCAAGAATGTCAGGCGGATTTATTGCCGCTTCAACTGCATTTTTAGCCGTGAATGGACCTAAAATTCCGTTGGAAATCCCAACATTTGTTTATTGGTTGTTACCAACAATATTGATCACCCCTTTAATTACAAAATGGAGTAGAAAATTAAGAATGAAGAAATGAATGCTGTAATAATTGAAGATGAGAAATTAGCTGCTCAGAAGCTGGAGTCTATGTTGTCTAAAATACAACCTAGCTTAAAAATAATTAAACTGATGGGAAGCATTGAAGAGGCGGTTGAGTTCTTTCAAAATGAAGTTCAAGTAGACTTAGTTTTTCTAGATATTCATTTATCCGATGGAAGTAGTTTTAATATTTTTGATCAAGTAGAAATTACAGCTCCAATCATTTTCACTACTGCTTATGATGAATATGCACTGAAAGCATTTAAGGTGAACAGTATTGATTATTTACTGAAACCCATTGCACAAAGCGATTTAAGAGCCGCTTTGGATAAATTAATGAACATTTCAGCCAATGGTAGCAGCAATGATATCGAAAAACTTATTACTGCATTCAGAACAAATCAAGCAGCACACAAGCAAAGGTTTTTGCTGACCTATGGAAGCCAAATAAAATCCATCAGAACAGAAGATACTGCATATTTTTATGCGGACAATAAGATGGTATTTTTAGTGAATCAAGATGGTCATAAATATGTGACGGATGAAACGATGGATCAAATAGAAGCGGTACTAGATCCAATGGAATTTTTTCGCGTAAATAGAACATTTTTGATTGGCATAAATTCAATTACGAAAATGAACACTTATTCCCGTAGTAGAATAAAAATTGATTTGGTTCCTGCATGTGAGAAAGAATGCATTGTGAGCACTGAAAAATGTGCTGACTTTAAAAGATGGTTGGGTAAATAAGGAGGCTATTCTTAGTAATGTAAGAATAGCTTTCCAAGATTAGGCCGTCATGCCACCATCAACAGGATTTACTGTTCCTGTGATAAAGCTACTCTCATCACTTCCTAAAAATAACATTAGTTTTGCTACGTCTTCATTGGTTGCATAGCGTTGCAATGGGATACTTTGTTCAAATCCTTTTTTGGCTTCTGCTCCTGCACCTGGCGCAAAGCCTTCTTCCAAAGAGCGCATCATTCTGTTGTCAACAGGTGATGGGTTTACAGTATTTACTCGGATTTTATGAGGAGCTCCTTCCAAAGCAGCGGATTTCATCATTCCAATCACAGCATGTTTGCTGGTTACATAAGGTAAAACATTTGGGGTTCCCATCAAGCCAGCAACGGAGGAAGTAATTACAATACTACCACCCTCTTTATTATTTTTCATCACTGGAAAAACATGTCTCAATCCATAAAAAACACCCTTTATATTTACGTTCAGTACTTGATCAAATACTTCTAAAGGATATTCATCCAAGGGAGCTACTTTACCTTCGACTCCTGCATTATTGTAGAAAATATCGATACCTCCCATTTTTTCCACTGCGTATTGTACATATTTTAATACCTCGTTTTCTTGGCTAACGTCTGCTTTGTAAATAAAAAGCTTTTCAGAAGCTAATTCCTCTTTCGTTTTTTCTAAATCTGTATCCTTTAGATCAGTAATGAGTACCATGGCTCCTTTAGCTAATAATTCTTTTGCTAGCGCCTTTCCAATAGCGCCACTTCCCCCTGTGATAACAATTCTTTTATTTTTCATAATTGTAAGTTTAAGTTCTAATAATGAGAACGTTATGTCTTGATAGAGGTTAGTGAGTTTAATTATAAAATATGATGATTTATATCACTTAATTTGATTCTGATAATCGAATTATAGTATTGAGCTAAGCTTATATTTACTTAATTTTGTTTCTCTAAATAATTACAGCCTCAGGCATTTCATATTTCCCAACCTATGCAGGACACTCACTTCATAAACTTCAATTCTGACATTTCTAATTTTACTTTGCCTAAGAGATTCACTTTCCCATTTTCTTATGAACCCCATCCACTTACGGAACTTGCCGCAAATGAGCTACAAGAAGTCTTGAAGTCTGCTAAAATACGCAATGAAATAAGTGGCAAAATGTACGGTGTTTTAGTAGTCAAAAACCAGAAGGGAGAATTAGGGTATTTATGTTCCTTTTCAGGGCAAGACTATCAAGGGACACCTCCCATCAACTTTGTGCCACCAATTTATAACAGATTGGAAATTGAGGGCTTCTATAAAAAAGGGGAACAAGAATTAGATAGCATCAATAACAAAATTAAGTTGCTCGAAGAAGATCCAAACTTCATCCACTTAATGGATCAGCTCAAATTACAGAGTAAGAGATCAAATGTCGAATTAAAATTGGAGCAGGAAAAAAAGCAAAAGTTGAAGGCAATTAGAAAGGAAAAGAGGGAAGAGGGAATGATTGAATTGAGTCCAAATGCCTTTGATAAGCTGGACGAGAAGCTACGAAAAGAAAGTAGAAACGAAGATTATGACTACAAAAAGCTTCTTAAGAAGTGGAAGAAAAAAATAGCAACGATCCAATCAAAAGTAGCGACATATGAATCTCAAATTCAACAATTAAAAAAGGAAAGGAAAAAGAAATCAACTCAACTTCAAAAGCAGATTTTCGATCAATATCAATTTTTAAATGTCAAGGGAAATAGGAAGGGTTTAGAAGAAGTATTTGAAGAATTTGGCTATCCTCCATCCGGTGCTGGCGATTGTGCATTACCCAAATTATTACAATACGCTTTTGAAAATCATTATAAACCTTTGGCAATGGGCGAATTTTGGTGGGGGAACGCTCCTAAATCTGAATTACGGAAAGAGGGAAGATTTTATCCTGCTTGCAGTGGAAAATGCAAACCTGTTTTAGGACATATGCTCACAGGCCTGCAGCTAGAACAAGATCCCCTTTTGCTGTACACTGCGGAAGATAAAGTAGTCGAAACTTTGTATGAAGACAAACAGATTGTGGTGATTGTAAAGCCTGCTGGCTTGCTAAGTATTCCTTCCAAAGAGATCAAGGATTCCGTACTGATCAGAATGCAAAAAAAGTATCCCAAAGCCTCTGGTCCATTGTTAGCTCACCGTTTAGATAAAATGACTTCAGGGATCATGTTAATCAGCAAAGATTTAGAAAGCCATAAGTATTTGCAAAAGCAATTTATGGATAAAACTATCCAAAAGAGATATTCTGCTGTTTTGGAGGGAGCATTGTCAAAGCAAGAAGGAGAAATCAGTTTACCCTTAGCGGTGGATGAGGATAATCGTCCCATGCAGAAGGTAGATTTTGAAGCAGGTAGGAAAGCACTGACTCAATGGAAATTAATCAAACAGACTGAAAATAGATGTGAAGTTGTATTTTTTCCAATAACGGGAAGAACACATCAACTTAGGGTTCACGCAGCGCATCCTCAAGGACTAGATGCGCCCATAGTTGGAGATACACTTTATGGTAAAAAAGATGAAAGGCTTATGTTGCATGCTGGATACATTCAATTTAAGCACCCCAAAACTGAAGAATTATTGGAATTTGAAAACAAGGCAGATTTTGGATTGTAACTAAATGAGTTCATTTCTGTATAAACAATAGGTTCAAGTATAAATTAAACCAACTATGTTAAAGATAACAAGATCAATAGCAGCAGCAATAATTGTTTTTTCATTAGTATCATGTTCTAATAGTAAAAGTCTAAGCTCTAAAAATGTAGAGGAAATCTTTAGTTTAAATTCTGCACCTTGTCAAACTTCATGTCCCGCATTTGAATTGTCTCTATATGGAGATAAAACCTTGATATTTATAGGGGAAGAAAACACAGCATTGAATGGAAGACATAAACAAACCCTTACTGATGAGCAATTTGAAGCATTACTTGGAATTATTGAAACTGCTGACTGGGCAACTTTGAATGATAATTATCAATCTAAAGTGCAAAACCTACCAACACAAAAATTTACATATAATCGCAATGGTATCAATAAAAGAGTATCAAGGTTTGGAGGAGGTCCTGAATCGATTTCAAATCTTTCCGATGCAATCCTGAAATTTGTTGAAGTGCAGGTGTTTAATAAGTAATCAGTTCTTTTTTAAGTACTTTTTCGGAAGTTTTTTATCAGCAGATTCATTGCTCCAAAAGACCGACATTATGTACCATCTGTCCTCTCCTTTCAATAATTGAATACTATTAATCCCTCTTCTCTCAATTGGGCCATCTTCTGAGGTGCGTACTGCATAGGTGCTAAAACAGTGTGCAATATTACCGAAAGATTCAGTGATTCTGAAAAGTTCCTGTTCATAGAAAGCTGTTCCACCCCTGTTCGTTTGGTACATTTTAACATACTCCTCTGGAGTCCAATAATTGTAGCTGACTTCGCCAGTTTCTGATTTTTGAGTTGGGATTAATTTCGCATCAGCAGAAAACAGATATTTAAATCTTTCCCAATCTCTTTCTTCCTCAGCAGGTCCAGAAATCACGGCTGTTAAAGCAGACATTATAGCATCAACAGATTGAACATCCTGATCGTAATTTTGTGCAAATGTCAAATTGCAAGAGAAAAATAATGGTAGTAGGAATGCGATTTTTGTTAAATTATTCATGGTTTTTGTCTAGAATTTTAATTAAATCAGTGTTGCTTCTTAATACAGTCAACAGAATATCTAATAAGTTCTCATAGTCACCTGACAACTTTTTATTCAACTCTTCAGCATCAGTACTAGATTCCACCCTCATCTTATGAAATGCCCTAAACCCTTCAACCACTTTGTGGATATCCTTGTTTTGATCTTTCAGTTTTTTGATTTTTTCATCTGGATTATGATTCCCTTTAAGAGCATTCACTCTGTCTTTTAATCCTTGTATAGGAAACCTTTCTTCAAAAATTTTAAATGGACTTTTTTCGGACGGGATTTTTTTAGGAGAAAATTGTAAATCTTCATTTACGATCTGGTGGATATCTATTCCAAAGAAATCTGCAATTTTGACCAAGTTTTCTATACTTGGCTGTGCAAGTTCTTTTTCATACGAAGCAATATTACCTCTTTTCAGTCCAACAGCCTCAGCCATTGCTGTTTGACTCAAGCCCTTTTGGGTCCTGAGATATTTTATATTGTTTGCTATTTTTGTCATTTGTCAACAATATTAACATTTATCGAGGAAAAATGTCAATATATGTAACATTTTTTTGATCTGCAGGTTAATATAGATAGAAATTAATCAATAAACATAAAATTATAATCGCTATGAATAACGGAGTAAAAATTTTGACAGGATTTAGTTTAGGATTGTTAACAGGAGCAGTAGCAGGTCTTCTTTATGCGCCAGAAAAAGGTGATAAAACCAGAAAGAAATTAAAAAAGAATGTCGATAAATCATATAAAGATTCAATGAAAAAAATTGATGAACTGAAATCGACATTAAATAAGGAGATTGATAGTGTTTCATCTAAAGGAAAAGAAACTATCGATCAATTGAAGGAGTCAGTCAATTATAAAAATTGATAACTGGTTTGATATTAAAATGTTAACCACGTTTAATACAAGTTAAAAAAATAATTTTTATGAGTACAACAGTTGATAAAAGATATAGAAAATTAGGTTTCGACAAGTCAGAAACTGACAAATTGGTAGAAGTGATGAATGCATTGCTTGCAAATTATCACATGCATTATCAAAAATTACGAAACTTTCATTGGAATGTGAAAGGCGCGGATTTCTTTGATTTGCATGAACAATTTGAGGAAAGGTATGATATAGCCAAAGAAAGTATTGATGAAATAGCAGAGAGAATTAGGGTGTTTGGACATACGCCTCTCAGTAACTTAAGTGATTACATAGAGCATTCAAATATTAAAGAGTCTCCATCCGATTTACCTGCGGAGGAAATGGTTCAAGAAATTTTAAATGACTATCAGATATTATTATCCTTTTTAACAGATGCAATGAATGCAGCTATTGATATAGGAGATGTAGGTACTGAAGATATGTTAAACACTTTTATCCAAGATATGGAAAAGCATCACTGGATGTTAAGTTCATTTTTGGGTAAATAAGGTTTTTTCCATCATGAAAAAAAAGCTGGGTTTTTAAAGCTCAGCTTTTTTTGTTTCTGGCCATGTGTTGGTTCTTTGGTTCATTTTAAAAGATTTTATTGTTAAATGAAAAATATAGTTAGGATTTAGTATGCTTTTTTTAGCTTTGTAGCCGATCATGAAAACCCTAAAACTGGACATACCGGCCTCTAAAAAAATATACTTTGCGTCAGACTTTCATTTGGGTGCCCCTAATTCAGAAGAGAGCCATAAACGAGAACAAAGAATAGTGCGGTGGATGAATCATATACAAAAAGATGCATCAGCTTTATTTTTAGTTGGAGATATATTTGATTTTTGGCATGAATATAAAACAGTTGTTCCCAAAGGATTTGTTCGCTTTCAAGGAAAACTAGCTGAATTGGCAGATGGTGGATTACCGATCTATTTTTTTACCGGAAATCACGATATGTGGATGTTTGGTTATTTTAAAGAAGAATTAGGTATTGATTTATTTAGAGAACCCTTAACATTATTGGCTAATGATAAGAAGTTTTTAATTGGGCATGGAGATGGATTAGGGCCAGGTGATAGGCAATATAAATTTCTCAAAAAAGTATTTGCTAATAAATTATGTCAATGGCTTTTTAGACAAATTCATCCAGATTTGGGAATCAGAATTGCTAATAGTTGGTCAGCAAGTAGCAGAATAAGTAGTAGTACTGTTGAGACAGAAAAGTTTTTAGGTGAAGGGGAGTGGCTCTGGACTTACGCAAAAGAGATTGAAAAGCATACTCATTACGATTATTTTGTCTTCGGGCATAGGCATTTACCGCTCGATTTAGAAGTAGCAGAAAATTCTCGTTACATAAATTTAGGGGAATGGGTGAATTATAATACTTTTGCATCTTTTAATGGCAAAGATTTTGTGTTAGAAAAATTTGAGGATGATTAATTACTGCCCAAAATAATATGATAAGAGTTTTACTATTACTTACATTTTTATGTCTTTCGCTCTCTGCTTCCCTTGCTCAAAACAAATCGAGGGATAGCGTAGAAGTTGAAAGTATTGAAAAAGATGGGAGAGTTAGTTATCCAAAAAAATTATTGGTTAATCCTGAGTTTGATTTTAAATTAAAGAAGACAGAAACTGGGAAATTCACAATCAGTTTTTATAAAGAAGATGATAAAGCCGTGAAAATCAAGATTTATGATTTGATTGGCAATTTGATAAAACAGGAAACCATTTCTAAATCTGGTTTATATACAAAGGAATACGATTTGTCTTATTATAATCCAAAGTTTTTCATTGTGGAGGCAGGTAGTTCTCAATACAATAAAACGAAGTCTATTATCGTAGAATAAACCTTACTACTAAAGAGTTTTTAATCAAAAAACCCTCTCAGCATTCAATCTGAGAGGGTTTTTATTTGAAATTTTAATACCGGAGCTTAAGCTAATGCTTCTTCTGGTTTTTCCTCATATTCTGAAACCGGAATACAGCTACACATTAAGTTTCTATCTCCATATGCACTATCAATTCTACTGACGCTAGGCCAGAATTTATTGTGGCGAATAGATTCTAACGGGAATACAGCTTTTTCTCTGGTATATGGAAGCTCCCACTTTTCTGCTAATGCTACAGACATAGTATGTGGTGCATTCTTTAGGACATTTTCATTTTTATCGGCTTTTCCATCGGCAACTTCCTGAATTTCCTTTCTAATAGAAATCATGGCTGTGCAAAATTTATCTAGTTCCATTTTGCTTTCACTTTCTGTAGGCTCTATCATCATAGTTCCAGGAACAGGGAATGATAAAGTTGGAGAGTGATAACCATAGTCCATTAATCGTTTAGAAATATCTTCCGCTTCAATGCCAAAATCTTTAAAGCCTCTGCAATCAATTATCATTTCATGAGCAGCCCTACCTTTTTGGTTAGTGTAAAGGACTGGATAATGATCAGCTAGCCTTTCTTTAATGTAATTTGCATTTAAAATGGCAATTTGAGTTGCTGCTTTGAGTCCTTTAGCACCCATCATGCAAATATAAGCGTAACTAATAGCTAATATACTTGCACTTCCCCAAGGGGCTGCAGAGATTGCTGAAATAGCCTGATTGCCTCCGGTTGGAATTAATGGGTTACCTGGTAAGAAATCCTGCAAATGTTCAGCAACGCAGATTGGCCCCATACCTGGTCCACCTCCACCGTGAGGAATACAGAATGTTTTGTGAAGATTTAAATGGCAAACATCAGCACCGATGTTTGCTGGAGAAGTTAAACCTACTTGAGCATTCATATTGGCACCATCCATGTAAACCTGCCCACCATTGTCATGAATTACCTGACAGATTTCCTGAATACTTTCTTCAAATACACCATGTGTAGAAGGATAGGTTACCATTAGGGCAGCTAAATTATTTTTGTATTCTTCTGCCTTAGCTTTTAGATCATCTAAATCAATATTTCCTTTGTCATCGCATTTCGTGATTACGACTTTCATTCCTGCCATTACTGCACTAGCAGGGTTTGTTCCATGAGCTGAGGAAGGAACGATAGTCACGTTCCTGTGATCTTCCCCTCTGCTTTGATGAAAAGCTCTTATTACCATTAAACCTGCATATTCACCTTGAGCTCCTGAGTTGGGTTGTAAAGATGTTGCCGCAAAACCTGTAATTTCAGTTAGCATGTTTTCTAGCTTAATAAACATTTCTCTATAACCCAAAGCCTGTTCCTTTGGTGCATAAGGGTGGATATGAGCTAACTTTGGCCAAGAAACAGGAATCATTTCTGCTGTGGCATTTAATTTCATTGTGCATGATCCTAATGAAATCATGGAATGAACGAGCGAAAGATCTTTATTTTCTAATCTTTTGATGTAGCGAAGCATTTCATGCTCGGCATGGAATTGATTGAATACAGGATGCTCCATGAAATTGCTTTCACGAATCAATTGCTTAGGCCAATCTAAATCTAATTGATCAACTTTATCATCAACATTATATTTATTGGCATCTTCATCAACCACAAGTGCGAATATTTCCAACAATTCTTTTACGTCATGAATTCTAGTTGTCTCATTCAAAGCGATTGAAACTGTATGAGTTCCGCTAAGATTTAAATTGATTTTCCGCTCGTACAATAACGAATGGAGTTTTTCTCTTAGTTTTTCTGATTCTAGTTGGATTGTGATTGTATCAAAGAAATTCTTATTATCAATCTCATAACCAAGGGTTGTTAATCCATTAGCTAATAATTTTGCTAGTGAATGAGTTCGTATAGCAATTTTCTTCAATCCCATAGGGCCATGATAAACCGCATACATTCCAGACATGATAGCTAATAGTACTTGCGCTGTGCAAATATTTGAAGTAGCTTTTTCCTTCTTGATATGCTGCTCTCTAGTTTGCAGTGCCATACGGTAGGCCTTATTGCCGTGTTTATCTATGGAAACACCAATAATTCTCCCTGGTATTTGTCTTTTATATTTGTCTCTGGTTGCAAAATATGCTGCATGAGGGCCCCCATAGCCTAATGGAATGCCAAATCTTTGAGAAGTTCCTACCACGCAGTCAGCACCCATTTCACCAGGAGGTGTTAATAATGCTAAGGATAATAAGTCTGCCGCTATTGTTGAAAATACATTATTTTCTAAAGCCGCTTCAATATAAGGTTTAAGATCTAATACTTCTCCCTTGACATTGATCTGCTGAGCGTAGAAACCGAATATTTCTGGGTCATTCACATCTAACTGCGTGAGATCAGCAAATCGTAATTCTATACCAAGCGGATTGGCCCTTGTTTTAAGCAAGTCGATAGTTTGAGGGAACGTATTTTCGTCTACAAAGAAAACTTTTGCGTCTTTCTTTTTACCTTTCCTTAATCCGAAAAACATACTCATCGCTTCTGCTGCTGCTGTACCTTCATCTAACAACGAAGCATTTGCGATTTCCATACCGGTTAGATCGATGACCATTGTTTGGAAGTTAACCAATGCCTCTAATCTTCCTTGCGCGATTTCTGCTTGATAAGGAGTGTAAGCAGTGTACCAACCTGGATTCTCCAAGATGTTTCTTTGAATCACACCGGGTGTATGAGTATTATAATAACCTAATCCTATGTAAGATCTGAAAATCTGATTTTTATCAGCTACATCTCTAAAAGATTCTAAGAATTCAAATTCGGTTTGCGCCTCAGGGAGGTTCAAATCCTTCTTCAATTGGATCGCTTTAGGAATGGTTTCATCAATGAGATGTTCTAAAGAATCGGCTTTTACCGTTTTCAGCATCTCCGATATTTGCTGATTATCCGGTGCATTATGCCTTACATCAAATCTTTCTTGGTACAGAGGGTTTAATTTCATAATATTTGAAAGTATCTTTAATAAATATTTTAGATATTACGGACTGTTTCGTGCCACAAAAGTACAATATATTATTTAGGAATTTTGTTCACATAACAGTAAAAATTTTAAATAAATTTACCTTAAACCCTTAATTATGAAGACTTTTTTTTCAACTCTAACCATGAGTTTATTGGCAGTTACTTTACTGTCAGCCCAAGTAATGGAAAAGCAAGCAAAAAAATATGCTAAAACCATTACAGATGAAGATTTAACAAGACACTTAACCCTATTGGCCTCAGATTCGCTTGAAGGCAGAGAAACAGGGAAAAAAGGGCAAAAGATAGCTGCTGAATATATAAAAAATCATTTTGAATCATTAGGCCTAAAAGCCCCTGTCGATGGTTCTTATTTTCAAAAATTCAATTTATACCAAACCTATAGAGGTGAAGCGGAGATGGTGGTGAATGATAAAACCATTAAAAACCTTGATCAAATGGTTTATTGGGCAAATACGCCAGTCGAAAACCAAGAAATTGAAATAGTATTCGTTAATAAGGCTACTGAAGAGGATTTAGAGGGTGTTGAAGCAGAAGGAAAATTTCTGGCTTTTCAAGCAGAAGGACAATTTACTCCAACCTTAAAGACAATTGAAGAATTAGGAGCAAAAGGGGCATTGGTTTTTGCTGAAGATAGTAGCAGAATGAATATGGTGTTAAGGTATGGAAGATATTATGCTACACACGGTTCTTTATCCAGAGAGAAACCTTCTAAGGAAGGATTAGCTAGTGTTGTCGTTTATAATGAATTAGCAGAAGAGTTTTTCGGTAAACCACTTTCTGAATTAAAAATTGGTGATAGAGCATCTGCTAAGCTTTTTGCAGAAATCAATACTGAAATCATGGAGACGGAAAATGTATTAGGTTATTTGGAAGGAACTGAAAAGCCGGAAGAGTTAATTATTTTAACTGCACATTACGACCACGTTGGGGTTCAAGATGGAAAAGTCTATAATGGTGCAGACGATGATGCCTCTGGAACTACTGCAGTATTAGAAATAGCTGAAGCTTTTGTAAAAGCCAAAAAAGCAGGTCATGGCCCAAAAAGAAGTGTTTTGTTCATGCCCGTTACAGGTGAAGAGAAAGGTTTATTAGGCTCGGCCCATTATGCTGAAAACCCTGTATTCCCTTTAGAAAATACGGTTACAAACCTTAATATTGATATGATTGGCAGAGTAGATTCTGCGCATATGGATAATCGGGAGTTTGTGTATTTGATTGGATCGAACAGAATTTCTACAGAGCTACATGAAATTAGTGAAGCAATGAACGAAAATTATACAAAATTGGAACTGGATTATACTTACAATGCAGAAGACCATCCTGATAGAATTTACTATCGATCAGATCACTGGAATTTTGCAAAAAATGGTGTTCCAATTATTTTCTACTTTAATGGTACTCATCCTGATTATCATCAGCATACGGACACAGTAGATAAGATTGAATTTGATGTATTGAAAAAGAGAACCGATTTAGTTTTTTATACTGCTTGGGAAATAGCCAATAGAGAAAATCGTTTGACTATAGATGAAGTAGAAGAAGAAACTACAGAATAGAGTAATTATGAAAAAGCTGGCAACCCTTATTTTGATTTTGATGATTTCCGCCTGTGGGCTAGTGGAAGTTTGTGTGGTTTGTACCGAAGCCAATACTGGCGTTGAAGAGGATTATTGCGGTTCACCTGACGAAGTGCAAGAATTTGAAGATGAGCTAGAGACGACAGGAAATCAATACGGTCAAGATTGGAACTGCAGTGGTGCTTAAAAAAATTAGATAGGAAATCTCACTAAGAAAGCTAAGTTGAATTTTTTCAGCTTAGCTTTTTATTTGGATTTTGATGCAATTTTAGCATTCTTCCTAGTACTTTTGTTTCCTCCGATCAGTGCATTAGCTTCTGATTTTGAGACTAGAGGATGTTTATTATTTGAAAATCAATAGCTTTCAACAGCTTTAATGCGGAGATTATAAAAGTGTCTTGAGCTATTTGTCAAGATGTTAGTTAAATGGTATTAATGAATTATGTCATCAGTAAAGAGAATTTTTAAGAAGAATACGCATAATAGATTATTTAAGGCGCTTGCAGGCTTCGGTAGGGCTTTAAACAGATTATATGAAAACAGGAACCATGATCTGCATTCTAATGGAGAGTATACTATCCTAAAAAAGATATCAAAACTAAACCCCGCAGTGATTATCGATGGGGGAGCCAATATAGGCAAATACTCATTAGTTTGTAAAGAGTTGATGCCCAATACCTTAATATATTCACTTGAGCCTGTGAAAGATACTTTCAAGCTTTTATCACAAAATGTAAGAGCTCATACCAATATGGTGCCTGTTCAAAAAGGACTTTACAAAACCAATACCAGCAAAGAAATTAATATTTTTAATTCCAATACTCATTCTTCATTGGTTGACATACAGGGTCTATCTTACGAATCGACTCAAAAGCAGACAATTGAATTGATTAAAGGAGACGACTTTATGAGAAACCAAAACATTAATGAAGTTGACCTTTTAAAAATTGATGTGGAAGGCGCTGAATTTGATGCCTTGGTAGGTTTCGATGAACATATTTCGAATGGAAAAATAAGGATGATTCAGTTCGAATATGGATATATCAATATTACCACTAAAAAATTGCTGATTGATTTTTACAACTATTTCGAGAGTAAAGGCTACTTACTAGGAAAAATTTTCCCGAAAACGGTTGAGTTTAGAAAATACGAGTTTAAATACGAAGACTTTCTAGGGCCAAATTTTATTGCCGTTAAGAAAACTGAAACTGATTTGATAAATCTTTTGAAGAACAGGTAGGGTGCTCTTGAAAAATGAAAAGTCCCTCTAAAATAGACTAAAGTAGAAATTAGAACATCTTTTTTGAGATTTAATCATGTGTAAAAAATGAAAATTGGTGTTTTTGGGTCAAATCTGAGGTTTAAGTAATATGGGATAGATTTTTTTTTCAAATTGAAGTTTGTGCATATATACCTTTTTTTGCTTCTATATAACTAGACTAAAAACCAGCTAAAGCTGGAAATTTAACCACAATAGAAGCTAAAGAAAACAATAGAGCAGCCAAAGACTGTTTAGCTCACGATGATATCAGCTAGCATGGGAATATTTTGTTATCTCTCTTGAGGTTCAGTTGCCAGACTGCGATGGCTTGGTCAAAAGGAAATTGGCCAGAGACTGACCAGCCTTTGGCTGGGAAAGAATCAAGACAATGATATGCTGCGCCCATATCCCTTGACTGGCCCGCATTTTTGTCCTCCCACCCGGATCTCTCAGATCTAGATTATATTTGGCTTGAAGGTTTTGTGGTATTTATCAAGAGTTCTATACGTTGAGCTAATTTTTTATATTGCAAGCCTATTCAAACTATCTTTTCGATAAATTCTCAACCTTTATCCCTTTTTGAACAGCGATATCTTCAATAGCTCTTTTGATCTTGATAGAGATTTCTTTTCGCGTAGAATAGCGAAAGTATTGTAGCCCTGTTTTACTTTTGATCCCAATTAAGTAGTAGCCTAGCTCTATTTTCTTAACTTCATCCCAGTTAATAAATTCAGAATTTTTGAAAACTCCTGTTTTGATTTTTAGTCGACTTTCGGAAATCAAGAAATGGGGGGCATACTTAGAGGTGGTGGATAATTCAACGTGGGCTTTGAACAAAAACATACTCGCAGTCAAGAAAAATAATACACCTGAAATGATTTTGTAATTAGAATCAGCTCCTTCATATATAAAGCTGATGAAATAGTATAATGAAGATATCATCATCAGTCCACCTGCTACATAGTTTAATTTTCTGGCAGTGTTTTCAGACATACTAATATCACCTGATCCCAAAGTAAATCGTTGACTCTGTTCTATTGACTCTGTTTTCATGGCTAAAATTTGATCAAGCTGGGGTTTAGAGACTATTTCTTTAATAGATTTTCAACTTCTACCCCTTTTTGAGCTGCAATAGCTTCAATTGATCTTTTTAATTCAATAGAAGTTTCTTTTCTAGTTTTGTATGGGAAATACAGAAAGCCCGTTCTGTCTCTAATCCCGATTTTGTAATTTCCTAGTTCTATTTCTTTGATACTGTCCCAGCTGATGAATTCTGACTTTTTAAACACAGCTGTTTTAATTTTAAGTCCTTGTTCAGATACAATGAAATGCGGAGCATATTTTGAGGTAGTAGAAAATTCAAATTGTGCTTTTAACATATACAGAGAGGCTGCTAATAAATATAAAGGACCCATACCCAATCGTGTGAAGTTTCTGGCATCTTCATTTAAAATAAGGCTGAGGCCCATATAGAAGAATAACAACGCTAAAAAGTAAGATAGTTTTCTATTAGCTTTATTTGAGAATTTTAAATTCCCTGATCCTAAATTAATCCTTTGACTTTGTTCTATTGATTGTGTTTCCATTGGTTCTGGAGGATGATTAATAGTTCTTCATATACTTCTGCAGAGCAAGATAATATTTCCCTACCAAAAATGAAATCGTTATCCCCATTAAATCGGCTCACTTTGCCTCCAGCTTGTTGCACAATGAAGGCTCCAGCTGCGACATCCCAAGCATTCAAATTATATTCGAAATAGCCTTCGTATCTGCCGCAGGCAACATAGGCTAAATCTACTGCTGCGCTGCCTAGCCTTCTCAAGCCATGGGTGTTTTGCATCAAATGTTTTAGGATTGATAAATAGTCATCCATTTTATCAAAATCATTGTACGGAAAACCCGTAGCAATTAAACTTTGAGAGAGATCAATATGTTTAGAAACGGAGATAGGCTTTCCATTTAACTTCGACACTTCACCTTGTACTGCCTCAAAACACTCATTTCGGTTAATTTCCAATACTATTCCGGAAACTATTTCATCATTTTCTTGCAATGCTACACTGATTGAAAATACAGGCAAACCATGAACGAAATTAGTGGTTCCGTCCAAAGGATCAATAATCCAATTGTAGGTGTCTCCTTTCTTTTCTGAAGTACCTTCCTCTGCAATAAATCCTGATTCGGGAAGGATTTCACCTAAGCCTTCTACTAATCTTATCTCCGCTTCTTTATCTACATAACTCACCAAATCATTAAAGCCCTTATGCTCTACCGTATCGGTATTGACGTTCTGAGATTCTGCACTGATGAATTTTCCTACTTCCTTTACTAATTTGATCGCTTCTTTGTGGATTGCGTTTAAATTCATCAGACATTCATTTTTTTGGTTCTATATAGTAAGTTAAAGGATTTAAAGGCGAAATATAATACGATGGGCAATACTGCAGTGTGCATAGCTTGAGGCAATGTATAGTAAAATCCTAAGACCATAAATTGAACGATACCAAACACAGCATAAAAAGCAGTATGCCATTTCTTGGCTGGTTTTTTGAACAGTAAAAAGGCTAGGACAACATTTAAGGGGAATGCCCAAATCATATTCCAGTTATTCACCGTAGCCACATGATCGGATAGAAACCATAGAAAGAAGATAAGACAACCAACTAGCCCTGTAATTACAAATAATAACCTATTGAACCAAACATCACTTAATTTTGATTTATGGTGTCTTACGCTTAAGAAAATCCCAAATAGGCAAAGGAACCAGGTGATGTACTCAGGAAGTATTTGAAAGCCAATAGCGGCTTCCTCTTCATCCGCTTCGTAAATAATGATTTTATCCTTTACAATTGGTTTTCCATTATAAGTAGCTTCGTCAAAATGGAACATCAAAAGATCAGGCAAGAACATCTCATTTCTTTTGTCTGCAATTTGGTCTGTAGGTTGTCCCAGGACCAAATCGATACCGAAATCTTGCCAAGGTTTATCAGCTAAATAGATATCTAAATACTCTCTAAAAGTAAGTCCTTCAGCTTCTCTTTCCCAAACTAATCCTTCTCCTAAAACATCTTCCAATAAATCTCTAAATCTGGTAGAGCAATTGTCAAAGAAAAAATCATATTGATAAAATCGATTTTCTGGTCTGATGTTTTCTATCAGAAAGCTATAAATTTCATTTTTCTGTGCATTACTTAGATTAAGCTTCTGCTGGATAACGCTTCTTTTTTCGGCTTTTGCCGAATTGATCAGATAGGATATTCGACCAGCAGAAAGCATGTAGTTAAGTTTGCCACGTACAAATTTCATATAGAAGCCAGGCGTTTCAAAGTCAAAGGTGCCATAATTGAATACCACGCTTAAGCCTTTGCTTTCATCTTCTACCCATAGTGCAGAATGACCAAAACCTGAATAGAGTTCATTACCAGGAGCCACCGTTATTAAACTGATTTCAGCCTTATCTGACAGTGAATTTTGAGCTGTTGCTGATAATGCAGTAAAAGTCAATAATCCAATTAGCAGTTTTTTAATCATGATTTAGCATTTAATACCAGTACAATTTCTCCTTTAGGTGCAGTTTGCTCAAAATGTTCAATCAGCCCCGCTAAGGTATCGGTAATTGTTTCTTCAAATAATTTTGTGAGTTCTCTGGAAACAGAAGCCAAACGGTCTTCTCCCATAGCTTCTGCCAATTGCTTCAATGTTTTGAGCAACCGATGTGGGGATTCATAAAAAATGATGGTTCGATCTTCCGCAACTAAGTTCTCTATTCGTGTTTTTCGACCTTTCTTGTGAGGTAAAAAGCCTTCGAAAACAAATCGGTCGTTTGGAAAACCAGATTTAATAAGAGCGGGAATCAGAGCTGTAGCACCAGGAAGAGATTCCAGTTTGATGTCGTTTTTCAAGGCTTCTCTTGCCAATAAAAAACCCGGATCTGAGATTCCAGGTGTTCCGGCATCTGAAATCAATGCCATGATTTTTCCTGCTTTTAGTCCGTCAATTACCTGCTCCACTTTCTTATGCTCATTATGGATATGAAAACTTTGCAGTGGTTTTTTGATATCATAATGCTTGAGCAATTTACCAGAGGTTCTAGTGTCTTCGGCTAGAATAACATCCACGCTATTGAGGATGTTAACAGCGCGGTATGTCATATCTTCAAGGTTGCCAATGGGGGTGGGCACCAAGTAAAGTTGTGTTTTTGATTCCTCCATCCCCAAAATTAAAGATTTTATTAAACTAATTTATCAATTTCCTCAGCTAGCTTTCTATCTTTCTCAGTTATGGTATTGCCCTCATCGTGAGTGGTCAATTCAAAGCTTACTTTATTGTAAACATTTGACCAATTCGGATGATGACCCATTTTCTCAGCTATAATGGCCACTTGAGCCATGAAACCGAAAGCTTCTGTAAAATCTTTAAATTCAAATGTTCTTTTAAGCGTATTATTTTCTTCTTTCCACATAGTTTCTTCTTTTAGTATATCTAACCACTCTAAAATTGATTTGTTACACTGTGGAAGTCTATAGTGCAATAACCCCTTTTACCTTATTGGTTTCAAGATACTTTTCAATAATCTGCTCAGCAGAATTGGCTAACATTTTTATAGTTAAGCTGACATATTTCCCTTTACTTGAAGGTTTTACCACCACTTCATGGTTTTCAAATATGTCTTTTATTTCATCCTGCTGTTCTGCAGGAACAATAAATTTGAACATATAGAGACTAGGCCATTCGCTAACAGCTTCTAGTTTTTCTTTAAATGATGCGATTTCTTTTTCAGTACTCATTACTTTATTTTTCTTTTTCCACAAAAAAAGGGGCTAAAAAAGCCCCTTTAAATATTAAGTGTTTAATGATTTAAAAGAACTTATATCTTTCATCTACAATATCAGCTTTTTCTTCAATTGCTGCTTTAATTTCAAAAGATACATTATTTCTTCTGCTTTGGGCTATTTGGTTTTTGTATGTATTGTAGTCTGCAATTTCTGGTGCAGGCGTTCTATTCAATACATTTACGATTACTATACCATTATTAGCTTCTAAAGGTTGCGATTGAGTATTCAATTGAAGTCCAAAGATAGCACCAACTACCTCAGGCGCTTGACCAACATTTGGAAGAGAATTTGAAGAGATTTTTAAATCTGTTGTAGAATAAACATTTGCATCGGTACCATAGGCTTCTGCTTTTTCATTTAAGCTACCTGATAAACCAGCTAAGTTTTCCTTAATGATTTCAGCTTTCATTTGTTCTTTCAATTCTCTGGTAACAAATGCTTTTGAATCATTAAAGTTAGCCTCGCCTTTTTCCGTTTCATTTGTTAAAACGGCCACAACGAAATGAGTGTCAGTTTCAAAAACCTCAGATACTTTGCCTTGAGAGGCTTCTGTAAAGGCCCATCTCACAATAGGTCTTGAGGCACCCAAATTTCCAATAGTCCTTTGATTAGGAGACATTTTCCCAGAACTTCTTACACCATAATTATTTTCTTCAGCTGCAGCAGTGAATTCTGCATAACTTCCATTTGTGGCGGCAAATAAATCTGCTTTTCGGTATAAGTCATCTCTTGTGCCTTCAGAAGGTAATATATCTCTGTGGATCGTAGCGATCTTATATGTTTTGGCCGTTTTTTCTTCCGTTACTTTTATAACATGATAGCCATATTGCGTTTTGATTAATTTATTGATTACTCCAGTTCCTGAATAATTGAATACAGCTTCATTGAATTCATCTACCATTTGACCTTCTTTAAACCAGCCTAGATCACCACCTCTTGTTGCAGAAGGACCATCACTATTGTCTTTTGCTAGTTCTGCAAAGTCTTGACCGCTTCTCGCTTTTTGCAATACTTCCTGTGCTTCTCTTTTAGCATTTGCATCAGCCACATCACTATCATCCTCTGCTTCAATTAATATATGACTTGCTTTTACTGAAGAAACTGTATCGTCATAAATCTTAGAAGTTTTGTATAAGATGTAAGCACCATCTTCGATATATGGACCTATCACATCACCTTCTTTCAAAATATTAGTATTAGAAGCTAGTATTTTTGGCAGCTGAGCTATAGGATAAGTTCTAAAGGAATTACTTCTATCAGAATTCATTCTTGCATAAGCTGAATCATCTTCAACTTTTTGAAATTCTTTTTTAAGTTCTTCAACTTCTTCCTTTATGTATGTAGAATCTTTTCCAGACGGCAACAATTCGAAGCTCACGTAACTAATGGTTCTTGAAGCATCAGTTTCGTACTTTTCTTTGTTCTCATTGAAATAACTTTTCAATTCAGCCTCTGAAGGAGATACTAAGGAATCATTTACAGAGTAAAAAGGTACGTATAAGTATTCAACCTCTGCGGATTCATTTTCTTTTTGATAAGCTTTTTGAGCTTCTGCAGTGGTGATATAATTTGTATTCCCTAAAAGTGCATCGTACTTAGTTCTTGCCCTAGCTGGAACCAGTGATGATTCAAAAGAGTACCACTGAGCTTGCTGTTCTGCAGGTGCTTGAGCAATATTTCTGATAATATTTACCACTTGTTCTTTATTGAATTCACCAGTTTCAGGATTTGTAAAGTTTTGCCTTACAATTGGGCTGATGTTATTTCCTTGGACCATGTCCACTAATTCTTCATTAGTAACTTCAAGTCCCAATTCATCATATTCATTTTGAAAAGCTTTCTCGATTATAAGGAAATCCCAAGCTTGCTGACGGATTGAATTCATTTCTTGCTCGCTAGGAGTTCTACCATTCCCAGCTCTGAAGTTGTTCTTAAACTCTTCAATTTTTCGTTGATATTCTGGTAAATTGACAGTTTCTCCAGCAATTTCACCCACATCATTAGATCTTCCGCCACCTAACAGCATTGAGTCTGGCCCAAGTAAGTCGGTTAGCAAGAAGGCTAGAATGGATAATCCTATTAGGGCGATCAATACCGACCCCATTTTTACTCTTAATGTATTAAATACTCCCATGTTTGTTTATTTCAAAGATTCGCAAAATAATAGTATAAATGATTAATATCAAAGTGATTCCATTTATTACTTTTAGCTTAATTTGGGTTTGTGATAATTAATTTTACCAGATTGATTCTGTTTTCTTCCATACTTTCTATCACAAAGCGGAAAGGAGGACTACTTACTTCATCTTTCAGTTGCGGAAAATTTTCTGTGATTGATAATATAAAACCTCCCAAAGTGTCATAGTCGCCTTCAGGGAGATTTAATAAGTACTTATCGTTAATATAATCTATTTCTAAGCGGGCGCTAAAAATGAATGTGTTGGCTGAAACTTGTTCTTCTACTAAATCCTCATCATCATGTTCGTCTTGAATTTCACCGAAAATTTCCTCAATGATATCTTCTAAACTCACTATTCCGGATGTTCCTCCGAACTCATCCACCACCAATGCCAAACTTTTGTGCTCTTGAATGAATTGGATCATTAGCTCATTGGCTGGCATCGTTTCAGGCACAATAATGATAGGAGTCAATATTTCTTTAATTGAGGATGGTTTTTTAAATAAGGCAAGCGAGTGACAATAGCCAATGACATCATCAATAGTATCTTTGTAAATCAGTACTTTAGAGTGCCCACTTTCACTGAATGCATCTTTAAGTTCTTCTGTTGAGTCTTCAATATCCACTGCCACCACTTCTGTTCTGGGGATCATGCACTCCCGTACCTTTATGGTTTTAAATTCTAGCGCATTATTGAATATTTTTTTATCCAATTCCACCTTACTTTCCTGATGGTCAAGTTGTACCGTGTTTTTTACAAAATGATCCAGATCCGTTAATCCAAAAACAGGCTTGTCTTCCTCGTAATTCAGCCTTAAAACGTATTTGATGAATGTTTTAGATAAGCTGACGATGAAAAAAACAATAGGATAAGTAATATAATAAATGAGCCAAAGTGGAATAGCAAAGAATGATAATAGTCCATTTGGATTAAGTAAGAAGATACTTTTAGGAGTAAACTCTGCAACAAAGAGTACAAATATAGTAGCAATAAAGGTTTGCGCTAGTAGAATAAAGATATCGTTTTGAAAGAACAGGGGTAGATTTGCAATTAAAACAGGTTCAACCATTTTAGCCATGTAAATACCATATACTACTAAGGAAATTGTATTACCAATTAAAGTGGTTCCGATGAAGGAAGATGGTTTTTCTAAAAATTTTGAAAGTATTTTACCGGAAATAATCCCTTGCTGGCTTTGCAATTCAATATGCAATTTATTGGAGGAAATGAAAGCAATCTCTATCCCTGAAAAGAATGCAGAAAAGAGTAATGAAATGATAATATAAATAAAATAACTGCTTTCCATTTTCTATTTAGAACGGTCTTGTGTTCTGTTTTTTTGTTTGATGTATCTATGTAAAAGTAACAGACTTATAGACAACATAAAAATCCAATAGGAATATTCAAAGCCAACTGTAATTGATTGGTGAATCCCAATCACAAAGAAAGCGAAAGCTAAACCTATTATGATGAAATTAGGTCTAGGACTATGCTTTTCAGAATTCTTATCTTTCTTTAGTTTCTTTTTTTGGCTCATCGGCTCTTTTAATGATTTTTTTGGTCGGCAACTTTTTAGAGCTGTCGCCTTCAATCTGTTTTGTTTTTCTTGGAGTACCTCTCGTTTGATTCTCTTCTTTTGAAGTAGAATCTGGCTCCTCTAAGTAGATGGTTCCACTTGGGTTAAGGATTCTGTAGCTTGAAAAATCTTGTTTTGCTCGCAATCCTGTACCTGTTGATATTTGGTCTTCCGATTGGATTCTCACAAAGGTTTCCGTGTAAATCTCTTCTTTCTCAGGTTCCCAATATAATTCTTCTGAATTAAGCTTCCGAGGTTCTATATACCCAATGACTTCTACATCACCCTCCGCTTTATAAATCTCAGTTTCCTTGGTGTAGTATGCTGAATTTGCTTCTAATGTGGATGACATAGTCCCATCCGGCTCAAAAAACTCTATATAAATATCATTAGGGAATTCTCTGTCACCATTTTCAAATTCATACTGCTTAGTGGCATTTACGATCACTCTCACTTTTGCTGAATCGGAGTAGATAATTTCAATAGTGTCTGCCTCCATGATGGGGCCAGAATACTCTTCAAATTTTTGTTTAGATTCCAGACCAGAAGAGCATGACTGGCCAAGTAGAAGCAGTAATAAAAAATGAAAATGTTTCATATCGCAAAAATAAAAAAAGCGGTCAAGATAATGAACTCTAGACCGCTTTAGTATAATATATTGAGAGATTAATCTCTTATTTTAACATTAACAGTTTCGCCAATCCAACATCCAACTTTTACTTCGTCACCGATTTCGTAATCATAGTTAAAGATGTCTTCATTTGAAGGGAATTGTTCCTTGGCAACGCTCATTCTTGTAGCATCCCCTCCTCTTTGGTACATTTCATATGCGGCAATATAGACTGCTCTGTCCTTCACCACATCATTACCACCTTTACATTCAAGATAGCTATTCAAATATAAATCACCAATTAGTGAGTATGCTTCTTTTCTTGATGGGTCTTCATTCAAGGCATCATAAGCATAACTTCTAGCTTGTGATTTATTCCCCATTTTTGAAGCAATGTCTGCCAATTCGATCTGGACATCTGCTTTTTTAATATTATCTTCTGTCAAGGTTAACGCTTGTTCGAAATATTTCTTGGCCTCGCTCAAGTTTTCATTTGCTTTAGACCTTAGAGCAATGATTCTTGATAAGCCAAATTCGGGTGCATTTTTATTTACCACTTTAGCTGCTCCAAGAAATGAATCCGAGCCAGTACATCCTCCAGCAAGCGAAAATTTAACGATCTTTTCAGCATCTCCCAGCGTTTTACCATCTTCAATAAATTTAGGGTACAATTTTTCATCTATTATTGCACAGTCTATTGTAACAGATGCATTGAATAATTTTTCTACATAATCCCGGGCTCTTTGAATGTTTTGTTCATTCTCTCCATTGGCCAGCATTTCGTCTAATAGGTCTTGAATTTGATCATAGATTTCAATTACATCTACATCAGTTAATGGACCACCAGTTAATTTGTAGCGTCTTACAGCATCCATATAATGGAAAGTGTTAGAGACAAATCCATTTGCCCCCACCATTTCAATAGCCTCTTTGTGGATTTCATATAAATCTTTATATCTATCTTTTCTTTCTTTCCACATATCGTAAGCTCCAGAAGCCTTTCTGTTGGTTACATTTTCTACATCATTGAAATATTCCATTCTCAAATCATATAGTAAAACTACAGAGTCTTGTAGATTTTCCTGCTCCTTCCCAGTGGTAGTTTGAGCTAAATTTTCATATATTTTCACTCCTTGGATATAAATAGAGGGATTAAGATCAGGAGTCTCTTTTAATAACCATTCCAGTGGTGGCTTTGCCGCTTCATATTTTTCTGCTGTAAGCATATCAGAGTACAGCGCATTCTTTTCAACGGCTTTTGCTTTTTTATCTGGATCTTCTGGCCAGTTCCAGCCACTTTGTCCAAGCATTGAAGCTTGAACACCTATTAATACTGCTAATGTTAATAGAATCTTTTTCATCTTTCTTAAAATTTAATCAAACTGTCTTCGTAAAAACCATCTATCGTTAAAAGTAAAACTCAAATTAAAATTTAAATAATTTTCTTGTACCAAATTATTTAAAAGTGTTCCCCTTTGGCCTACTTCAAACGCTAAATTTACGTTTGATATGTTACTTATAGGTAGGGTAGAACCAAAAGTTATGCCAAATGAATTTATTGAGTTGTTATTTATAACCAATGGGCCATTGGAAATGTTAAGTCCTGCTCGGTAAGTAATTCTCTCATAGTACTTTGTGCCAGATTGAGCATCTGGAGTGAATTCCCCTCCAAAATTTAGTTTCATAAGCTCTCCAAAATTATTGTCTGAAACGCCAAAGCTGCTATATTCTGACCAGTCTTGATATGATACATCCGCTAGAATTGCCCATGCATTTAGTTTCAAATAGCTTAATCCAACGCTTATTTTTTGTGGGACTACTGTGGTACCTTCTCTATCTGCCTCTAAAAATGCATTATCTGTATTTTCAGCCCTTAAAGGCGTTTCAGCAAGGCTAAGGAGCTGTAAGAACGAATTTCTGTTTGTTGCTAAATTAGCTTGTACATCATAGGTAGCGCCAAGAGATAAGTAATTATTACCTAGCTTTTTCCTGAAGTTAGTGCCTAGCACAAAGGAAAAATCAGAAAAGTTGTCAGTGTACTCTGCTGAAACTAAATAAGGGATATTTATGGTATCACCTTCATTGATAATATTTTCGTAAATTGTTCTGTCGGTAATATTGCCAAAATTGTAATTAGCTTCTGCCCCAATCGCTATGTTTTCGGTTATATTCCAACCATTTGCTAAGCTAAATTGAGAAATTGCCCCCTCTCCTTCGAATCTAGAAATTGCAGCTTGAGGGTCGCTTATTTGGTCTGAACTTGACCGTTCGATATTATAATTTTTTGAAGATAGTGGCCTCAAAGAAACAGAAAGAGCATATTTTCCTGGTACTATGGGAAATGCTATTGTCGCATATTTTAATCCGCCATTGACTTGAATAAATCTACTGGTTTCATCATTAATATTGTTTTGAGATATGCTAAGCCCAGCTTCAAATGACGTAAAGCGTTGTCCGCCCAATAAGGCTGGGTTCAATACTGGAATAAACCAGGGACTTTGATAAGCAATACCTGCATTACCCATTCCATTATTGGAAACATAAGCTTTTTCTGACATCATGCCGATCCCATATGCGGAGTATGGTGAAGACATCTCCTGAGAATATGATGATGAAATAAAAATTATGGAAAAAATACTGGCAACTAAGCCGGTCTTAAATTGACACATTATATCTTAAAATTGCATTTAAACCCATTAAAACTAATTCAGGGATTGCAAAGATGGAAGCTTTTATTTTAGATTCAAAGAATTTTGCATCTCCTCCCGTAATTATTGTCGTGAGCGGTGAATATTTGCTTTTAACTTCTTGAATGTAAGCGTCTATCTCTGCCTGAATTCCGAATGCAACTCCACTTTGCATAGCACCTATAGTGTTGTCAGCTATGTAAGCAGCAATTGGTTCAGGGTCTATCAACGGCAAACGGGCTGTAAAATTATGCATACTTTTAAATCTCATATGCAAACCAGGCGAAATAGCACCACCATGATAAATATTTCCGTTTTCAAGTACCTCGTAAGTAATGCAAGTACCAAGGTCAATGGTCAAGCTGCTGTCGTTCGGGTGCAGGCTTTGGGCTCCAGCAACTGCAGCTAAACGGTCTAGCCCAATAGTTTCAGATTTATAGTGGTTTTCAAATGGTAGTGGAGTTTTCGTATTTAAGAAGATCGGATTATTAAGATTCTTCAATTCTTTCAAAACATTTTGATAGGAAATATTTACGCTGGAAATAATTGCAGAATCAATTTGATAAGAATCTAAAGAATTATTTAGCTCATACAAAGATTCAAAAGTTTCGGTAGATTCTAAGTGGTCTTCCTTAAAAAGACCTATTTTCGTTTTAGTATTGCCTATATCTATGGCTAAGTTCATATTGCCCTTATTAAAAACCTAAAAGTAAATAAATTTATGGAAAAGCTCGTCTATACTGCAATCGGTCTAATGTCTGGGACTTCTCTAGATGGCTTGGATATTGCACTCTGCCATTTTGAAAAGTCACCAAATAATCACTGGAAATGGGAGATATTGGAGGCTGAAACGAAAAGCTATCCCGACAGAATCAAAACAAATTTAAAGGATGCGATTAGGTTGAGCAGTCTAGATTTACATTTACTAGATGTTGAATTGGGAAAATGGATGGGAAAGGCTGTTGCACAATTTATTGAGCAGCATGATGTGAGTATTGATTTTATTGCATCACATGGACACACTGTTTTTCATTTACCCGAAAAGCAAATGACCTTACAGATAGGAAATCCACATTTTATTCACGCGAATACTCATCTCCCTGTAATTTCTGATTTTAGGAGCTTAGATTTGGCTAAAGGTGGCCAAGGGGCTCCGCTAGTTCCTATTGGGGATGAGTTATTATTTAGTCAATATGATATTTGCGTTAATTTAGGAGGTATTGCTAATTTGTCATTTAAAGATGAAATGAATAAAAGAGTTGCCTATGATGTATGCGTGTGCAATATCTTACTCAATACATTAGCAAATTATAAAGATGTGGAATATGATGACAAAGGATTGATGGCTAAATCAGGAGATTTAATCCCGCAGCTTTTAAATGAATGGGACAATTTTTCATTTTTGAAAAGGGACTTTCCTAAAAGTCTTGGGATCGAGTCAATTGAACCTGAAATTCTTGATAAAATTAATTTTTCTCAATTCAAAGTTGAAGATATGCTGTCCACCGCAGTAGAACATATTGCCACTCATATAAGTAATGCTTTAATTACAGCTAAAAATAGAGGATTGGTTTTGTTAACAGGTGGAGGAGCTTTTAATGACTTCTTGATTGAAACAGTAGAAAGTAAATTGCATCAAGATTTAAAGCTTGAGGTAGCAGATCAGAAATTGGTGAATTATAAAGAAGCATTGATTTTTGCATTTTTAGGAGTTTTAAATGTGAGAAACGAATTTAATACATTGTCTTCAGTAACCGGTGCTCATTCCGACAGTGTATCTGGTCAAAAGCTTGGCAATATTTGAAATATATTTTTGTAGTTTTGGCGTTTTGGAAACTTCGATGAATGGATTCATCAAAATTTTTTGTAAAACGACTAACGCTTGGAATATGAAAGAACTCTTAGAGAAATTTGAGAATAAACGACCTGAAGTAGTATTTGAATGGAATGATCCTGAAACGGAAGCAGAAGGATGGGTAGTTATCAATTCACTGAGAGGTGGTGCTGCAGGAGGTGGAACCCGCATGAGACCAGGACTTGATAAAAGAGAGGTAGAATCTTTAGCCAAAACAATGGAGGTGAAATTTACCGTTTCAGGTCCCGAAATTGGCGGTGCAAAATCTGGAATTAATTTTGACCCCAATGACCCAAGAAAAAAGGGCGTATTGGAAAGATGGTATAAAGCGGTATTTCCATTATTGAAAAATTATTACGGAACAGGAGGAGATCTAAATGTGGACGAAATCCACGAGGTTATTCCTATCACTGAAGAATATGGCCTCTGGCATCCGCAAGAAGGAGTGGTAAATGGACACTATAATGCTACTGAGCCTGAAAAAATAAAAAAATTGGGACAGCTGAGACAGGGCGTCATTAAAGTAATTGAAGCACCCAACTACAGCCCAGATATAAGGAGGAAATATACTGTAGCAGATATGGTTACAGGTTTTGGAGTTTCAAAATCAGTGGAGCACTACTACCATATTTGGGGCGGTAAATTACATAAGAAGCGAGCCATTATCCAGGGATGGGGAAATGTTGGTGCATCAGCAGCCTTCTTCTTGGCACAAGCAGGAGTTAATGTAGTAGGAATAATTGATAGGAATGGAGGGTTAATCAATGAAAATGGATTTTCGTTGGAAGAGATTACACATTTATTCTTGACCAGAAAAGGGAATGAATTGACTGCTGATAACCTAATTCCTTTTGAAGAAATTAACAAAAAGATATGGTCATTAGAGGCAGAGATATTTATACCAGCCGCGGCATCGAGACTTATTACCAAAGATCATGTGGAGGAAATGATTGCCTCGAAATTAGAGGTCATTTCCGCTGGTGCTAACGTCCCTTTTGCCGATAAAGAAATATTTTTTGGGCCGATAGCGGATTTTACTGATAATAAAGTGGCTGTAATTCCTGATTTTATAGCTAATTGTGGCATGGCCAGAGTTTTTGCTTATTTGATGACAACAGATGCCGAAATTACTGATGAAGCTATTTTCGAGGATACTTCAAGAACAATTGAAAGGGCGCTCCGTAAAACATTTGAGGCAAGCAATTCAAATGTGAATATTTCAAAGACTTCTTTTGAAATCGCATTAAGTCAATTAATTTAACATTTAATTAATCAATTCCCCATAAGTATATTAGAAGGAAACTTCCTAAATTGGGGATTCTTGAAAAATCATTTGCATGAGAACATCGATATTTTCTATTTCAGCAATAATTTTGACCTTTTTATTTTCTGTATTCTACACTCCCAAGGTATTTTCCGAGGAAGGAAGAGTAAATACTGAAATTGTAGATGAAGGCAATCAAGACGAGCATGCTAATGAAGTAGAAAATGAAGAAGAAGGACATCATTCTGCGCCTGCGTGGACTGTGATTCCTTTCGTCCTGCTATTATTAATGATAGCAACAGGGCCGTTATTTTATGAGCATTTTTGGCATAAAAACTATCCGAAAATTGCAGTTATTTTAGCAGTTCTGGTGGTGAGTTACTATTTATTTGTAATCCATAATGTACACAGTCCTGTACATGCAGGCTTTGAATACATACAATTTATATCACTTTTAGCTTCTCTCTATATTGCTTCTGGTGGGATTGTAATTAAGGTCAATAAGAAATCAACCCCGATTGTTAATATTGTGATGTTGCTTATCGGAGCCGCAGTTTCCAATTTGATCGGAACTACAGGAGCTTCTATGTTATTAATCAGGCCTTTTATTCGTTTAAATAAGAACAGAATAAAAGCTTATCATATTATATTTTTCATTTTCATGGTCAGTAATATTGGAGGGTCCTTAACCCCAATCGGTGACCCACCACTTTTCTTAGGGTTCTTAAAAGGGGTTCCTTTTTTCTGGACTTTGGAGCACAACTGGCCCGCATGGATCTTTGCCTTGATTATTTTGTCAGTGGTCTTTTATTTTCTTGATAAAAGAAATAAGTCTGGTGCCGAAGAAGATGAAAAAGAGGTTTTTGATAATAAAATTACCATTAATGGGAAAAGAAACTTTCTCTGGTTGACGGTGATCATAATATCTGTTTTTATTGATCCAAACGTATTCTCTTGGGTGCCAGGAATTACCTACGATGGGCAAGAATTTTCCTACATAAGAGAAGTTATCATGCTAAGTGTGACTTATCTGTCTTATAAATTTGCTAAAGAGAAAGTGCATGAGCTTAATGAATTTAGTTTCGAACCCATCAGGGAAGTAGCTTTTATTTTCATAGGAATTTTTGGTACAATGATGCCAGCCTTAGATTTAGTGGGAGATTTTGCTAAATCAGAAACTGGAGCTGCACTAATTACTCACAATACGCTTTATTGGGGAACTGGTCTTTTATCTGGTTTCTTAGATAATGCACCTACATATTTAAATTTCTTGGCAGCTGCCATGGCATCACAGGGTGGAAGTATTTCTGTCTTATCGGAAGTAACGCAATTTGCTAACGGAGGAGTGTATTATGATTCGGTGGCAGACCTGACGGCCATTTCCATTGCAGCTGTATTTTTTGGTGCGATGACCTATATTGGCAATGGACCTAATTTCATGGTGAAATCAATTGCTGAGCAAGTTGGTATTAAGATGCCTTCCTTCTTCGGGTATATTATAAGATACTCTATACCATTTTTACTTCCACTATTACTATTGGTGTGGTTTTTATTCATCAGGTAAAGAAAAGGGCAGGTTTAAATCCTGCCCTTTTCTCTGTCATAAAAATACAACTAGGATTTATTTTTGGCTATATTCCTTTACAGTTTCAATAAACCATTTTACATGATCAGGATTGATGTCTGGGTAAACCCCATGACCTAGATTGGCAATATGCCGCCCACTACCAAATTCTTCCAACATCTTTTTGGTATGTTGCTGAATTGTGGTTTTATCACCATAAAGGACGCACGGGTCTAGATTACCTTGCAGCGTTTTATTTTCACCAACAATACTTCTCACTTCTTTTGGGTTCATGGTCCAGTCCAAACCTATTGTATGGTAATCAAGCGAACTTAAATCTGCAAAGGCGGCATGTGCATCCTTTGCAAAAACCGTTTTAGGTACGTCCTGAATGGCGTCAGCAATTTTCTTTAGATATGGAATAGAGAATTGCTTGTATTGTTCATGCGACAAGATACCAGCCCAACTGTCAAACACCTGTACTAAATCAGCCCCAGCTGAGATTTGCGCTTTTAAATAAGCAATGGTACTGTCTGTGATTTTTTGTAACAGTTGGTGTGATAATTCTGGATCGGTATAAAGCATTGCTTTTGCTTTTGAGAAAGTTTTACTGCCTGAGCCTTCCACCATATAAGCGAAAATAGTCCAAGGAGCACCTGCGAAACCAATTAAAGGTACCCGGCCATTTAATTCCTTTTTAGTGATTTCTATTGCCTTAGTAACATAGGAAAGACTTTCTTCCACATTAGCCACCTTTAATTTTTCAACATCTGCTTTAGATTGAATAGTTTCAGGGAATTTTGGTCCTTTTTTTTCAATCATTTCATAAGGTAATCCCATAGCTTCAGGAATAACCAGGATGTCAGAGAAAATAATGGCAGCATCTACATCCAAAATATCTACCGGTTGAATGGTCACTTCAGCAGCTAATTCAGGAGTTTGAGCCAACTCAATAAAACCACTAACACTCGCTCTCACCTTTCTATATTCAGGTAATATTCTACCCGCCTGTCTCATCAACCAAACAGGAGTTCTTTCTACTTTTT
Organism: uncultured Marivirga sp.; assembly: GCF_963974845.1. Lineage (NCBI taxonomy): Bacteria > Pseudomonadati > Bacteroidota > Cytophagia > Cytophagales > Marivirgaceae > Marivirga > uncultured Marivirga sp. The sequence goes on from NZ_CAXBEQ010000006.1 coordinate 226,890, forward strand.
CACCTTTCGCTGCTCTCAACAGCAGATCATTTTTAAATTCCATGCTGCAAATATACATTCATATTATGCTTCTGAATTATAATAATGCTAAACTTTTCTGTTTCTTTGCCGATTAATGCATTAGGCTAAATATATACTGCTATGTCAATACTTTTTAGTGATTTTAAGGAATGGAAAGAATACTGTGAGAAAAAGAATGTTAAGCTTTTTGAGCCAGTATTGGAATACGAAAAAGATCAAAAGGATAAAGATGCTGATTTTGTCTGGGAAAATTTGCAGAAAGCCTACGATGTTATGCGAGATGCGGTTAAGACTGGCCTTGAAGAGGATATGCAGTCACGCTCTGGAATGATAAATAATGGAGCAAAGAAAGTTTACCAAAATCCGTTAACTGTATTAGATCCAAATTTCCAGAAACTAATTGCACGGGCGCTAGCAGCAAAAGAAGTAAATTCCTGTATGGGGAGAGTTGTGGCTGCCCCAACTGCTGGAGCAAGTGGTATTTTGCCTGGCACTATGTTTACCTTGCAAGAAATTCATGGATTGGAAGACAGAAAGATTCTAGAAGGGTTGTTGGTTGGTGCCGGAATAGCTTTAATCATCGAACAGAAGGCATCCTTAGCTGGTGCTGTTGGTGGATGTCAGGCAGAAACAGGAAGTGCTGCAGCAATGGCATCAGGAGCTATTGTTTATTGTTTAGGTGGTGATACTGATCAGGTTTTTAACGCAGTTGCTATAACCATTCAATGTATGTTAGGCTTGGTATGTGACCCGGTTGCAGGTTTAGTTGAGGTTCCATGCGTGGTAAGAAATGCCAGTGCTGCTGCGATAGCTAATTCTTCCGCGCAAATTGCTTTGTCAAATGTAAGTGGCGTTATTCCCGTAGATGAGTGCGTGGACGCTTTGGGAGAAGTAGGACAGAGCATGGAAACTAAATATAAAGAGACAGCGATGGGAGGTTTAGCCATGACATTGACCGGGCAAAACATTTCTAAAAAAGTTTTGATTCAGGATATTGAAATGCTTCCGGATGAAGATGAAAATGATTGACAGCCTTAGGTGATTACATTAATTGTATAGTAAACATATATTCCCAATAGAATTAGGCCTTCATAGCGATCGACTATTTTATTGAGCGCCATAAACGGGAGTATCAGTAAGGTGATGCCCATCATCCATATCATATCGGAATTAATTATGACGTCACTTACTTCAATTTCAGCTATTAAACTAGTGATACCTAAAATTGACAGGATATTGAAGATGTTGGAGCCCATTAAGTTACCTAGGGCCATATCGGTTTCCTTTTTAAAAGCTGCTACTACTGAAGTAACCAATTCTGGTAAACTAGTACCCAATGCCACTACCGTTATCCCCACTATTCGCTCACTAATCCCCATGTAAATCGCTAAATCCTTGGCGCTGTTAACAAACCAATCAGAACCGAAATAAAGTCCTGCTCCTCCAATAAGGATCAAGGATACATCTTTAAGCATGTTTTTTGTTGAGCCAGCAGTAGGCGCTTCAACTTCAATTCCTAAATCTTCCGGACTGATGTGTTTTTTCCTTGACCTACGAATAATAAAGATAACATACAAGGCTAGAAGCAAAATGAATCCTAGACCCTCGTGGTCATTAACAAATCCTTCCTGAACTAGGAAGTAAAGTAGTATTGTGCAGCCCATCGTCATAGGCCAATCAATTTTGATTGAATCAGAATTAACGGGAATAGGTGCTATAAGAGCGGTTACTCCTAGTACTAATGCAAGATTGCAGATGTTTGAGCCTATCACATTGCCCATGGTGATATCAGGGCTCCCAGCTAGTGCTGCTTGAATACTAATTAATAATTCGGGTGAAGATGTTCCAAATGCCACAATAGTTACACCAACAACCAAGGGGGACATTTTGAGCCTCAAAGCAATTCTTGAGGCCCCGCGGACTAATAATTCTCCACCGAGAATTAAAACAGCTAAGCCGACAAAAAGCAATATGGTATTTGACAATGGCATTTACTATTGTGTATGTTTTTGACCAAAACTTAAATCTCCCGCATCTCCTAAACCCGGTAAAATATAGGCTTTTTCATTGAGTTCTCGATCTAATGAGCCTAAATAAATATCATATTCACCTCTAATATTTTCACTGATGAATTTCACTCCTTCTGGCGTTCCAATGGCGGCCGCGATAATAATTCTTTCTGGTCTTGCTAATTTTGTAATGTGCTCTATCGCTGTAATTAGAGATTTTCCTGTAGCAAGCATCGGGTCGGCTAATATTAAAGTCCTGTCATTTAATGGAGGTAGGGCCTCATATCCCATTTCAATTGTGAAATTGTTGCTGTCAGAGTGTTTTCTATATGCTCCTATGAATCCGGAGTCAGAGTGGTCAAAAATATTGAGGAAGCCCTGATGAAAAGGTAATCCTGCTCTCAATACGCTCACTATTACTGGGAAATCGTGCATGAGAGCCACTTGGGTTTCCTCTAAGGGGGTTTGTATTGGCTTTTGCTGAAAGTATAAGGATTTTGATATTTCATATGCTAACAATTCAGCCAGTCTTTCAAGGTTTCTTCTGAATCTATAGCGGTCTTTCTGAATATCGACTTCTCTCAACTCAGCTAAAAAATGGTTCGCAATGCTATTTTCTTTGTCTAAAATGTACATTTGTGCAATTAGGTTGACAATAATTTAAGCAAAAACTAAATATAATTTTATTTTTTAAGAAAAAAATTAAAAAATGGAAATATCCCTTATACTTATTTCTTTTCTGCTCTTAAAAGATTTTAACTTTGCGTGAATGACAGATTATAGACTACTTCAGCAATTGTGTAGTATTCACGCTCCGTCTGGAGAAGAATACATGATAAAGAACTTTTTACTTCAATATATCAAGAAAAACCAAACTGATTGGAAGGTAAAACCGAAAATCTATCAGGGGGAAGATTTCCAAGATTGTTTAGTCTTGGTTTTTGGAGAACCTAGAGCTGCGGTTTTTGCACATATGGATTCTGTTGGTTTTTCTGTAAGGTATGAAAATCAATTAGTTCCTATTGGAGGCCCGGAGGCCAAAAATGGATATAAACTGAAAGGTGAGGATTCACTCGGACCTATTGCGTGTGAAATAGAGATCAATAAAGAAAACCAAACTTTTTACAAATTTGGAAGAGGGATTGATAGAGGGGCAAGTTTGACTTTTGAATGCGATTTTAGAGAAACTGAAGATTATGTTCAATCTTGTTATTTAGATAATAGATTGGGCATTTTCAACTGTCTGAAATTGGCAGAGACTTTAGAAAATGGTATGATCGTATTTTCTGCGTATGAAGAACATGGTGGAGGAACAGTACCTTTTTTAGCCAAGTTTATGGTGGAAAAATATGGTGTTCACCAAGCGCTGATCTCGGACATCACATGGGTAACTGAAGGTGTTAAACACGGAGAAGGAGTTGCTATTTCGATGCGAGATCGCAATGTGCCAAGGCAATCCTTTGTTCAAATGATCATCAACATGGCTGAAAATTCAGATATTCCTTTTCAACTAGAAGTAGAAGCAAGTGGAGGGAGTGATGGCCGCGAGCTCCAAGAATCTCCGTATCCAATCGATTGGTGTTTCGTAGGGGCGCCAGAGGATAATGTGCATTCTCCAGATGAAAAAGTCCACAAAAATGACATTCAGTCAATGTTGTCTATGTATCAATTTCTAATGAGTGAATTATAACATGCTTAAAATTTTAGATAAGGAATTCGTGCCATACATATCTGCTGAGGATATCCAAAGCAGGATTAAAGAAATGGGTGCTAAAATTAGTACAAGTTATAAGGGCACAAAGCCACTATTGATTAGCGTTTTAAATGGCTCCTTTATTTTTACAGCTGATTTGATTAGAACTATTGACACTCCAATTGAAGTCACTTTTATTCGCGTGGCTTCCTACGAGGCATTGAAAACGACAGGAAAAGTCAGGGAAATATTGGGATTGACCGAAAACGTTTTTGGTAGAGATATATTGATTTTGGAAGACATTGTTGATACTGGTACAACCTTGCAGCATCTTTCAGAAGCTTTTCAAGACCTGGGTACGAAATCTATAAAGGTAGCTACTTTATTACATAAACCTGATGCTCAGGAAAAAGCATCAAAGCCCGATTTTGTAGGTTTTGAAATTCCCAATAAATTCGTCATTGGTTTTGGCTTGGATTATGAAGGAATGGGTCGAGAGTTAAAAGAAATTTATCAGTTGGCATAAGACTTAAAATGAATGAATTTTACCAAAACCAATGTTCAATATTCGAGAATCAAATTTCTAATGTAGAAATAAAAATATCAGTGGCCTCTTTCTGAGAATTTGAGTGAGATCAAAGACAAATTTGGCAATTTTAATCATAAATCTTTTATATTTGATTTTCTATAATGTGAAAACTAATACTTTTTTTCACAGAAAATTATGATTTAGTACTGAATATAAAGAAGTTACAGTTTTACTAAGATAAAGGCCTAATAGGCTCTATTTAAAATACAATCATGTTAAATATTATATTGTTTGGCCCTCCCGGAGCAGGGAAAGGTACACAAAGTGAAAAAATTATCGATAAATACAAATTAACCCATATTGCAACAGGAGATTTATTTCGTAAGCATTTGGGAGAAGGAACCGATTTAGGAAAACTAGCCCAGAAATATATGGATGAAGGCAATTTGGTTCCTGATGAAGTGGTGATCGGTATGGTGGATGAAAAAATTAAAGATACTCAAGCGAGTAGTAGTGGGTATATCTTTGATGGCTTCCCAAGGACAGTTCCACAAGCAAAGGCATTAGATACTTTGTTAGAAGAAAAAGGCGAGAAGATTGCCGGAATGATTGCTTTAGATGTTCCCGAAGAAGAATTGAAGAAGAGAATTAAGGAAAGAGGTAAAACTTCAGGGAGAGCGGATGATCAGGAAGAAGCTAAAATTGAAAACCGTATAAAAGTTTATAAAGATGAGACTTTACCTGTTGCCAATTATTATGATGGTGAAGGAAAGTATGCGAAAATCCATGGGGTAGGGACTATAGATGAGATTTTTAATAAAATATCAAGTGAAATTGACCGATTAAAATAATTTAAATTTCATTTTTAAGGGAGCCGGCTAATTCATAATTGGTCGGCTTTTTTATTTCCTGCCTAAATTAAACTAAATTTGCGCCTTAAAATTTAGTCCCATGGCCAATCCCAATTTTATTGATTACGTTAAATTTTGCTCTCGTTCCGGAAAGGGGGGTGCAGGTGCTGTTTCCATGCGAAGAGAAAAGCATGTTCCCAAGGGCGGGCCAGATGGAGGAAATGGTGGTCGCGGTGGTAATATTATTTTACGCGGTAGTTCACAATTATGGACGCTGCTTCACTTAAAGTACAAAAAGCACGTAATAGCCGATGCTGGAGCCCCAGGTGGAGGTGCAAGAAGTTCAGGTGCTGATGGAGCTGACGTTATTTTAGAAGTACCTTTGGGAACTGTTGCAAGGGATGCCGAGTCTGGTGTGGTGAGATTTGAAATCACCGAAGAGGGAGAAGAAAAAATATTAACCGAAGGCGGAAGAGGTGGTCTGGGGAATGCCAATTTTAAAACAGCTACTAATCAAACGCCTCGATATGCACAGCCAGGAGAAGACGGACAAGAAGAGTGGATCATTCTTGAGCTAAAGTTGTTGGCTGATGTTGGATTAGTTGGTTTTCCTAATGCTGGTAAAAGTACTTTACTATCTGTTGTTTCTGCTGCAAAGCCAGAAATAGCAGATTATGCGTTTACGACACTTACACCAAATCTAGGGGTGATTCCGTATCGTGATCATAAATCTTTTGTAATGGCAGATATTCCAGGAATCATTGAAGGCGCGGCAGCAGGAAAAGGATTGGGAACTCGATTTTTGAGACATATCGAAAGAAACTCCATTCTACTTTTTATGATTCCTGCTGATAGCAAGGATGTCAAAAAGGAATACCAGATTTTGATTAACGAATTGAAAGAGTATAATCCGGAATTGTTGGATAAAAACAGGCTATTGGCAATCACAAAGTCAGATTTATTGGATGACGAGCTTATGGGCGAATTAAAGCAAGAGTTGCCCAAAGACTTACCTTTTATTTTCATTTCTTCATTAACTCAATTTAACGTGAGTGAGCTTAAAGATATGATTTGGAAGGCTTTAAACGCATAATGTCATCTTGTCAGTGAACTGTCATTTGGCAAACTCCTTGTTCCTTAATGCTGAAAATTAGATAGAATAACATAATATAGTTATGGCTAAAGAAGAATTAGACGAAAAAGAGTTAAATAAAGAAGCAGAAACTGCGGAAGATATAAAAGACGAGCAAAATGCTGAGGACGAAACTCAGGATAATAGGTCTGAAGAAGAAAAATCGGCAGAGGCAGAAGCTCAGGCGAAAGATGAAGAATTGTCAGATTTCGAGAAATTAGAAATAGAACTGGCAGAGTCTAAGGATAAATTCTTAAGGCTATACTCCGAGTTTGAAAACTTTAGAAGAAGAAATGCCAAAGAAAGATTAGAGTTGGTTAAAAATGCTTCAGAAGAGTTGATTTCAGACTTATTGCCAATCATGGATGATTTTGAAAGAGCAGAAAAATCTTTCGAGGATCAGTCAGAGAATGAGGCCGTGAAAGAAGGCTTTACGTTAATTAAGAATAAATTCGAGAAGACGCTAATCAACAAAGGCTTAAAGGCAATGGATAATGACGCAGGGATAGAATTTGATCCTGAAATTCATGAAGCTATAACCAAAATACCAGCTCCTGATGAAAAGTTGAAAGGTAAAGTGGTAGATGTAGTGGAAAAGGGATATCTATTGAATGATAAGGTAATTCGTTTTGCAAAAGTTGTAATAGGAGAATAATTCAAGCCTGTGAGGCAATATATTGACCCGGAAACTAATGGGGGGTTGAGACTCAACAACAAATAAAAAAGATTTGTGGATTTAATATTTAGATTATAGATAAGATGGCTAAAAGAGATTATTACGATATACTGGGTGTTAGCAAAGGAGCTTCGGATGCAGAGATAAAGAAGGCTTACCGGAAAGTAGCCATCAAATATCATCCTGATAAGAATCCTGATAACCCAGAAGCAGAAGATAAATTCAAGGAAGCGGCAGAAGCATATGAAGTTTTACGTGATCCGCAGAAGCGTCAGCGTTATGACCAGTTTGGTCATGAAGGTATGAAAGGCGGAGCAGGTGGCTTTGGTGGAGGAGGTATGAATATGGAAGATATTTTCTCTCAATTTGGTGACATCTTCGGTGGTGGCGGAGGTGGCGGCTTCGAAAGCTTTTTTGGTGGAGGCGGTGGTGGCCGCAGAAGTCGAGGTAGAAGAGGTTCCAATCTTCGCATCAAACTAAAATTAGATTTAAAAGAAATAGCTCATGGAGCTGAAAAGAAAATCAAGGTTAATCGTTTGGTATCAGCGGATGGGGTTACTTATAAGAATTGTGATACCTGCGGGGGTTCAGGTCAAGTAAGAAGAGTAACCAATACCATGTTGGGGCAAATGGTTTCGGCTAGTACATGTCCAACTTGTCACGGTTCTGGTAAATTTATTGATAAAAAACCACCTCATGTGGATAATACAGGCCTTCAATCCAAAGAAGAGGTTATTTCTGTGAAAATCCCGGCCGGAGTTACTGATGGCATGCAATTATCCATGTCAGGAAAAGGTAATGAAGCACCAATGGGTGGAGCTGCAGGTGATCTGGTAATTTTGATTGAGGAAATAGAGCATGATGTATTGAAACGTGATGGTAACAATATCATCTACGATCTTTATGTCAATTTTGTGGATGCAGTATTGGGAACAACAGTTGAAGTCCCAACCATCGATGGCAAAGTAAAAATTAAGATCGAGACTGGTACCCAATCTGGAAAAATTTTAAGACTAAGAGGAAAAGGTGTGGGTGATGTAAATGGATACGGAAGAGGTGACCAACTAATTCATGTGAACGTTTGGACGCCTAAGAAGGTATCGGATAATGAAAAAGAGATGCTAGAAAGCATGAGGGCTTCTGATAATTTCAGGCCTAATCCTACAAAAGCGGATAAAGGCTTTTTCGATAGAGTGAAGGAGTTTTTTAATTAATTTCTCAATTTTTTTACTGCTTTTTTAATAAGACGGGACTACGGAGTATTTTCTAACCAAAATGCCCATAAAGCTGTTCTTATAGATATATCTTACCTTAAAGTGAAAGCTTCTCTGCTGTAAGAATCTGTATAAAAGTAGACATTAAGCCACTATTTCGCCAAGAGTAGTGGCTTTTTTGATTTTACCAACAACTTATTGGTTAAAGAAGACGTAATAATCCCATTATGAATAGGGTTCTTCGTTTTTCAGTATCATTTCTGGTCATACCTTTTTTAGCTTGCTCGGTTTTCGGGCAAGAACTTCACAAGCATTTTGAAATTACAGAATCAAAGGGCATAGATAAAATTGAATTGAAAGTTTCTACTAAGGCAGGAAATTCGTTTTTGAATGCAGTTAATAAAGATGAGCCAATCGTAATTTTGGGAGCCAGTGAAAATGACATTGCTGCCAGCTCTTTTAAGATATTAAAGAATAATAATACGCAAAAGGTAGATGCCCAATTGACTTGCAAAAGCCATATGGGATTGAACTTCACCGAATCCGTAGCGAATAGTTTCTTTTCATCTTCGGAGCAGCCTCACGATATTTGGCAAATTAATTTATCGGAACATCAAACGTTTGATTTGGATTTAAATTATTTAATGGGAGATGCAAATATTGATCTTAGTAGATTAGCCGTTGAACGTTTGAAAATTAATTCCGGAAGTGCTGACGTGAAGGTGAATTTCACAGAAAAGAAAATGAATAGTGTTGCCATGGATACTTTTTTTGTAAAAGTAAATTTTGGTAGTATTGAAGTTCATGATTTGAACTACACCATGGCAAGGGACATTATTGCGGAAGTTGGCTTCGGTTCTATTTCAATAGATTGTGGAAATGATTGGAGAATAAACAGCAGAGTAAATGCTTCTGTTGGAGCTGGAAACTTGAATATTATTTTGCCCCCTGATGATGTTCCTATTATTATTAGAATACATAATTCCCCATTATGCAACATTAAGATGGCTCCAAATTTTGAGAAAATTGGTCATAATGCCTTTGGCAATAAAGCTTATGCTAAAAATCCTGATGACAGTATGGAATTTATTTTGGATGTTGGTATGGGTAGTATCGTTTTTAAGAACAGATAAAACAGGAATATCTGCTCCTACTACTTTTTGGTTATAGATGTGCTCCACTTACCATTGGTGCTGAAATAAAATTGCTCCTCCTATTCTTGATGTCCATTTCTATAAAGAAGATGGTTGGGGGTTTTGACAAACGGAAAGACAAAGTCTCATTCTGTTTACAGCGATGGAGAGGTTTTCATTGAGCGAGAAAATGGACTATTAAACTTAGTTCCAACAACAGACTTCCAATCTTTTAATTTGAATTCACTTAACTTTCAAATTGAGAAGTGTACTTACTACACTGTAGAATTTAGAAACTCAAAATAGCATTTACCACTAAGCCTTTAACTAGATTAAAACGAAGATTGCCTAAGTGGGTAATTCCTCTAGCGGCCTCTTTCCTAGCACTTATTTCCCTGTTTCCAATGCATCGCAGAGCATTTTTGCAATACAATTTATTTTGTAAATTGATATTTAATTAAAGTTGAACAGTGCGTAAGGTTACTGATCAAACTATATTGAGCAGATAATAGGATTTAATTCATCTATTACAAAAAGAAATTTAGTGTCCAGAGAAAAACCCAGACTTGCAAGATTAACAGCAATCTTAACTCAATTACAATCAAAGCGGATTGTAACTGCAACTGATATTGCTGTAAAGCATCACGTGAGTATTCGAACGGTCTACAGGGATATTCGAACATTAGAGCAATCGGGAATTCCTATTGTAACGGAGGAAGGGAAAGGTTATTCCCTGATAGATGGCTACAGGCTTCCCCCAGTGATGTTTACTGAAGAGGAAGCCAATGCACTCATTATGGCCGAACATTTGATTTTGAGAAATAAAGACCAATCCTTAGTTGAGCAGTATCAAAATGCGATTTCAAAAATCAAGTCAGTTTTAAAACGCCCTCAAAAAGCCAAAACAGAAGTTCTAACCGAACGTATCCAGATAAGAAATAACAGAACCAATGAAAAAACTAGCAACTTCCTCATTCAACTGCAGTCTAATATTATCAACTATGAGATAGTTCAGTTGCACTATATATCTTTAAATAATCAACAGACACAAAGAAAAATAGAGCCTTTTGCGTTATACACAACCAAAAATAATTGGGTTCTAATTGCCTTTTGTCATATTCGTAATGACTTTCGGGCCTTTCGATTAGATCGAATTCAGCAGTTAACAAAAACTCAGGCACATTTTGAGCCTCACAAAATTACCTTGGATCAATACTTTGATAACTGCAGAAAAAAATGTGAAAGCACCCCTGACATACCCTTGTCACAAACTCAATCTACCTTTGCTTCAAATCAAAAAGAATAAGTTATGCAAAAGGTAAAAATTGAACCATTTAAGTTGATTGGCATTGCCATCAAGACTACTAATGAAGGGAACAAAGCTAATCAGGAAATTGCTGAATTGTGGCAAGGATTTCTGAGTGAGAACTTATTGGAGAAAATCCCCAATAAAGTGGATTATACGATTTATTCATTGTACACCGAATATGAGGGAGATCACACCAAGCCTTACACGGCCATTCTTGGTTGCAAAGTGAAAAATTTTGAAGCAGTTCCTGCAGGAATGACAGCGATGTCTTTCGATGGTGGGACTTACATTAAGAGTACTGCTAGTGGCGATTTAATGAATGGACTTATTGTAAACCATTGGGCAAAAATTTGGGATATGGATCTGAATCGAAGCTATACTGCTGATTTTGAAGTATTTGGAGAGAAATCGCAAAATCCTTCTGCTGCTGAAGTGGATTTTTATATTGCAATTAATGAATAAAAGATGACGAAACTCGTGCTTAAAACGAATCCAGCTGTTGATGAAAAATTTGCGAATTACCCAGACAAATTAAGGGGTAAGATGCGGTATTTGAGGAGGTTGGTAATAGAAACAGCGGAAGAAACGGAGGGAGTTGATGAATTGGAGGAGACGTTAAAATGGGGTGAGCCAAGTTTTGTAACTAAAAATGGAAGTACATTACGGATGGATTGGAAAGAAAGATCTCCCGATCAATTTGCAATGTACTTTCAATGTTCAAGTCGTCTGGTGAGCACCTTCAGAATTGTGTTTGAGGATGTGTTCAAATTTGAAGGTAACCGTGCCATCGTTTTTCCACTAGAGGAGAAAGTCCCTGAATTGGAATTGAAAGAATGTATTAAAGCATCTTTAATCTACCACAAAGTAAAACACCTAATGACATTAGGGATTTGAGAATAGAATATTTCTTTCTGTATTATGTATATTTATATCATACCGATTGGATATCTAGATTATTTAATCAAGGAAAAACAAGTATAAATGAGGAAGCAAAAATTATCTTCAATTTTGACAATAGTCTTCATGATCGTTGCGCTTTCTTGCACTAAGGAAGACAATAATCCCATATCTGATTGCGAAAATGACGACTTTTTCTGTCAGTTCAGTTCACGGGATTTCAAGATGGGTTTCAGTACATGGCCGTATGCTCCAACAGCTGAAGCTGTCGAAGGTAGTTATAAATTCATTGATGAAAATGCAGATATTTATTCAGAGCATATTGATTCCAATATTCCCTGGAATGCCTGGTTCAATGATTCGACTTTGCCATCTGAATTTATCAATGAAATTGAATCAAGAGCCTCACGGAAACTGCCAAACGCTCAACTCACTGTCTCAGTAAGTTTGTTGAACAGTTCAAGGGATGAATTAGCTTTCGATTATGATGGCGGTATTCCTGATTATGCGGAATTAAATGATCAGAAAATTGAAGACGCATATTTCAAACATTTAAAATATATCGCAAATCAATTAAATCCAGATTATTTAATCATAGCTATTGAGGTAAATGAATTATTAAAAAATGCCCCTGAGAAGTGGGATGGGTATAAATTATTGATGGCTAGTATCAGATCAAGAATTGCAGAGGAATTCCCGTCTCTGAATATTTCAGAATCAATTACGTTACATAATTTTTACCAGCCGGATGTTACGAATAGTGAAGATTTTATAGAGGAAATAGCAAATTACGCTAATGCAATGGATTTAGTGAGTATTAGCTTTTATCCATTCTTTAAAGGCTTAAAAACTGATGAAGATTTTAAAGAGGCATTTGATTTCTTACACGAACAGATTGAGAAACCTATTTCATTTGCCGAAACAAGCCACCTTTCGGAGGATTTGACTGTAGAATCATTTAATCTATCCATCTCTGGTGATCAAGGACAGCAAAATGAATACTTGAAAGTTCTGCTTGCTCAGGCCCAAATTCAGGATTATGAGTATATTATTTGGTGGGCTCATAGGGATTATGATCTTCTTTGGGAAACATTTCCTGATGAAGTCAAAGATTTAGGGAAATTGTGGATTAGTACAGGTTTGATTACTGAGGATGGAATTGAAAAGGAAGCGTATTCTACCTGGGAAGAGGTTCTGAACAAATAAATGTTGCTACTAATTCAACTCCGGGAAACCGCCAAGATTTTTCACATAATAAAATTTGTATTAGTTATCAATGAAAAGCCTATCATTAAGAAAAGTCAATCTGAACGATAAAATTGCCCTGCAAAAAATTAGTAAGCAGACCTTTTTGGAGACTTATTCTGCAGGCAACACCGAAGATGATATGAGTCGGTATCTGGAAGAAGAGTTTTCACTTGAAAAGTTAGTATCTCAATTGAGTAATCAGAATTCTGAATTCTATTTTGCCTGCTTGGGATCTGTAATCGTGGGTTACTTGAAAATTAATGTTGCTGAAGCTCAAACTGAAATGAAGAATGAGAACACTCTGGAAATACAGCGGATTTATGTTTTAGCTGATTATCAGGGAAAGCGAATTGGAAAATTGCTTTATAAAAAGGCCATAGAAATAGCTCAGCAGAAGGAAGTAGATTTTCTCTGGTTGGGAGTATGGGAAAAAAATCCCAAAGCCATTCGGTTTTACGAGCAGTTAGGCTTTAAAGCTTTCGATAAACATACTTTTATCGTAGGAGAGGACGTGCAAACTGACATCATGATGAAGAAGTATTTTTAGCTAATTTGACTACCGGCTTAACATCCAATTTTATATCTTAATGGAAATATTTTCTTTGCAGAATGATGGATAGAATTTTAAAGAATCCTACTAAAGTTTTTCTTATTGACGCTGTAGGAGCATTTTTAACAGCAATAACTTTAGGAATTGTCTTCACAAGTGTTCAGGAATTCATAGGTATGCCAAAAGAGTTATTAATTAGTCTAGCCATTGTTGCTTCACTCTTTTTTATTTATTCGGCCAGTTGTTTTTTTAAGCCCCAAAAGAATTGGAGAACTTTTCTTGGCGTAATTGCCACTGCTAATTTAATGTACTGCCTACTTACATCATTTCTAATTATTACGTATTTCGATCAACTCACAATTGTGGGTATTCTATATTTCGTGGGGGAAATTACACTGATTGTATTACTGGTTTACTTTGAAGTTTTTATTATTAGGAAAGAAGACCAACATAAAAAGTCTCAACTTGAAAACAATTGATATGAGTGGTTTTGGAATGATGGATTTTATGAATAAGTCTTTGGCAAACGATAGGGCTATTCTAAAAAGACAATCACTTTTTGAAATGAGAAGAGAGTTCAAGAATATAGTAGATCCGAAAGAAAGTATACCTACAAATCTTGTACTAAAGAAGATTTGATTAAGATCAGGAATGAGATGATAAAAGAGAGAAGACAAAATATCCTTAAGCTAACCCTCTCTTTTTTGCTTTCAGTAGTTGTAATCGTAACAAACATCTTTCTTCTGCAGCAAATCTAGTCTATGCGAGATCTGAGGCTGAGCTTTAAACGGGGGAAAGTGCCCATGGAAAATTAGCCTTCATAAACAAACTCCCCATGCTCACTCTTAACAGTAACTTGCTTTTGAGCAGAACTTTCAACTCTTCCAATGATTTGAGCCTCAATATTAAAAGAATTTGAGATATCAATGATGGCTTGTGCATCCGCTTCATCAACATAAAGTTCCATTCTATGCCCCATATTGAATACTTTGTACATCTCTTTCCAATCCGTTTTGGATTCTTCTTGTATCATTTTGAAAAGTGGAGGGGTTGGGAATAAATTGTCTTTGATAATATGCAACCCTTCCACAAAATGAAGTACTTTGGTTTGAGCTCCGCCACTGCAATGCACCATTCCTGCTACTTTATCCGGTAATTCTTCCAATATTTTCTTGATAACTGGCGCATAAGTTCGAGTAGGGGATAATACTAATTTACCTGCATCCAATTCAACTCCTTCTACTGAATCAGTCAATTTTTTTGAACCTGTATACACCAAGTTACTAGGAACGGAGGGATCAAAACTTTCAGCATATTTTGCCATCAACTCCTTACTGAATACATCATGACGAGCAGAGGTTAATCCGTTGCTCCCCATTCCGCCATTGTATTCATTTTCATAAGTAGCCTGTCCATAAGAAGCCAAGCCTACAACCACATGACCTGCTTTTATGTTGTCATTGGAAATAACATCTGATCTTTTCATTCGGGCCGTAACGGTACTATCTACAATAATAGTCCTCACTAAATCCCCAACATCCGCAGTTTCACCACCTGTACTTATAATATTTACACCATTATCTCTCAGCATCTGCAAAACTTCCTCAGTGCCATTTATAATAGCCGATATGACTTCACCTGGAATTAAGTTTTTATTCCTCCCAATAGTAGAGGAGAGTAATATTTTATCGGTACATCCCACACATAGTAAATCATCAATATTCATGATGATGGCATCTTGTGCAATTCCTTTCCAAACGGAAATATCACCCGTTTCTTTCCAATACATATAAGCCAAGGAAGATTTAGTGCCAGCCCCATCCGCATGCATAATGGTGCAGTACTCCTCATCACCCGTAAGGTGATCAGGCACAATTTTGCAAAAAGCTTGTGGAAAAAGTCCTTTATCAAGGTTTTTGATGGCATTATGAACATCTTCTTTGGAGGCCGAAACCCCGCGTTGATTATATCTATCGGACATGATTCTAAATTTTGTTCAAAAATAAGGGGATTGAGGAAAGTAAACTAATTGAAAGGTGTATTTTTAGTACTTAAATAAAAGCTCTTCAAATTATATTAAACTTTATAAAATTATCATGGATTTTTGATTGCTTCAGGATTCTATTAGTTTCTTTTAAGAAAATTTGCCGGAGGATTAATAATTATAGCGGTAAAGCAAATTGTTATGAAGCCTATATGGTTTGGTGCTCTTTATATCTTAGCCGTTCCTAGTGTTTTCCTTTTGCCGATCAACCAGTTGCTTTTCTTTATAGATTGATATGCAATAGAAGGCAATGATACTCATCACTTTAAAAAAACATTAAAAAAGCATTTAATGCAAGCCCCTTATTATCCATTTTATATGGTCATATTAATTATTTAAACTAAGTTAGTCTTTTCAAATAAGAATCACTTTATAAATAGTTTTATATGAAATTTTCTTTTGCTTTTTCTATTCTTTGCTTTTTTTCTTTATCGGTTTTAAGTCAAGAATTAATTGATTTAGGAGAAAATCAACCCGGACTGAAGGGTCAAGCACGTGTGAGGCATGCACTTTTAGATAATGATAAATTATATGTAGGAGGCAACATTAATTTTGTCAACGATAAAATCACTCCTCCGATTGTTAGGTTAAATGCAGATGGTTCCCTTGATGAAGCATTTCATTTTGAGGGGAATTACTCTCGGAATTTTGGAAACGCAATAGCCTTTAGCCCGTCAACTATACTAAATGGTTCCCTTTATATAGTTGCTGAGAACGGCATTATTAAAATAAAAGATAACGGAACAATTGACCAGTCATTCGCGGTCGGCAGTCCCTATATCAAATCCATGATAACTTATAGAGACTCATTATTAGTCTTGGAAAGTGGTGGAAACTTTAGGCTTTATGCAGAAGATGGAAATTACCGTGCAATTGATGTCAGTAAAGAAGGATATTTGCTGCAATCCGTTGAAAAACTATCTGATAATGCATTATTGATGGAATATGTGTCTGAAGACTATAGCACTCGTAAGTATTATCATTTTACTGATTCCATTGTTGAAAATAGTTCATTTAGCCCCATAACTTCTACTCGTGGCGAAATACATAATATTGAGATGCTCTCATCCGGTCAATTATTTATAGCAGGAAATAATAATCTGAATGTAAATAACATTTCAGGAAATGGTCTTTTTATTATCAACGAGTTGGGTGCCATCGATGAGGCTTCCATTCATAATGCTGATTTATCTTTTGCAGATGCATACGGTAATGGGATAGCATATGCAATTCCATTAAGTAGTGGTAAATTTTTTATTATTGGACAGAATGATAGTTCGAATCCATCCAATCGATCTTTATTTCGTTTATTGAGTAATGGGTTAAGAGATGATTCCTTTGTGACTAAACATTTCACAGTGGAATATTATGGAAATTATCATATGGTTAGAAATGCTGACGATGAAATTTATTTACTCGCAGATCAAAGAACTTACGATGGCAAGGAGTCAAGAAGTATAAATAAGATAAATACAAATGGTGAAAATATCGATGCATTTAACTCAAATTTATATGGCAATGCACGGGTGGATCAAATGATAAATTATAATTCTGAAAAGTTTTTAATTACTGGATCTTTTATTGAGTCCAGCATGTCAAAAAGTGCACTTATCACGGGGTTTTCTTTAAAATCTGAGGCTAAATTTCCCCAGTTGGATTCCATTAATTTATCTGCTGATGATTATTTGGGATCAGCTAAAATTTTATCTAACGGAGATTTATTTTTAGGCGTTTATGATAGGGATCAAAATGGAATATTTAAAGTGTACGATCCGAATGGAAATAGCGTTAGTTTAGGGTCCTCCCAAGGAAGTCCGGTTTACGTTGAAGAACCTGTTTACAACATTCATGAGTCTGAGCTTTATATTTACGCTACAGGTATATTTTCATATAATGGAGCGGGTCAACAAATGCATAACGTGATTAAAATGAATAAAGATTACAGTATTGTTTCTGGTTACACTCCTAGTCCGGATATTTTACCAACGGATATTGTCAAATTCTCTTATTTAGGGAAGGATGATAAGCTTACAGTTCAGTATTTTAGAAATTCAGCAAATCCTAGTGGAAAGGTAATTCGACTCATGCCAAATGGTAATAAGGACACTTCTTTTAATGATATTATTTTCGAGAAATTGTCATATGGTAATGCTCAGGTTTTTGCTGTTTCTGATTCATTACTTATGATTTACGAACCGGACGCTAATAACACGCAAACTCTAAAGAAATATGATGTAAATGGGAATCTTCTTGATAGTGATTTTATTTCATTTAACTCAGACACGGATATTGCTGATATCAATTCTCTAAGTGATACTACAATTTTGGTTTCGGGCTCTTTTTCTTCATTAAATGGCATTTCTAAAGACGCAATTGCTGCAGTAAATCTAAATGGTGCTTTATATGATGATCTTGCGCTAGATGTTGAAGGTGAAATAGATGAAATTGAGATACACAATGATACTTTGTTCATATTGGGTCCTGGAGCGATAAATGGTTTTAATGGAGGCGGATTTTATGCACTCTCTTTAAGTACAAATGCATTGAATATTGAAAATATATCCAATACAGAAACTGGTGGGATAAATATTACTTGGCAGCAGGATTACTCAATTCGTTCTATAGAGGTTTATCGCAAAGGACCAGATGGTAATGAAGAACTTCTTTCAACACTTGAAAAGGGTTCTACTTCATTTACAGATGATAATCCTGATTTAAATGTTCTTTATACTTATAGTTTAGTGTCAAAAAATATTTTTGGTGAAAACTCTACGGAAACTACATTTACCTTAATTAAGCCAAAAAAAGCAGAAAATTTTACTGCACAATACGTAGATGGGAGCAATGAATTGACCTGGAATGACAATTCAGACCATGAAACAGGGTTTAGAATATTACGAGGGATAGATGACGAGGAATATGATGTAATCGGTGATGTAGGATCGGATACGGAAAGCTTTACTGACGTGGATGTAGAAATTGATCATAAATATTCTTATTTTGTTCTGGCAGTGAACGATAATATGGTCTCAGATACCTCAAATATCGTAAGTTTAGATATTTTCCGTCCTAAACCTCCACAAAATTTAACTTATGATTATAATGAAGAACTTGCAGAAATTACGCTCGCATGGACCAATTCTGACGATTTAACAGATAGTTTTATTATATATGAATCTCTTGATCTTGCAGAATTTGTGCCAATAGATACTGTTACCTCCGAAGTCTCTTATTTCCAAGTAATTATAAATGATATAGAAATTTCTCACCAATATTACCTCATCGCCAAGAATGAAATAGGCCACTCTGATCCCTCAGATACTTTAATGTTGCGAAAAGGTATTTTGGGGTTGGAGAGTAAAAATTATGTGTCAAAAATTTACCCAAACCCCAATAACGGTACATTCACAATTTTGCTAAACCAAGGAATTGATTTTATTACAATTTTAGATGCGCAAGGACGAGTCTTTAAAGAGCTTCATGTCAGTAACAAAAAAGTTGTCGAAGTGGGCAATTTACCATTGGGATTATACTTTATAGCATTCATTTCTGATAACCAATTTATAGGCAATCAAAAAATTCTTGTTAGATAGAGCAGGCTAAAAATAATGAACATCTTCTTTGGAGGCCGAAACCCCGCGTTGATTATATCTATCGGATATGATTCTAAATTTTGTTCAAAATTAAAGTTAATGCTTAAAGGAAACCAATGCTTGGTAACTTTTTTATACTAAAAAGCGATCATAAATGTAATCTACAGATTGTCTAGACAAAATAATGTCTAGGTCATCTAAAAAATATTTATGTTGAGGAGTGTTTTAGAATAAAATCTACTACTATGAAAAAGAGTTTAATACTATTAATTCTATGTTGAATTATAGGCGTAATAGGCCAGTCCAATCCAAAATGGATGCGATATGCTAAAATAAGCCCTGATAGAGAAAAGATTGCCTTTGGCTACAAAGGAAATTTTTATTACGTTGAGAAAGAACAAAGTCTTGCAATACCGGTAACTATTGGAGACCGTTACGAATACGAAATTGTTTGATTGCAGGATGGTAAACACATTGCCATTGCTTTAGATCGGCATGGAAACTATGGTGTATTTTTATACAATATAGAAGATGGACCCACTTCCCAACTAAGTTTTCACTCAGCCCATGATATTCCACAAAGATGTACTGTGGACGGGAAATCGATATTATTTACATCTGGTCGCAAGATGAATGCTGAAAATTCACAATTCCCTTATAGTAGGTTTTCATAACTTTACAGCGCTTCAATTGAAGGGAATATGCCTCAAGTGGAAACTCCATTGCCATTAGATGATGTAAATGTCAATAAAGACGGTAGCCATTGGTTATACATGGATTTAAAAGGCTATGAAGAATATTGGAGAAAACACCATACTTCCGCTATTACACGTGATGTATGGGTTTATAATACTTCACAGGAAAGTCATAAACAGCTAACTGATTTCGAAGGTGAAGATAGATATCCGATCTGGTCACATGATCAAGAGAGTCTCTAATTTTTCATTAAATTGATATATAAATTAATTTGAAAAGCCATGAAAGCCACACCCGAACACAATGAAAGAATAGCAAAAATGACCTTTGCCTCAGTTTATCCGCATTATGTTACTAAGGTGGAAAAGAAAGGAAGAGCAAAATCGGAATTGCATCAGGTTATTGAATGGTTGACTGGTTTTGATGACAAAAAGCAACAGGAGTTGATCTCAGCTAAAGTCACTTTCTCAGAGTTCTTCCAGCAGGCTAATTTAAATCCCAATGCTGAGTTAATCAAAGGAGTAATCTGTGGCTACAGAGTGGAGGAAATTGAAAATGAATTAACTCGAAAAGTTCGATATTTGGATAAGGTGGTAGATGAATTAGCGAAGGGCAAAAAGATGGAAAAGATTCTAAGAAGAGCTTAGCTGGTGAAAATCGAATACTAGATACAAAGGTTTAGTTTATTCGGAATCCTCTTATCTTTGTTTCTACACTAACAGAATTGACTAAATGAAATTTCCAGCAGCACAAAGTATTCTTTTGATTATTGCAGCTTTAGTGACTTTTTTAACTTGGTTGATTCCGGCCGGGAGTTACCACTCATTGAGTTATCAATCCACTTCTGACCAATTTCAAATTGAAAGTCAAGATTCTACTTATTATTTAAAATCCTCTCAAGAGAATTTGGAAGATTTAAATGTTAAGATTCCCTTAGATAAATTTACAAGTGGTGCTATCTATAAGCCGATTAGCATTCCGGATACTTATCAGCAATTACCATCACAGCCACAAGGGTTTATAGCCTTTTTGTCGGCACCTATAAAAGGGATAATCGAAGCGGCTGATATTATCTTCCTTGTATTGATTATTGGCGGTATGATTGGTATCATGAACGTAACCGGAGCTTTCAATGCGGGTATGGGTTGGCTTTCCAAAGCTTTAAAAGGCAAAGAGTTTTTGCTGATTATTTTCACTACGTTACTGATTTCTTTAGGAGGTACTACATTCGGTTTAGCCGAAGAAACCTTGGCTTTCTATCCTATCTTAATTCCTATTTTCATTGCTGCAGGTTATGATTCCATGGTCGGATTAGCCAGTATTTTTTTAGGTTCTGCAATTGGGGTAATGTGCAGCACTGTAAATCCCTTTGCTACTATTATTGCTTCTGATGCTGCCGGGATAAGCTGGACAAGTGGATTAGATGGAAGAATGTTGATTTATGTTGTGTGCATGACCGTCACTATTCTTTATATATTAATTTATGCCAAAAAAGTGAAAAGAAATCCTGAAAAATCTTTAGTGGATGCCAGTGCAATAAAATCATTATCTTATATAAAAGATGCAAGTGAAGGTAATATTGTAGCGCTTACCATAAGATTAAGACTTATCCTGCTCATTTTCACTGCTTGTTTTGTTGTCATGATTATGGGAGTTTCACAGTGGGATTGGTGGTTTGTGGAAATGACCACAGTCTTTTTTGCTGGCGCTATAGTAATTGGGTTTATAGCAAAGATGAAGGAAAATGAATTTATTAATTCCTTTCTACAAGGAGCAGGAGATTTGCTTGGAGTAGCTTTCATCATAGGCCTGGCAAGAGGGATTACCATTTTAATGAATGATGGTTTGATTAGTGACAGCATACTTTTTTATGCCAGTGAATTAACCACAGGAATGAATAAAGGCCTATTCGTGAATGTACTTTTCTTTATTTATCAAGGATTAACTTTTTTTATTCCTTCCAGTTCGGGTATGGCGGTTTTGACCATGCCAATATTATCACCCTTGGCCGATAATGTCAATATTGGCAGGGAAGTAATAGTAAATGCATACCAATTAGGAAATGGTTTGTTTAATAGCATAAACCCAACTGGTTTGGTATTAGCATCATTAGGCTTAGTAAAAATCGGTTACGAGAAATTTTTAAAGTTTATGTTACCTCTTTATGCAATTTTAGCATTGATTGGAGTGATATTTTTGACGTTGCTGAGTTATTGAATGGTAAGAAAAATGTGATGCAAATATATAATTCAATAAAAAAGCCGAATCAGATTACTCCAATTCGGCTTTTCAATTTTAACTTATTTCTGATTATGCTTCTACAGCTTTTTTCTTTCTCTTCGCTAAATCCAACACAACTGGAGTTGCAATGAAGATAGATGAGTAAGTACCTACTAAAATACCTATTAATAATGCAAAAGAGAACCCTCTCAATACTTCTCCACCGAAAATAAACAAGATTAAGATTACCACTAAAGTAGTAATGGAAGTCATTAACGTCCTACTGATGGTATTATTGATTGCAGTATTAAAAGTCTCCACATTGGATGCTTTTGATTTTATGCCCAAGGTTTCTCTGATTCTATCAAATACAACCACCGTATCGTTAATGGAATAACCAATTACGGTTAGAATTGCCGCAATAAATACTTGGTCAATTTCAAAAGAGAATCCAAGTAATTTTGCAATGGCAAATGCTGATAGTACAAACAATGTATCATGGAACAAGGCCACAACAGCTCCCAGACCAAATTGCCATCTTCTAAATCTGATTAAGATATAGATAAAGATTGCAATCAAGGCAAAGATCACTGATTCCTGTGATGAATTTCGGATGTCATCCGCAATAGTGGCACCTACTTTGGATGATCCGCTAATCGTGAAATTTGATTCATCAACTGCGGTTTCATCCTCTACATATTGCATACCGGTTGCTTCTGCAATACCGCTAATAATTTTAGTTTTTACTTCATTATCAGCTTCTGTTGATTCTTCATTGACTAAGTATGAAGTCGTTACTTTCAATATGTTATTTGCACCATAAGTCTTTACCTCGGTGCCGGCATCCTCTAATTTACCATCTAGCGCTACTTTCAAACTTGTAGTTTCTACTTGCTCAGCAAATCTTACAACATAAGAACGACCACCTGTGAAATCAACGCCTAAGGTTAAACCTTTAGTGACCATTAAAACAACACCAATTACAATCACAATTCCGGATCCGATATAAGCCATTTTTCTTTTGCTCATAAAGTTGAAATTGATGTTGCTAAATAGGTTTTTAGAGAATGGCGTAGCAAATGAGATTTTGCTTTGATCACCTTTCTTGCTCATCCAGCTCACAATTACTCTTGTGATGAAAACCGCTGAGAAGAATGAACAAGCAATACCAATCATTAAGGTAATGGCAAAGCCTTTCACAGGGCCTTGACCTAACCAATACAAAATGGCTCCCGTTAAGAATGTAGTTACATTGGCATCCACAATAGAGCTGTATGCTTTTTCATATCCTGATGTTATAGCTTTCAATAATGGAGAGCCCGCTCGCATTTCTTCTCTAATACGCTCAAAGATTAGTACGTTGGCATCAATGGACATACCGATAGTTAACACAATACCTGCTATACCTGGTAGAGTCAGTGCTGCGTTCAATTGCGCTAAAATTCCTAAGATAAAGAAGATATTGAATACCAAAGCAATGTTGGCAATCAAACCACCTTTAGAATAATAGGCAACCATGAAAATTAACACCATACCTAAACCAGCCACAATAGAAATGATACCTTGAGCTCTGGCTTCTTTACCCAAAGTTGGACCAATAATAGCTTCCTCCACAATTCTGGTAGGAGCTGGCAATGAACCTGCTTTCAGAATGTTTGCCAAATCTACAGCTTCTTCTTTTGTAAAACTACCTTGAATAATAGTTTGACCATTTGGTATAACAACTTCAACTGACGGAGCTGAATACACAAAATTATCTAATACAACGGCAATTCTTTTTTTAATTTGACGAGATGCATTTTCATTTGTAAACCTTTGCGTAATTCTCTCCCATTTCCTTGCTCCTTCTGGATTCATTCTCATACTTACAGCAAATTTTCCACTTTCATCAAAATCTTGTCTTGCTGATGTAACAACATCTCCTTCCAATAATCCTTTATCTGCTCTGTCAGTCTTTACAACATAAAGTTCTAAAGACTCCATTTCTTCACTTTTTGGTTTTACGTCCCATAAAATCCTAGAATTTCTTGGGAATACCGATTTTACATCCTCTCTTTTTATAATATCATTAATTTTAGAAGTATCATTGACTTTATAGTAAAAATAACCAGCCGATTGATCCATTAAATCAAAAAGAGGAGACATTTTAGCTTGATTTAAAGAATCTAAATCTGACGCAATTGTATCTATTTTATCATCTACTTCATCATTTAACTCATTTTCTGATTCATCTGCTAGTAATTCATCTAGGTTAGTTTCCTCAATTGAGCTTTCCTCGTTATCAGCTAATATGCCTTTATCAATTAGTACCTGATTAGCTGTTTGCATATATGGAAGCAACTCATCAACAGGCATTACTTCCATAAACTCAAGCTTCGCAACACCTTGCAATAATTTTCTTACTCGTTCAGGATTGTCAACACCTGGTAATTCAATTTGAATTCTTCCTGTATTTTCTAATTTCTGAATATTAGGTTGAGAGGTGCCAAAACGGTCAATTCTAGTTCTTAAGATTTCAAAAGAACGATCAATGGCATCATCCACTTCTGAACGAATAATTCTTAATACTTCGCTGTCTTCTGTTTGGAAGCTTATTCTATCTCTGTTAGCAGAAGTAGCGAAGAATTCACTTAATTTTTTATCGGGATATTCTTCTTGGTAAGCTTGGTAAAAAAGATTGACAAAAGTCTCTTGACTCGTTTTTTGTCTTGTCCTAGCAGTTTCTAGAGCATTGGTTAAGCCTTCATCTTCATTATTACCACTTAAACCTTTGATTATATCAACTGGAGATACCTCTAGAGTCACGTGCATACCGCCCTGTAAATCTAGGCCTAAGTTTAACTCCATATCCTGAACTTCCTTATAGGTAAATTCTACACCTAAAAGGTTATATACAGGAACATTGTAAACAGAATCTAAATAATTCTGTCTCTTTCCATAGTCAATATTTCCAGCCTCATCTGTGGCTTGTTCAGTGGCATCTTCTTTTATGCCGTTTGACACGAACGTGAATGACAAGTAATAGACACATAATAATGTGACTATAGTAGTCATAAACACGATAAATCCTCTGTTTTTCATCTGTATTTATTATTTAATTAAATTGATTTTATAAATCGCAATTGAAATAGATGCGACTTAAATTGTTACTAGGTTTAAAAAATTTGGGTGGTTCTTGATATTATATATTCAAGAGTTTGATTTGAGAACTCAATAATTATTAAGGTGCATTAGGGGAGATGATGAGCCTAAATAATGTATGAAAAAAATTATGGTAAGCTTTTTCTACATATTCCAATAAAGTAAAATCTTCTTTATCGGGGTTTGGGATTTCTAATATTAGATCAAATGAGTGGAATAAATTGAATTGCATTACCGGCAAAAGCACATCATAGGACATTACCTGAAATTCTGCTGCAGGCTCTTTTTGCTCTTTTTGCTCGGTTTGATTTAACTCGTCCTGATTTTCTATTGAATAAGGTTGTTGGAAAAACAATAAGATAGCCAAAGCCAGCCCAAATATTAGACTGCCTGTTTGTTTCATTGACGATATGTTATTCCTTCTTTTCATTCTTAGGGACGCAAATGTAATTAAAATTCAGGAAATTCAATATAATTATCTAAAATCAAGCCGATTAAAATAGGGCGATGGCTTCATAATCCTAAGGGAAAAATCTGATTTGGATAGCCAATCTCTTGTTTACCTTTTCAAAATTATTCTAAAGGTGGTGCCTTTGTTGACTATTGACTCTTTTACTGAGATTTTACCGTTGTGATAATTTTCAATGATTCGCTTGGCCAACGTAAGGCCCAGTCCCCAGCCTCTTTTCTTAGTTGAGAAGCCTGGTTGGAAAATCTCTTTTATTTTGCTGGAAGGTATTCCTTTTCCCGTATCGCTAATATCGATCAAGGCATCCCCATATTTCCCCTCTTTTAAAGTGATAGTAATTTCCCCCTCACCACTCATGGCGTCAATAGCATTCTTGCACAAATTTTCAATTACCCAGTCAAAAAGTGGCTTGTTGATATCTGCTGTTACTAAGTCATCTTTGGATACAAAATTGATGAATACTTTCTTAGAGGTTCTTTTTTGTAAATAACTAACAGTTGATTGGATCAATTTTGAAATGTTTTCGTCTTTCAAAACAGGAACAGAGCCAATGCTGGAAAATCTCGAAGTGATTAACTCCAATTTACTGATGTCCTTCTCTAGCTCCTTAGTAACCTCTTTATCTTTTAGGTCATCATCGATTTTCATGATTTCAAGCCAAGCCATTAAAGAGGATAGTGGTGTACCCAGCTGATGGGCAGTTTCTTTTGCTAAGCCTACCCATACCTGGTTCTGCTCAGCTTTTCGAGAATAAGAAAATGAAACGTACCCAAAAAACACAAAAGCGGCAATGACTGAAAGCTGGATATAAGGATAGTATTTCAATCGGTAGATTAAATCAGAATTTCTATAGTAGATATATTGGTTATCGCTAGAGTCAGTTGATTCTGTTCCGCTAATTAATATAGGCTCATACTCTTGCTCCATAATTGCCAACTCATTTTTGAGTATCTCCTGCATTGCTGCTTCATCATTTTTACTACTATCTATTTTAATATTTCGAAAAATGCTTGGGTTACCATTTGCATCGGTTACAATGACTGGGATAGAATTGTTTGGAGTAACGATCTCTTGAAAAATAAAGATTAGATTTTCACTGTTATCAGGGTCACTAGTATATTCTAAAGTTTTTGCCCAAAGTTCAATAGAGCGTTCTTCTCTTTCTTTCAATTCTTCCACTATGCTATTGGTATAAAGAACTGATGCAATACCAATGATTAATGAAAACGCTAAGGCTATCCATTTTAAAGCAGCTTTGCTTTGATAAAAGGTTGAGGCATTGCCCATGAAAGGATTTTCCGACTGGTTTACCATTGATATTGTAGGAGCAAATTATAAAGTTAAGCGAATAACGTAAAACTTTCACATTATTACTTCATGCTAAAACGGAATTTGTTCGTTAAAATATTGGGCTCTTCCACTGAAAGTAACCCTTAAGAATCTTTTTCGATAAATAATGTATGGAAAATATAGTGCAAATTGAATTATTCGGGCTTCGAATTGACGAACCGATTGTAACTCTCACCGATCTTTTAGTAAGTTTTTTGTGTTTTTTGTATTTCTACAAAATGTCCAAATCAAATGATAATCGAAAAGTTTTTATGTATTTCAAGTACTATTTCCTAGTAATGGGTCTGGCCACTACTTTTGGCGGAATCATTGGACATGCTTTTTACTATGAATTCACTAAAGTTTGGAAATTAGTTGGTTGGATCATTAGTATGTTTGCGATCATGCTTATAGAAAGAGGAGCTATTGAGCATACTAGAATTGTTTTGAACAAGAAATACGTGAAGATTTTGGGGGTCGTCAACATTATTGAGTTTGTAGTCTTTTTAGGATTAGTCTTGTTTACATTGGATTTCTTTTACGTTCAACTTCATTCGGGCTACGGATTAATGTTTGTCGTATTTACTATTGAATTTCTTTTGTTTCTAAAAACCAAGAACAAAGCAACTCAATATGTAATGGCAGGAATTGGTTTTGCCGCGCTTTCGGCCTTGGTGTTTGCAACTGAATTCAGTATTCATAGGTGGTTCAATTATTTATCATTGAGTCATGTCATGATGGCTTTTGCTACTGTATTTATTTATGGCGGAGTAAAAAGAATTAAAATAAAAGAAAATCAGCCAAAAGAATACGTATAGTATGTTTCAACTAAAATCATATTAGCTTACTCTTTTTGACATGATTCGAGCGTTTGTTAAAATGAGACATAAAAAAAGCCCGCCATCCTCCGATGGCGAGCCCTACTATGGAAACGACTAATTGAATACTATTTAGAGGGTGATGTTGTGTTTAAAGTTCCTATCACCACTTTGAACTATGAATTGATAATTTCCTTTTCCTAAAGAAGAGATGTCATATCTTTTTTCAAGATCTGAACTCTTTCCTAAGTCTTCTTTGTAAACGACATGACCTTTTTCATTCACAATCGTCACTGTGGTTGATTTGGCATTTAAATTCAGGAAATTGAAGTCCACATTTCCATTTTCCCTTAATTTAAAGAATGGTTTGTGAACCGTAGTAAATTGATCATGAGCAACCATTACAGAATCCCATGTGATTGTAATAGGCAACACTTCAATATTAAAAGCATTTTCAAGCTCTATTTTATAGTGACCTGATTCCAGATTTTTTAGATCAAAGTTTTTCAGAATACCATTTACATTTTCTACAGTTTCACTGTAAATCACTTGTCCGAACTGGTTTTTAATTTTTATATTAGTCATATCAGACTGAGCAGAACCCACTCTTAAAGTGATCATCTTGTTTTCCTTGCTGGTCAATTTTACAAATGGGAATCCATCTGCAAAGCTCATTAAAGGTAGCGCGATCAATGCGAAGGCAAATACCGTTTTTTGAATGTTTGAATTTTTCATAAGCTTTTTCATTTAAGTACATTACAAATGTATGGCGCTTTTTTGCAATGAACTATGTGAAGATTTTCCAATATTAGTACTATATTAACCTTTTGATGTTATCTTAATGTTACTGAGAGGTAAAATGCAATAACAATATTTTATTTTCAGCGTTAAAAGTGAAAATATGCAATTTTATAAACCAACACTCGAACAAATTGAGCCGTCCTTTGGTAGTTCTGTTCTAATCAAGAAATTTGAGAAATCTAAGCCCAATAAGGATCCGTTTTGGCATTTCCATCCAGAAATCGAACTAGTGTTTGTAAAAGGAGGTAATGGGAAGCGACATATTGGAAATCATATTTCTTATTATCAAGATGGTGATCTAATGTTGATTGGTTCTAATTTACCTCATTACGGTTTTACTGATAGCCTGACTGGAAACGAATCCGAAACCATCGTTCAAATGAAAGAGGATTTCCCTGGACCTGTGTTTCTAAACCTTCCCGAGATCCAGCCTATCAAACAACTAATTGAAAATGCTAAGTTAGGGATTGTATTTACAGGGGATACCAAGAAGCGTATAGGGAATAAAATAGAAGAATTGGTTGGTAAACCAGCATTTGACAGATTAATAGGGCTGATTCAGATATTGAAAGAGCTTTCTGAAATCAAAGATTATTATTTGTTAAACTCTGAAGCAGTTTCTATTGAGGCAAAGGCAGTGGATCAGCAAAGGGTTAATCTCATTTACGATTTTGTGAAAGATAATTATAAAAGGAACATTCCACTAGAAGAGATTGCAGCAGAGGCAGCCATGACCGTCCCAGCATTTTGTCGGTATTTTAAAAAAATATCAAATAAGACATTCACCTTTTTTGTTAACGAGCACAGGGTGGTGCATGCTTCAAAATTACTTTCAGAAGGAAATTTGAATATTACTGATATTTGCTACGCTTGTGGTTTCAATAATATTTCTCATTTCAATAGACAATTCAAAGAAATTACAGGCAAAAGTCCATCTGATTATAGAAAAGAAATTAGACGAGTGGTAAAATAACAAATTGACTTAAAATTTGCATTTCGATTAGAAAAAGTATTGCTTTTAAGGATGTTTTTTAGGGTTTTGTCGATAAATAGTCTCATTCTATTAATTTTCTGAAACATTGAAAGTGAACAAAGCATCTTATCCTTGTTCACAATGTTTAATACTCATGCCAAAATTCACAGTAATATTCAAAAATAATTCCTCGAAGATACTTGAAGCTGCAAGCAAAGATATTTTAATCCGTGATTTTAGTATGGCGGATGCTACTGCTTTTCAAGAAGATGTAAAAGAAATCCGTTGGGAGGAGGAAAACTGTCTCTGCGTTGAAAGTATTGCAAGTGGAAAAATTAGTAGAATCGAATCCAAATAAAAACATTCAAAAATAGTATTTTATTCTCCATCTACAAATCTCTGTAAATAGCTAAACCTTTCAGTCAATTCACCATTTTCAGCAATTGTAGCATTTTTGATAACTTCATCTTTATCATCTCCTAAAAGATGGGGTAAGACGTTCTCAATCATCTCAAGACCGAAACTTTCGGAGGCGTCTCTCGGGAGCTCGCAGGGTAGATTATCTACTGCCATCACAGTTATGTTACTTTCCTCACTAAATTCTGGTTGAATACTGTCTGTAGTTGGATCGTAATCATAAACAGGTTCGTCAACTGTTGCTGGTTTTTTCGTACTTGGAATTGAGCCTTCTATATCACACGTGATATCCCCAATTATTCTAATTTTAAACTCAGGACGTATAGCATCTTCTTTTGTGAAAAGAACTGGAGCGCGTGGATCCCAAAATGCACCGGCTATTAAGACATCTGCGACTTCCGTATATTTTAGAAAATCCCCTTCGTAAAGTCCTGGGTTTTCATAGAATTCATCTCTCTTAAATGGGGTGCCATCTTTTTTAGTATGGTAAGCATGGCTGCTTAATTGGGTAAAAACAGGTCTGTCAAATCTTTCATTCAGAAATTCATGAGGCGATACCTGAAGAATATCCATTCCATACATCACCTCCATTGCACCTTTGGCAACTCTGCCACCACCAGTAATGGCAATTTTGATGGCTGGTAATTCTACCTTATCAAATTCAGTCCTCATATCAACCAAATCATAACATTCATGTGCTCTTCTAATATTGAATAAGTTATATCTTTGGCCAAATGTCCAAATGGTATTATAAGCGCCTACTATACCTGCAAATCTACCAAAAGCAACAATTCTTTGATTTGTTTTAGAATCCAATAAGCATTCGTAGTCCACTAGCTTTATTTTTTTCTTCAGGATAGTCTGAAGTAGCTCACGATTGTATTCCTGCTCTTTAATAGTATGAGAAAAGAAAAAATAGGTTTTTTCAGGAATTAGCTTCTCCATAGGTACTTCCTTAACTCCTAGTAGAATATCACTGTCACTGATGTCATCCACCATTTCAATTCCATGTTGTGAGTATTCTTCAGGACGGAAAATCCTATTTTCACTTTTTTGGACGCTCACATCAACACCAAATTGATTTGCAACCATTTGGCACTGAGCCGGAGTCATTGGTGAACGCTTATCTACAGGAATTTTATCCTCTCTAATGATACCTATTTTCAACATAAAAAATACAATGAGTTACTATTAAAATATTTCCTAAAGTTATTAAAAATAGTGGAGGCTACATGAAGTTTTTGCTTATTGATGAGAAAAGAGCCCGTGCACCTCGGTATCTATTTTACTAACGATTAAAGCGAAATCTTCAACATTATTTAAATAGTCTAGTTGATTTACATCTATTATGATGAGTTTACCAATTTCATATTGTTTTACCCACGCTTCATAATGCTTATTGAGGTTTTTTAAATAATCAATTCGGATTGTCTCTTCGTAGTCTCTTCCTCTTTTCTCTATTTGGCCTACTAATTTTGGAATATCAGCTCTTAAATAAATGAGCAAATCTGGAGGAGTTATGACAGGAGACATAGAATCAAATAGCTCTAAATAGTTTTGGTAGTCACGATCTGACATATTACCTGATTCATGAAGGTTTTTTGCAAACACATAGCAATCTTCATATATAGATCGATCTTGAACCACAGTATGATCACTTTCTCGAATTCTCTTAACTTGCTTCAGTCGACTGTTTAAAAAATAAACTTGTAGATGGAAGGCCCATTGTTTCATATCACTATAAAAATCGACTAAATAAGGATTATCCTCTACTGCTTCAAATTCAGTTTTCCATCCGTAATGGTGCGATAATTTGTTTGCTAAAGTTGTTTTTCCAGCACCGATATTGCCAGCTATAGCTATATGTTTTAATTGATCAATTCTCTTTTCCATCTGAGCACAAAAGTAAAAAATATAAGGTTTTAACAGTCACTAATTCAGATATAATCTCTAAGAAATTTTTATGAAGTTAATCGTTCAATTCACAGAACGATTGGTTAATGATTGATGATAATAAAGTATTGATGTTAAATAAAAAGGAGTAAAACATAAACAAAATTATTTTTTAAAAACAATTATATGAAAGTGGTGTTTAAGCTTTATAACTAATAATTAAACACTATTAATTTTTAACACTATGGACTTATTATTCTTAGCAGATGTCATTGACATCAAATCGGATGATCCGGTAGCATTTACCTTCTTTACAGGGTATATGGCAATGTTCGCAGCTTCAGTCTTTTTCTTCTTTGAAAGACAACAAGTTGATGGAAAGTGGAAAACTTCACTTTTAGTGTCTGGTTTAATTACCATGATCGCGGCAGTTCATTATTATTATATGCGTGATTACTACGCAGCCACGGGTATGAACCCAACAGTACTCCGTTATATTGACTGGACTTTAACAGTTCCGTTGATGTGTGTGGAGTTTTACCTATTGTTAAGACCTGCAGGTGCAAAACAAAGCTTTATGTGGAAACTAATCGCAGCTTCAGTAGTGATGCTAGTTGCAGGATACATTGGCGAAGCCTTTACTGATGGAACAATGTTCCACTCTGTGCTATGGGGTGTTATATCTACATTAGGGTACATTTATATCTTGTATTCAGCATGGGCAGGAGAAGCAGCTCAATTGGCGAAAGCTAGCGGAAACGAAGCGGTACAAAAAGGTATTAAAGCACTAGCGTGGTTTGTATTAGTAGGTTGGGCAATTTACCCAATCGGTTACATGGCTATGCCAGGCGGATGGTTAGGTCAAGATGGCTTAGGGTTATTACAACCTTCTAGCATGGATTTAATTTACAATATTGGTGATGCTATTAACAAAATCGGATTCGGTTTAGTAGTATATGGAATTGCCATGAGCGAAACTAAAAGGGCTAAAGCAACAGCTTAATCATTTTTTAGTTGAAAATTAGTTATGAAAGGGGTCATTTATGATCCCTTTTTTTAT
This sequence comes from uncultured Marivirga sp., assembly GCF_963974845.1. Lineage (NCBI taxonomy): Bacteria > Pseudomonadati > Bacteroidota > Cytophagia > Cytophagales > Marivirgaceae > Marivirga > uncultured Marivirga sp. Next base: position 259,606 of record NZ_CAXBEQ010000006.1, read on the forward strand.
TCAATATTTTCAATTGCTAATCGTAAAAACTTATTAATACGAAAGGCTTTCTCAAATTTATCTGAACAGAATTCAACTAAATCATCCGATGCAATTTTGCTTGCAGGATATTGTTTCATAAAGTAAAACTGCTTTTGATACAATATTGGAATTTCTTTTCCATATTCTTTAAAAGGAGCTTTAAGAATTTTGTTCTTCTTCCCTTGAAGATCTCCAAATTCTTCTTTAAAGCCTTGTGCATTCAAGGCTTCCTTTAAATTATTCTCATTGTACAGAATTTCCTGTCTTACTTTATAAATGTTTTCAGTGGATAAATCATAAAGTCCACCACCTAACCAGATACCTTCTGCATCTAAGTGCACATAATAACCGGGAAATTGTTCTTTTTTTGAAATCTTGGAGATGTAAGCAGCTACATTATTTTTATAGGGCTGCTTGTTTTTAGAAAAGCGAATATCTCTATTTATCCTAAAAATTGCATCTTTTGGTTTGATTAGGATTTCGGGGTCAAATTTTTGGATTGCGATAATTAAATCACCAACGAAGGATTTGAAAGGCTCCTTAATCTCTTTTTCATACCTTTTTCTATTTTCATCAAACCATTCTTTATGATTGTTTCTTTCTAGTTCGTTGAAAAACCGAATAAAATCTTCGCTGAAATAAGCCATAGTTTATAAATTTAAAGGAACTAAATTAGCAATAAATAATTGTTATTTTTGTTTAAGGATTGTTCAATTATTTTCTTCTGAATGGAAAATTACTATCAATTACTAGGAGTGAGTGAAATGGCTACTTTGTTAGAAATAAAGGCAGCTTATAAAAGATTGGCGAAAGCTTATCATCCTGACATAAATCCTTCAGTTGAAGCAGAGGAAAAGTTTAAATTGATTTCGACTGCATATACGGTTCTAAGTAACCAAGAATTGAGGCAAACTTACGATTTAAGGCTAGCACAGGCACGTCTAAATGCAAAACGGGCGAGTATTAGAGCTCAAGAACAGAGGCAAAGTGCATATAAAAAGCCATATCAAAATTACACTTATAGGCCTCCTATTTATAGACCCTCAACAGATAAGAATTCGGAAAGGAAAGCAACCTATTATGCCTTAGCTATTGTTGCGTCAGTTGCCATTTTGCTGTATGTTGGTGTTTCTATTTTTGACTTCATTCAGGAAAGGAAGCTCCAGAATAAAATCAGCTTATTTGATGAGCAAGTTAAACATGCCGATAGCCTTTATTATTCTGGTAAAGTTCAAGCGGCCTTAAGTTTTATTGATAAAATTAAATCTTCTAATCATGATTTTCAAGCTATAAAAAGGCACGAAATAGATTATTTAACTTTCAGAAGAGAGCAAGCCAATATAGACTATAATAATGGAGCTTTTCAAGATGCCCTTTGGGGTTATCTTTTTTTTATGGAATACAGCCAAAGTCAAAACCCTGATCTCCAATTCAGATTAGCTGTTTGCTATAGAAATCTAAGAGAACCGAACAAAGCCATTTTCATTCTAAATGAACTTATGAATAGTAGCTATAAAAGAATGCGTATGATTGCACTGATTGGAGAAATCTACAAAGAAGAACTGAATGACCACGAAGTGGCCATGCAATATTATCAAATAGGATTAAGCAGTATTTTAGCAGAATTTAAAAGTGTATATGGTAATGCATACAGATTGTTGGTTTCTGCGGAAAGAACTCCGGAAAGTTATAAATCTATTTATTACAATGCTGCAGAAATTCTTTACCAACAGAAGGAATACACCGAAGCTTCAAAATTATTAGAGTGGGTTATATTCTTTCAACCCAAGAATGAAATGGCTTATAACTATTTAATCCACTGCTACTATGAGCTTAATAATAAAAAGGAAGCTTGCAATATTTTTAATAAAGCAGAAAAGATTGATATTCACCCTCAAATAAAAGTCGAATTAAAATGTGACTGATTTCTGGCCCTAAAGTAATGCCTATATTTATGTGTTAGAAGACAGTACTTGGCCTTTTTAAATTCAAGAATCCTGATAAATGCGTAACCTTTTTACTTTATTACTTCTATTAAAGCTGTCCCTAGGCCTCGGCCAAAGTAGTTTAGCTCGAGAGCATCTGCGAGTCTTAACTTCAGATTCTTTGGCGGGAAGAGGTTTTACATCAAATGGACAGCAGAAAGCCGCAGATTTTATTGTGGAACAGTTAAAATCATGTAATGTACAGGCTGGAGTAGAGGATGCTTTTAGACAAGAATTATCGTATCCGGTAAATACTTTCCCAGGGACTGTGCAGTATTCAGTGGTAAGTAGTACCACAGTTAAAATTTATGCAATAGGTAAAGATTTCCTTTTCCACTCTGCATCGGCACCGATGGAGCTGGAGGGTGAAATCAAAGCTATTTCTACGGAAGCTGAAATAGATAGAAAGGTTAAAAATCAAATTTTCTATATTGAAAAGAATGTAGATAATGCTAAGGAGGTGACTGAGTTAACACAGCGATTTCTATTTAAAAATAGCGCAAAAGGTAATTTACTCATTATTCAAGACAGTTCTAAATGGAGTTGGTTTCCATCTTCAGAATCATCTGAAAATGCTGTGCTCTACGTAAAGGATAAACTACCAAAGCATTCAAAAGTAAGCGTGATAAATGAGTCCAAGTTTATTTCAAATTTCAGATCATCCAATGTGGTTGGGAAAATAAAAGGACAAAGAAGTGACTCTGTCATAATGCTTTCTGCTCATTATGATCATTTAGGAGAGCAGGGAAATGCAGTATTCAAAGGAGCAAATGATAATGCCTCAGGCGTGGTGATGTTGCTTGCTTTGGCAAAATATTTTGCAGAAAATCAACCCAAGTTTGACACCTATTTTCTATTTACGACAGCTGAGGAAATTGGACTTTTGGGAAGTTATTATTTCATTGAAAATTCTCCTTTTGATTTAAGGAAAATCAATATGCTTATTAATTTGGATATGGTTGGGACGGGTGATGAAGGTATTATGGTAGTAAATGCCAAAAAACAAAACCAGTATTTCAACTTACTTAAACAGCTAAATAAAGATAGAATATTTGAAATCAAAGCCAGGGGAGAAGCATGCAATAGCGACCATTGCCTGTTTGATAGAGTGGGTGTTCCAGCCGTGTTTATTTATACGTTAGGCGGCAAGCAAGCGTATCATGATATTTACGACAATGGGGAAGACTTAAGCTTGGAGGCCTTTGATGATTTGCATGATTTATTGATTGAGAGCTTAGAAAAATATTGAGTGGCTCGGAAGATGGATTAAGCACTCAAACTAAAAATAGAACGGATTTCAGCTTCATGCTGGTAGTTTTTGCCTTCAATAGCTTGAACAAAATGATTACTTAATTCTATGCGACTAAAAAATTGTTCAGCAGTGTCTCTTGAAGCTTGTTGGTATTTGCTTAAAAGCTCTGGTGAATCAATAAAGGGCTTTATTTTCTCGCCAAATTCCGCTGGAAAATCCGAATCAGCAAAAAATCCAATATGGCGTTTTTCTACTAAACCCCTGATCCATCCTTGAATATTGGTAATGATTAATTTGCCTGAGGCGATGGCGTCAAAAAATTTATTAGGTGAGTTAGTTCTTAAAACAGGTTTGTGTAAAAAAGATACATAGCAAGCATCCGTGACGTTCATGACATCTCGTACATCTTCTTTAGTACCATAAGGAATAAAGAAAACATTCTTTAGTTGATTTCTGGCAACGTAGTCTTTTACATCCAAAAGACTTGATCCCTCACCCATTATTAAAAAACGTATTGGTAAATGAGCTGAAAGTTCAGCGCATTTTATCAAGCTCATGAGGTCGTTTACGGGGCCAACGGCTCCAAAGTAACTTACCACGAACTTATTTTTCACTCCAAATTGCAAAACCAAATCCTCATCTTTCTCCTCTACCCGTTGAAAGAAATCACAATCTGCAACATTTGGGATTAGTTCTACTTTTACTTCTGGCGCCCTTCTTTCAATATGATTTCGCATGCCAGGAGACAAAGCTATTACTCTTTCTGCATTTTGATAAAAGTTTAGCTCTTGCTTTTCAAGCCACAATTTTAGCAGTGGGTTTTTAATTACGCCCATCTGAATTGGGGCCTCGGGCCACAAATCTCGAACTTCAAAAATGTAAGGGATATGAAATTTCTTCTTTGCCCATCGTGCAATAAAGCCAACGGTCAGAGGTGTACTTGTTGCTATGATCTTATCGTAATCATGATTTTCAAGAATAAATCTCTTGCAGAAATGTATAAAGTAAAGGAAAGCTCTAATTCTTTTGAGAAAGCCAAACTGATTTTCATAACGGACCGCTAAATAACGAACCATTAATCCATCAACTTTTTTTGAAATGGTTTTGATTTCATTGTGCGCAGTCAATATCTCTACATTGTGCCCCTTGGCTTTTAAAGCTTGTGCCATGAAGTAAGAGCGGTTCGCACCGCCCTCATCTGGTGTTTTAAAATATTGATGGATGTATAAGATTTTCATTTAACCGCTAAAGTAATGGCTTAAGCTTTATAACAAATAACTATTCAAATTAATTTTTAGTAATTCCTATTTGAAGGCCATTTTCTTGTTTTTAATATCATCTATTATCATATCAGCATGTACACGGCTGTTTTCGATAAACCATTTATTAGTCTCCATCCCTCCACAAATAACCCCAGCTAAATAAATTCCTTCTACATTGGTCTCCATGCTTTTCGGATCATAAATTGGTGCGTAAGGAGATTCTTGATTTTTCTTTACACCCATATCACTTAAGAATTCATAATTAGGCTCATAACCTGTCATCGCCAATACAAAATCATTTTCTATAGTCACTTTACCTTCTGGAGTTTCGATATCGATTTCATTTCCTCTTATGGAACTAATTTCACTTTCAAAATATGCTTTAATGCTACCTTCTTTGATTCTATTTTCTATGTCAGGCTTCACCCAATATTTTACGGTCTTGCGGATTTCTTCCTCTCTGATGATCATGGTGACTTCCTTGGCCCTTTTTCGATAGCATTCCAGAGCGGCATCTACCGCTGAATTTGCTGCTCCAACAATGGCTAATTTCATATCGAAATATGGATGAGCTTCTTTATAATAGTGAGATACTTTTGGTAAATCCTCTCCAGCTATTCCTAAATTGTGGGGTAAATCATAAAAGCCAGTCGCTACTATAATGTTCTCAGCTTGAAGGTCGAATTTTTCTGTATTAACCTTAAATCCAGCATCATTTTTCTCTACTTTTTTCACAGCATTGTAAAGTGAGGTCTTCAGTTGATGAGAACTGGTCACTCTTCTGTAATATTCCAATGCTTCCATTCTAGTAGGCTTTGGATTATGCGAGATGAAGGGTACTCCTCCAATTTCCAGCTTATCAGAAGTACTGAAAAAAGTCATACCATAAGGATAATGATAAATGGAGTTAACTAAAGTGCCCTTATCCACAATCAGATAAGTTAAACCTGCTGACTCTGCTTTTATTCCACATGCTAATCCAATAGGGCCTGCACCAATTATTAAGAGATCTATATTTTGCATTTAATTGAAATCTTGAGTTCTATTTACTATCTAAACTAATACGAGAAGGGGAGTGAAAGTTTTAAGAAACCAAGCTTTTGTGCAAATGTTGAACTTTTAAGAGGCAGAAAAGTATAAAAACCTGTCAGTTTTATCAAAATCGAAGGTAATTATCCAAATAGAAGTTAGATAATCAGCTACCTCCAAAATCTGACAGGTTTACAGCTCCCTCGTACGGATCGAAATTAATCAATCCACTCAAAGCCCGTATAGGATTGCAATACTTTGGGAACTTTTATTCCTTTTTCAGTTTGATTATTTTCCAAAATGGCTGCCAATATTCTAGGGAATGCTAATGCACTGCCATTCAAAGTGTGCAATAAAAGTTTTTTCTTATCTGCGTCTTTATATCGCAGCTTTAATCTATTGGCCTGATAAGTTTCAAAATTAGAAACTGAGCTAACTTCTAACCATTTTTCTTGTGCTGCAGACCAAACCTCCATATCATAAGTTAAGGCAGAAGTGAACCCTAAATCGCCTCCGCATAATCTCAATACACGATAGGGGAGTTCCAATTTATTTAATAGGCTTTGGATATATGTACTCATTTCTTCCAATGCTTGATATGATTTGTCAGGATGCTGAACCTGAACAATTTCTACTTTATCGAATTGGTGCAATCGATTCAACCCTCTCACATGCGCTCCCCAAGATCCAGCTTCTTTTCGAAAACAAGGCGTATAGGCTGTTAACTTGATAGGTAAATCCTCCTCATTAATGATTTCATCTCTAAACAGATTGGTGATCGGTACTTCTGCTGTTGGAATCATGTATAAATCCGTATCTTCTATATGATACATCTGTCCTTCTTTATCAGGAAGTTGACCTGTACCGATTCCAGATGCCTCATTAACTACAATAGGTGGCTGAATTTCTTTAAATCCTTGTTTACCAGCTTCATCCAAAAAGAAATTTAATAAAGCACGTTGCATCCTTGCCCCTTTACCCTTGTAGACAGGGAATCCTGCACCTGTAATTTTAATTCCTAAATCAAAATCTATGATGTCATAATCTTTGATTAAATCCCAATGTGGTTTATTGCCTGGATGCAATTCTGGCTTTTTACCATGTTCGGAAATAATTTCATTATCATCTTCGCCTTTGCCTTTTTTTACATCTGCATGAGGAATATTTGGAATTTGATATAAGCTATCCGTTAATTCTTTCTCTATTGCTTGAGATTCCTCCTGCAGCATCTTACTTTTTTGCTTCAATTCGGCAGTTTTAACCTTCACTTGTTCCGCTTCTTCCTTTTTTCCCTCCTTCATTAAAATGCCGATGCTTTTGGAGATTTTATTGGATTCGGCAAGCACTGCATCCAATTCTGTTTGAAGTGCTTTTCTTTTATCATCCAATGCAATTACTCCATCTATGAGTGCTTCAGCATTTTCTATGTTCCTTTTCACTAAGCCTTTAACTGCTTCGGCTTTACCTTCACGTAAATTTGCAACTTGTAACATTCTCCAATATTTTTGGCAAAATAAGCTATTTTTGGTGGTATTATAAACAGAAAACTGCCTTTAATGCTAATTTCTCTTTTATATTTCTTAAAATCCTTGACAATTAAAAAACCTTGGCATATCATTGTAGTATCTAAAAATAATTCGGGGCAAAGTTCAAGTGCCTCGTTCAAAATTATCCAAAACATTATATCTAATTTATCATACCGAAAAATCGGGGTCTCAAATCCCGAAAAAGTAAAAATCCCTTTATGTATAACATTGAAGAATTAAACTTAAAGCTACTTTCTGAACTTAAAGAGATAGCAGAAAAACTGGGAGTAGCCCAGTACAAGAAATTGCCGAAGAAAGAATTGATTTACAAGATTTTGGATCAACAAGCACTTTTACCTGAAAGTGATTTACCAAAAAAAGAAGAAGAGAAAACTACTCCTAAATCAGCTCCGGCTCCAAAAAAGGAAACAGCTCCAAAAGCTAAAGCGCCAAAGCGAGAAGAAAAGTCAGAAAATAAGGCAGAAAAAAAATCTGAGGATGTACCTGCAAAACAAGAAGCAAGTGCTGACGATAAAACAGATCGTAAACCGCGCCCAGCCCCGAAAGATAAACGGCCAAGACCTGAAAGAACTGAGCGTTCCAATGACAAAGAGGACCGAGCTAATAGACCCGAAAGAGCTGAGCGTTCCAATGATAAAGAGGAACGAGCCAATAAAACTGAGAGAGGTGAGAGAAAAGAAAGAACTGATAACCGATCTAAGAAAGCCGATATTAAGGATTTTGATGGAATCATCGAAAATGAAGGTGTTTTGGAAATGATGCAAGATGGATACGGTTTTTTACGTTCCTCTGATTATAATTATTTAGCAAGTCCTGATGATATTTATGTTTCGCCATCTCAAATTAAATTGTTTGGCTTAAAAACTGGTGATACAGTGAAAGGTCAAATCAGACCCCCAAAGGAAGGGGAAAAATACTTTGCGCTTCTAAGGGTTTCTTCTGTTAATGGAAAAACAACTGAGGAAATAAGAGATAGAGTTCCATTCGAATACTTAACTCCACTTTTCCCTGAAGAGAAATTCAACTTAAGTACAAAGCCTAACAAATATTCAACTCGTATTTTAGATCTATTTGCACCAATAGGTAAAGGCCAACGGGGGATGATAGTAGCTCAACCAAAAACAGGTAAAACTGAGCTATTGAAGGAAGTAGCAAATGCTATGGCTGAAAACCATCCGGAAGCTTATTTATTAATTTTGCTAATTGACGAACGTCCTGAAGAGGTTACAGATATGGCTCGTTCAGTAAAAGCGGAAGTGGTAAGTTCTACATTTGATGAGCAAGCAGATAGACATGTGAAAGTGGCTAGTATGGTGCTTGAAAAAGCAAAAAGGATGGTAGAATGTGGGCATGATGTTGTAATCCTTTTAGATTCCATCACTAGACTAGCAAGGGCATACAATACTGTAATCCCATCTTCTGGTAAGATTTTGTCAGGTGGTGTCGATGCAAATGCTTTACACAAACCGAAGAGATTCTTTGGAGCAGCGCGTAACTTAGAAAATGGAGGTTCATTAACCATTTTAGCAACTGCTTTAATTGAAACCGGTTCAAAAATGGACGAGGTGATCTTTGAGGAGTTCAAAGGAACAGGTAATATGGAATTGGTGCTAGACAGAAAATTAGCAAACAAGCGTATTTTCCCTGCTATTGATGTTCCAGCATCTGGTACCAGAAGAGAAGACTTATTGATGAGCAAGGAAGAATTGCAAAGAGTTTGGATATTACGTAAATTCATGGCAGATATGAACTCGGGAGAAGCAATGGAACTTTTATTAACTAAAATGAAAGGAACTGTTGATAACAATGAGTTTTTGATTTCCATGAATGGATAGATTTGCAAAGAAAATAATCAATTTACCTAAGCGGCTTCTTGTTGAGGAGCCGCTTAATTTATATTCTGGAATTCGCGGTATGTTTCGCGAAAGCTCCAAAATTGCAGGCCTTCCTCCTGGAAGCGCGGTCTACACCGGGGTTAGGAAAGATACCCCTTTTAATATTGATCTCTTTACCTATCGGGAAAATCACCTAGAAGAGAGAATAAACATATCTATTGAAGAGGCTACCAATATGCCCAATGATGGAAACTTTCATTGGCTGAATATTGAAGGTTTAAATCATGTTGATAATATTAAAACGATTTGTGAATCATTAGGAATCCACCCCCTTAATATGGAGGATATTCTTTCAGTTGGGCAAAGACCACAAATAGAAGACACAGGAAGTTATCTTTTCATTTCTACAAAAATGCTTCAGTTTGATGAAAAGAAAAATAAAACGATTAACGAGCAAGTCAGCTTTATTCTATTTGAGAATTTATTGATTACATTCCAGGAGCGAAAAGGAGATACTTTTGAAGCAGTAAGAAATAGATTAAGAGCAGGAAAAGGGAGAATTAGAAAAGAAGGGCTGGATTATTTGCTGTATGCTTTAGTTGACACCGTGGTCGATCATTATTTCATTGTCCTGGAAAAGTTTGGTGATATTCTCGAAGAGATAGAGGAACGAATCATGTTTTTGGGTCAAAAACGAGATTTTGATTTGCTTTATACCTTAAAACGCGAGTTAATTCATATTAGAAGATCGGTATGGCCATTGCGAGAGGTTATTAGCAAACTAGAAAGAGACGAAATTAAACTTATAAGGAAGCAAACCAGAATATTCATCAGAGACGTTTATGAGCATACAATACAAGCCATTGATTCTGTTGAAACATATAGAGACTTTATTTCCAGTTTAGGTGATCTATACCAATCAGTAATTAGTAACAAATTAAATCAGGTGATGAAAACCCTGACCATTTTTTCGGTAGTTTTTATTCCACTAACTTTTATTGCAGGTGTTTACGGAATTAATTTTGAGAACGTACCTGAATTTAAATGGGAATACGGCTATGCTTATTTTTGGTCTTTAATAATTGGATTTGCCTTGGTTACTTTAGCTGTTTTCAAATATAAAAGGTGGATGTAAGCTAATTACTTTTAACAGCTTTAATGATTTAAGCAAATATGGAAAAAGGAGTCCTATATTTAATTCCAACAGTGATTGCTCCAAACACAGAGTCGAAATCCCTTCCGACTGATCTAGTACAATTGTGCAGTAGCCTAGATTATTACTTAGTAGAAAACATCCGTACAGCAAGAAGATGTCTGAGTGCAATGAATATTTCCAAACCTATTCCTGAAATTACCTTTCATGAATTGAGTAAAAAAACAGAAGAATCGGAAATAGCAGGTTTAATGCAACCGCTTTTTGAAGGTAAATCTATTGGCATCATGTCTGAAGCAGGCTGTCCTGGCATTGCAGATCCTGGATCTAAGGCAGTTTCTTACGCACACGCACAAGGTATAAGAGTTGAACCATGGGTTGGCCCCTCTTCCATTTTTCTTGCATTGATGGCATCTGGGTTCAGTGGGCAATCTTTTGCCTTCTCCGGCTACTTACCAATAGATAAAAAAGAAAAGACTCAAGCCATCAGGGCACTGGAACAAACTGCATTTAAGACTGGTCAGACCCAAATTTTCATGGAAACTCCTTACCGAAACAATCAGTTAGTGGAAGATATTGTAAAAATTTGTTCTCCTCAACTGAAATTATGTATTGCAAAAGATATTAATGGGGTAGGCGAAATGATTAAAACGGATACGATCCAAAACTGGAAAAAGAGTAAACCTGATTTACATAAGTCGCCATGTATTTTTTTATTCGGAAACAATTAACATTTATCAGACATAAAACAGTAATTAACTAAAATAATTATAAATAGTCTATTAAATTTGCCCCTTGAAAAATTAAAATCTTATGCCTTATTTATTTACCTCAGAATCGGTTTCGGAAGGACACCCTGATAAAGTAGCCGATCAGATTTCAGATGCATTACTAGATAATTTCTTGGCTTTTGATCCACAATCGAAAGTGGCTTGTGAAACGCTAGTTACAACAGGTTTAACAGTTTTAAGTGGTGAAGTTCGCAGTAATTCCTATGTGGATGTGCAACAAGTGGCTAGGGACGTGATCAATAGAATAGGCTATACCAAAGGAGAGTATATGTTTGATGGAAATTCTTGTGGTGTGATTTCTACTATACATGAACAATCTCAAGACATTAACCAAGGTGTAGATAGAGGAAATCCAGAAGAGCAAGGCGCAGGAGATCAAGGAATGATGTTTGGATATGCCACCAAAGAAACTGAAAATTATATGCCGCTGGCATTAGATCTTTCTCATAAAATATTAATGGAGTTGGCTAAATTAAGAAGAGAGAATGATGATATTCAATATTTGAGGCCCGATTCAAAATCACAAGTTACCATTGAATATTCTGATGATAATGTTCCTCAACGAATTGTAGCAATAGTAGTCTCAACTCAACATGATGGTTTTGATAATGATGACGATAAAATGTTGGCTAAAATCAAAAGTGATATTATAAATATTTTGATTCCAAGAGTAAAAGCTCAATTAAAGCCTGAATTGCAGAAATTGTTCAGTGACAGTATTAAATATCATATTAATCCAACAGGAAAATTCGTAATTGGCGGGCCACATGGTGATGCTGGATTAACTGGGAGAAAAATCATTGTAGATACTTACGGTGGAAAAGGTGCACATGGTGGTGGAGCGTTTTCTGGCAAAGACCCTTCCAAAGTAGACAGGTCTGCCGCTTATGCAACTCGTCACATTGCCAAAAATCTGGTAGCTGCTGGAGTTGCTGACGAAATATTAGTTCAAGTTTCTTATGCAATTGGTGTAGTTGAACCCATGGGAATTTATGTGAACACTTATGGAAGTAAGAAGGTCGACTTGACAGATGGGGAAATAGCCAAGAAGGTTTCTGAGATTTTTGATATGCGTCCTTATGCAATTGAAACACGACTGAAATTAAGAAATCCAATGTATAGCGAATCTGCTGCTTACGGGCATATGGGTAGAGAACCACAAAAAGTAAATAAGCACTTTAATGCCAGCAATGGAGAAGTTTTCTCTCAGGAGGTTGAATTATTTACTTGGGAAAAATTGGATTACGTAGATAAGGTGAAAAATGCTTTTGGCTTGTAAAATTCTACGCTTTTAAATTCTTTTGAAGAAAGCATATGCAAGACGTGTATGCTTTTTTTTATGATTAATGCTTTCAAATTCAATGAAGAACATTAATCTTAAATAATAATTACTTTAGAGTAGATGTTCAATTAATATAATAAAATAATGAAAAAGGCACTTTATATCATAATTCCGCTTATCGTTATCTCTGTAATAATCTATGCATTTTTAGGAGGATTTAAAACGGTTGAAAAATCGATTGAAGAGGATGTTCTGGTACATATTGCTGGGACAGAATATATCGGGAAAGTAGGAAGCGATAGTTTACAAACGCTGTTTATGCAGGCTAGAAATTTAGTGGAATCTGAAGCGACCGCATCCTCAATTGCAATTGTTTATTATGGTGAAGCTGATTCTAAGACAGCCGCGGTTCACAATTTCATAGGCGTTGAGGTAGGAGATGAGCCAATATACAAAATGCCAAATGATTGGGAGATAAGAACTTTTAAGAGACCTACTTCTGTAAAAGGATGTATTGAAGCGAATGTTTTAGCAATGCCGACCCCTGATGATATGCTCCAAGATTTAAAGTTATATGCAAAGGAAAAAAAGATGGCTGCAGACTCACTTTTTATTGAGTTCTACCCAGGCCCTAATCAGTTGTGTGTACAATTGTTAGGAGCAGAATAGAAACTTATCCAAAGTGCTAAAACCTTGGATAAGTGATGAAATGCTATTCATAAGTTATAGTGTATCCTCTTATGCCATGCTCATGGCTATCTAGTCCTTGTTCTTCATGTTCCTTTGAAACACGTAGTCCGATTGTTTTCTTTAATAGGTAGAACAAAATAATTGCGCTACCAAAAGCAGCAGCACCACAAACTCCCACTCCAATTAGTTGATTTAAGAATTGATCCCAACCTGCCTTTGCTCCGAACATTCCAACCGCCAATGTTCCAAATATACCACAAGATAAATGGACGGAAACTGCCCCAACCGCATCATCTAATTTTAGTTTATCCAATCCTATCGCAGAAAGCACCACTAAATTTCCAGCAATAAAGCCTATTAAAAGTGATAAGCCTGGTGTCATTAAATCTGCACCAGCAGTAATTCCAACCAACCCAGCTAAAGTTCCATTCAGAACCATGCCTAGGTCTAGCCTTTTGAATGTGATATATCCCATTAAAAAGCCTCCCAAGGCACCAGCGGCAGCAGCTAAGGATGTATTCATAATGACTAGTGAAGTGGCCTGTGGCTCAGCTGAAAGAACCGAACCGCCATTAAAACCGAACCAGCCAAACCATAATAGAAATACACCAATTGTTGCCAACGGAACACTTGATCCCTCTTTGTCAATTACTTTGCCGTTTAAATATTTTCCTATTCTAGGACCTAGCACTATAATTCCCGCAAGTGCGCCCCATCCGCCAACAGAATGAACTAAGGTGGACCCTGCAAAATCATAAAAACCCATAGCGTCAAGAGCACCGCCACCCCATTTCCAACTCCCAATAGCAGGGTAAACGAAACCGACAAATATGATCGTGAAAATAAAATAAGCGGAAATCTTAATTCTTTCTGCAACTGCTCCAGAAACTACGGTGGCAGCTGTAGCCGCAAACATGGCCTGGAAAAGGAAATCAGTCCAATAGGTATAGTTTTGATTATAATCTAATCCAGCAAAATCATCTAAGAAGAAGCCATTGAAGTCAAACCAACCCGGGCCATTTGCAAATTCAGGATACATTAGATTAAACCCAATGATGGTGTAGGATACTAAACCTATTGCTGGAGTTAAAGTATTTTTAAAAAGAATGTTTACTGTATTTTTGGATTGAGTGAAACCTGCTTCAACACAAGCAAATCCTAAATGCATGATGAAAACCAATGCAATGCAAAGCATCATCCATAAATTGTTTACAGTTAGTATCTCTAGGTTTATTTCAGAAGGCACAACGGTTGAATTTGCAATATTTGTGCTTAATAGGGGTGAAATCAATCCCTTTATCGATGAAAAGTACAGTATATTCATAAAATTCGGTTTGCTTTAAATCCAAATTTATGAAAATATACACAAATGAAAATATATTCGGTTTAAATTTTAACCGATATAGTTATGACTGTCTGGAATTTGGAGATTTATGGGACGGAAAAAGACTTGAAAAGTTATAATTTACAGTAAAGTAGGTCTTTTTACGTTTTACTTTAATGCTTATTCGCTAATTGTCCACAAGCCGCATCAATGTCTTTTCCCCGGCTTCTTCTAACATTTACAATTACCCCTCTTTCTTCAAGAAAGGCAGCAAATCGATCTAGCTTATCTTCTTCTGTATTGGTAAAGTCTGCTTGATCTATTGGATTGTATTCGATCAGATTGACTTTGGCCGGCACATATTTGGTAAATTGCCACAATTCTTTGGCATCCTCCAAACTATCATTAAAATTATTGAATACACAATACTCAAATGTGACTCTGTTTTTGGTTTTATTGTAATAGTATTCCAAAGCTTCTCTCAACACAGGTAGATTATTACTGTCATTAATGGACATAATCGTACTCCGTTTTTCATCATTTGCAGCATGTAAAGAGAGTGCTAGATTAAATTTAGCATCATAGTCTGCTAATTTCTTAATCATTTTGGAAATGCCTGCAGTGGAGACAGTTATCCGTTTAGGAGACATGAACAGGCCTTTTTCAGAGGTGATGTGCTCAATCGACTCCATCATATTTTTATAATTCAAGAGCGGTTCGCCCATGCCCATATAAACTATGTTTGAAAGTGGCATGTCGTAATGAGTTTCAGCTAGCTCTTTTATCATAACTACTTGGTCGTAAATTTCGGCTGCTTCCAGATTACGCATCCTTTTTAGGTAACCTGTGGCACAAAATTTACAGCTTAGTGAGCAGCCCACTTGCGAAGAGACGCAAGCGGTCATTCTGTTTTCAGTAGGAATCAGCACACCTTCCACTTCATTGCCATCGTGAAGACGGAAAGCCACTTTGATTGTTCTGTCTGAGCTTAGTTGTTTAGAGGCAATAGTAATTCTATTGATGCAGTAGTTTTCTTCAAGCCATTCTCTTAAGTTTTTAGATAAATTGGTCATTTCCTCAAAGGTGGAGGCTGATTTTACCCAAAGCCATTCATAGATTTGCTTGGCTCTGAAGGCCTTTTCCCCTGATTTGGTTAAATCATCTGCAATAGCATCAATGGACATTTTTCTAATATCCCTTTTGCTAAGGTTGACCTCAATAACTTCCTTCTCTATATGAACGGCTTTCTCTTGCATAGCACAAAATTACAAATATCAGCAGACATAAGCCTAATGATGTGATATTAGTTCAGGAATTGTCGGATTAAGCAAATAAGTCTATTTCTTTGGCAATTCCTTTCTCATCCAAAATGCTGATTTTTTTTCCGTTCAAATCAATTAATCCATCTTTTTTGAAATCAGATAAGAGACGGATGAGGGTTTCTGTTGCTGTCCCAACGATTTTTGCTAAATCTTCTCTAGTTAAAGCAATATCAATTTCGGATTTTTCATCACCATCAATTCCGTAAGAACTTTTTAGCATCAATAAGGTAGTGGCTAATCTTTGACGTACGGTTTTGTTTGCCATATCTGCCATTTTTTGTTCCATAACTCCCAAATCATGACAAACAGCCTGCATTAACTTATTTTGGAATTCTTTATCTTTAGAAATTAGATCTGTAAAACTACTTTTCGGTATAAAACATACCTTAGCATTTTCTAAAATGGTGGCAGAAGAATTATAATTCTCGCCTGATAGCAAGGCTCTATAGCCCAAAAAATCACCCTCCTGAGCTAAGCGAACAATTTGTTCCCGACCAGAATCATCTGTTTTAAATATTTTTACTTTTCCTTCACTAATGCAAAACAACCCCATAGGTTGAGTACCTTCCAGAAATAATACCTGACCCTTATTATGCGCCAAGGTACTTTTGTGCTCACTTAACACACATAATGCGTCATTTGGCACTCCATTAAACATGGACTTACGCCTGCTTAGGCACAAGTCGCAAGGCACATTTTTCACTTTCTTTGACATATCTTCAGGTCTTATCGTTCGGGCAAAAAATTAGTTTCAATCTAATATCATAAATATACTATAAATTTAAATTATTTAAAATGCAGCAACTAATATGACCTTATTTTTTCTGTAAAAATTCATTACATTGCGAAAACCAATATTTTTTTAACTATGAAAAAAGGACTTTTAAAAGGGATAGTTTTAGTAGCTATCGGAGCGTTTGTGATTTATTGGGCAATAGACCACAGCCCAAATGCCCCAATTGGAGAGAAAGTAAATGATCTTTTAGATGAAAATTCATATAGAATGAGTGAGGCTTGGTACTATACCTCATTGATTGCGGGTAGTATCATTGCTTTGTTAGGTCTTCGAAATTTACTGTCTAAATAAATATAGAAGTAATTTCTTTTTACAGTTACAATAAAAAAGTGGCTATAAAATTAATTACAGCCACTTTCTTTACAGAAATATATGTATTTACTCAGTAAAATTAGCTCCGATGTTTCCTTGAGCGACAATTGTTGCTAAGTCCTCGACACTTAAGTGAACATTCACATAGCCGTCCACACCTAAAACCTGATCATAAGTAAAGCTGTTTTCTGCTCCGTCATCTCTTGTATCGGTCATACTCAAGCCGGTTGTTCCATTTACAGAGTTAAATGTATAAATTATAGACCCACCTTCTGCAGCGGAGTTCTCATGAATATGAGCAGGGTGCATTCCACCATCAGGTGTTCCATCTAGTGAAATAGTAGCTAAAGCAAATCCGTTGATTCTCTCTTCGAAGGTAATTGTTCCTGAGATGCCATCAACTGCTCTTTCTTCCAACGGATATGTAATAGATTCTCCGGTTAATTCATTAGAGCCTACATCACCTTGAGCAACAATAGTTGCCAAATCATTAGCACTTAAATGAACATTAACATATCCATCAACTTCTAAAATTTCAGAAAATGTAAAACTGTTTTCTGCCCCATCATCTCTTGTATCGGTCATACTCATACCGGTTGAACCATTTACCGCGTTAAAGGTAAAAATTATTCCACCCCCAATAGCTGCAGAATTAGCATGAATATGAGCTGGGTGCATTCCTCCGTCAGGAGTTCCATCTAGTGAAATTGTAGCTAAAGCAAATCCATTGATTCTCTCTTCGAACGTGATTGTACCTGAAATACCATCAACTGCTCTTTCTGCTAAATTATAAGTTTTGGACTCACCTGTCAGTTCGTTGGAACCAATGTCACCCTGAGCCACAATTGTTCCTAATTCATCAGCACTTAAATGCACATTCACATAACCGTCTACTTCTAAGACCTCATTATAGGTAAAAGTATTTCCATCACCGTCATCTCTAGTGTCTGTCATACTCATTCCAGTATTTCCGTTTACGGGATTGAAAGTATAAATAATTCCACCACCAATAGCTGCAGAATTAGCATGAATATGAGCTGGGTGCATTCCTCCGTCAGGAG
>NZ_CAXBEQ010000007.1:0-265413 GCF_963974845.1 uncultured Marivirga sp.
TATCGCGCCTCGTTTGGGACGAGGAGGTCGTAGGTTCGAATCCTGCCACCCCGACTATTAGAGTTTAAATACTCACAAAAACCCCTTAAATTCAGTTTTAAGGGGTTTTTTATTCTATTTGTTTTCAAGTAATATCAATAAAACATTATTGTATTGAGAAACTTCTCCCAATATATATTCAAATACTTAGTCTATTTCGTATTTCCCCTTAAGATGTACTCCTAACAAATGTTTTATAATTTCAGGTCAGCCCGGCCCATAGATTCCCTTGATACTGCGAACGAACTTCCAATTCATACTGGTTTTAGATCTGATATTCCTTACAGGATTAATGCTCGTAGGATTAATTGCAGAAGACAGATTTATTTAATAGAGAAATTCGTGAACTAATCAAGAGGGCTTACTGCGTATTGTTGATATTTTTAGTGTCACGGAAGTAAAACATCATTCTGATTTATTTTATGATTATTTCAGTGAAGAAATAGATACTCGCAGGAATCGGAAAGTTAATCAATTATCTTTGTGTAAGGACGCAAGAGTTATTACTTCACACAAAAGAATTCAAAAAGAAATATTACCAGTAATGAGCACCAACCATCCTAAGCAGTTTTCATATCTTTGTTGTCCTTCCTGAGTTTAGTAACTATCTGTTGAAATTTCTCATACAGGAAAGACTCAACAGAACAATATCCCCTTCATTACCATCTATAATTGAGGTAGCAATTTTATCAGGTATTTCTTTATCTCCATTCCTATTATGAAGAGGAACGGGTCGATAATTGAAGCCAGAATTCCTCTATTCGAAGTATTGCTTTTAAAAAATCGTCCATGTCTAAAGGCTTTTTGACGTAACTATTGCTGTGGTTTTCATAAGCCTTATCAATATCCTTGGGATTGGAAGAAGTAGTTAACATTACCACAGGTATTTTTTTCAAATCTTTATTCTCTTTTATGCTCTTTAAAACCTCATGGCCATTATAAATGGGAATATTGATATCAAGAAGAATTAAATCGGGCCTTGCCGCATTGGAGTATTCTCCTCTTTGAAAAACATAATCTAAAGCTTGCTCGCCATTTTTAACAACATTGATTTCTGTTTTAATTTTGCTTTCTTCAAATGCTTCTAAAGTAAGAATTATATCCCCTTCATTATCTTCTACTAACAAAATATTAGCTGGTTTCATATTGATCTAAAATTACAATGTTACATTTCATAAAATGGCAGCACCTTTTGTCAATGAATATAAAAAGTTGCTCGAATGAGCATATTCAAGATAAGCAAAAATTTGGCTTCGTGCCAATTCTATGAAGGTGGATGATTAACAGACGTAAAATTACAGATAATAAATTACTTTGGCACAGTAAAATAAAAAATTGCGCCCCTACCTTTTTTAGATTCAACCCATATCTTACCTCCCCAAGATTCTACATGTTTCTTGGCAAGAGATAAGCCGACACCTGTACCTCCATATTCATTACGGTTATGCAGTTGTTGAAATATTAGAAATATTTTATCGAAAAACTTAGGGTCAATTCCAATACCATTATCTTTAATTGAAAAGCGCCATCCCTCTATTTTTTCTGTTGCATCAATTTCGAGCTGAGGAGCTGTTCCTTCTTTTGAGTATTTAATGGCATTGTCTAGTAGCAAGTGCAGTACCTGAGTAAACCCATCTTTTCTGACATGCAAAACTGGCAATTCATCTGCAGCAATAGTTACCGATTTTTCAGAGATAACTTTTGCTCTTAAGTCTATAAAATCTGAGACTAATTGATTCACATCAACCTTTTCAAGAGATTCAGTTGTTCTGCCTGCTCTTGAATAATCCAACAAATCCAGGATAATCTGCTTCATCCGTGTTGCCCCTTCTGAAGCAAAATGGATATATTGGAGTGCCTTTTCATCCAACTGACCTTGATATTTGGTATTCAGTTTATCCATAAAACTAGATACCAGCCTTAAAGGCTCCTGCAGGTCGTGGGATGCCACAAATACATATTCCTCAAGTTCAGCATTCTTAAGCTGTAATGCATCCTGACTTTTCTCAAGTTCATTCCTTAGTCTGTTCTGCTCATTGATATGGTTTTCTAATCCAATGAAAATTTTAGGAATGAGCGCTGATGACAGGTAGCAAACGAAAATAACATTAGAACTAACGGCAACCCATTCATTGACAGAACTCATATCAACATTATACTCAAAATCCCAAAACTCGAAATGTATAATAAGACCAAACATTACCGATATTAACAATACGAGATGACTCCACCAATAAGCATACTTATTGTCAAAGATAATGATAGAGAAAACACATGCTGCATAGAAGTAAATCAAAACCGAACCTGAAGAAGGCGAGGTAAAAAAATTTAACATGGCGGCAAAAGCATATACGGTTAAAGAAAAAATCAATTTCCTCACCTTTACTTTAACGCTTGGCGCAAATGCAATAAATAGCATAAGGCCAATAGTGACAAAATGCAGTAATGTTATATACTCTTTATTTTCAAATGTGATTAAAAACAAAGACGGGACTAACGCAACGAAACAAAGAGGCAGTACAAAAATCATGGTGGTGGAAAACAAGGTGTTTCGCCAATAATTTACACTGTCTCCAGATTCTACATTGCTTAGAGAACAATTCCTTCTAATAGTATCCTTATATTTTTGCCAAATATTTCTCATCAAGCTTTTGGTATAGTAAAGTAAAATGTAGAGCCTTCCCCTCTAGTTGATTCTAATCGAATAGTTCCTCCCCAGGATTCTACATGTTTCTTAGCAATAGCCAAACCTATACCAGAACCAGAGAATTCATCTCTATTATGAAGCCTTTGAAAAATAATAAAAATCTTTTCAAAAAACTTAGGTTCAATTCCTATTCCGTTGTCTTCCACTTTAAATTGCCAAAAACCGTCAAGTTCTTCGGCATCAATTTTTATAATTGGACGTACTCCCTTTCTTGAATATTTAATGGCATTATCAAGTAAGCAATGGATCGTTTGGGTCAAGGGTGCTGGATAAGACTTTACAGTAGGTAAATTATAAACCTCCAGCCTAACATTTTTTTCGCTGATTGCCTTTTTTCTTAATATTTTGTAGTCATCTACAATTTTTTTCGTGCTGACCTTCACTTGAGACATATTCAATTTCCCAGCCCTAGAGTAATCCAATAAGTCCAATATGATCGTTTTCATACGCTTAGCTCCATCAGTAGCAAAACCAATATATTGAAGTGCTTTATCATCTAGCTGATCTTCATATTTTCTCTTTAATAAATCCATGAAACTAGTTACCATTCTTAAAGGCTCTTGTAAATCATGAGAAGCGATATAAGCAAATTGCTCTAACTCCTGATTAGTCAATTCTAATTCATTAGTATATTTCTTTAAAGAATCATTTAGTTCAATAAGTTTTTCTTCAGCTTTTCTTCTCTCTGTTATATCAAGTATAATTGCTAAAAATGTTTTTTTGTAGGTTTCTGTCACTAATTGTAGATGTACTTCAACAGGATAAAGGCTTCCATTTTTTCTTTTGTGGTTTGTGAAAAAAACAATTTTCTCTTTTTCATTATTGATCAGAGGTGCAACCAACTTAACAAAAGATGCTTCTGTAAACTCTGGCTTCAGATCAATGGGAGTAAGTGACTTCATTTCGCGTTCTGAATAGCCGATATTTAGTAAGGCTCCTCTGTTGACATAACTAAACTGTAGTGATGTAGGCTCAAACATATAAATTTCATTCAAGCTATTTTCCAAAGTTTCCAATAAACTATTCTTTTGTGCCTCTGTGATTTTCCGCTCATGAATGTCCTGAAAACTTCCGTACACACGCTGACATTTTCCATCTATGAATTCCGCATTCCCGATGACCCGCACCCAACGTTCCTGTTTTTTAGCTGTAATAATTACCGCTTCAAAATCGAAACCTTTACCGGTCTCTATCGCTTTCGTTATTCTTTCATTCACCAACTGACGAAAATCTTTCCTATAGAAATTGATGCTTTCTTGAAGATCATGCTCAAAGGAATCAGGATCTATCTCGTGCAACTCGTAAACGGTGTCTGACCAGTATAATTTATCATGCACCATATCAATTTCCCAGCTACCAATTCTGGCCAAATCAGTTGCCAGCTCCAATAGTTCTTCGTTTTTTACTTCTTCCGTAATGTCCAGCGCTACAGAATTATATACCACTGTTCCGTCTCCGAAAAACTCAGGGGTTCCTAGACCCTGGATAATGCGCTTTTCGCCATCGGGCCTAATAATTCTATATCTCATAGACCACTTCGATTGATTATCTATTGAGTCTGTGATGCTTTTTTTTACTGCCTGAAAATCACCTCCATCTTTTACTTGATTCCAGACCAAATCAAGGTCTTTTGTGACTGCTTCAGGACTATAGGACCAAATTTTCTCTGCTCCCCTACTCACATATTTAAATTCATGTTTGCCAGCGGGGTGAATAAAGTATTGATAGACTACGCCAGGTATATTGTCCGATAAATTTTGCAGTCGGCTTTCAGCTTCCTTGCGGTCAGTGATGTCTTCGCAAATTGCTACCGTTTTAAGGGGCTTCCCTTTTTCATCTCTAATGAAGGCTACGTGTAGGCGGACCCAAACAATAGTCCCGTCTTTTTTTACATAACGCTTTTCATTTCTATATTCCCCTTCTCCATGAGCTGCTTTACTGAATAATTCCCAATCCTTCTCCCTGTCATCTGGGTGCGTAAGTTCCACAAAAGACATATTCAAGAGCTCATCAACGTTATAACCAGTAATAGCTTCGTAATAGGAATTAGCTAAGCTGATTTTTCCTGTTAAAGGATCAACTTGTGCTATTCCCAAGGTAGCAATATCAAAAATAGTCCTGAACTTTTCTTCACTTCTAACTACTCCTAATTCTGCTTCCTTGCGATCAGTGATATCCTGAAAACTGCCAATCAACTTCACGCATTTTCCTTCAATGTACTCGGGGCTAGCTATTACCCTGATCCATCGTTCTTCGTTTCTAGTTGATATTATAGCAGCTTCATAATCTAAGTAAACTCCTTCATTGATACTTTTGTAAATTTGATCTTCAACAAATGATTTATGTTCTTCCCTATAAAAATCAATTGCGCGTTCAATAGTTGGGTTAAAAGAATTTGGATCCGTTTTGTGCAACCGGTGTACCTCTTCCGACCAAAAAAGATCATCTTCGATGAAATCATATTCCCAGCTTCCAACTTTGGCCAGATCACTTGCTTGTTTATTGAGCTGGCTTAACTTTTTCTCTTGAGTAATATTCTTAGCTGAAGAATAAATCAGCCCTTCATCAACATTTGCTTTGCAGCACCAGCTCAACCATATCAATTCGCCTGATTTTGTTAAAAAGCGTACATCAAATCCAAAATTACTCTCGCCTGCTTCTAGTCGCTCCAATTCTTTATAGGCTTTATGCAAATCATCTGGGTAAATAAATTTCTCTAAGCTCTGATAAAGGATCTCTTCTTCTTCATACCCTAAGAGCTCACAACCTGCTTGGTTAATGCGTAAGAATCGTCCTTTAAAATCTCCTACGCTCACTATATCAGGAATTGCATCATATAAATGGCTTAATTCATTTTCCAGCCTCTTACGGTTTATTTCTGATCCTATAAAATGTTCAAGTTCTTCAAAAAGCTGGATGTATTTTTTCAAATAATTCGCTTTGTTCTGAGTCCCTATCAGAAGCACTCCTACAATTTGATCGTTTAATCTTAGAGGAATACCCAATGCAGTTTGTATGCCTGCTTTTTCTGCTGCCTTTTGTTGTGAAAATTGAGATTTCTTGTTGATACCGTTCCATAACAATGTTGATCTTTTTTCCCATACTGCGCCAGGCAGTCCTTCTCCAAGTCTAAATGACCTAACATTGTCACTTAATTTATAGAAGTCATTTGCTTGAGGAGATGCAGAGGTTTTGGCAATTAATTGAACAAGGGTATTTTCAATATTAGGCAGCCATAATTCCGCAAAGTCAAACTGACCATATTCACACATGGTTTTGCATAAGGCATTTGAAGCAGAAAACAGGTCACTTGCAGAGGAAAAATCCAAACTGATATCCGCCAATAATTCTTTTTGCTGTTCCTTCTGCTTTTGCTCGGTTACATCCTGACAAACCACTAGCATACATTGACGATCGTTGAAATCAAGCTTGTGCCCGTTGACTTCCATTTGAATAAGCGTGCCATCCTTTTTGATGTGAGTAAATATGCCGATATAGATATTTCCTTCTACTCTTTTTGTATTTAAAAGGGCCTTGATAAGCTTGGGAACTTCTTCTGGCGGTCGTAGGTCTTTTATAGTAAGTGCAAGGAATTCTTTTTGTGAATATCCATAATGATCAATGGCTGCCTTATTAACATCAAGAATATGAAGATCATCCACATCATACGTCAATGAGGGAAGCGGATTAAAATAGAAAAAATTGCTGTAATCAGGCTTTTTCATCTTTAATAAACAGTTAATTCTTAAGGATCCACAGTTATAATTCTGACTAGCGTGGCCACTTCTCAGACCTAGCTTTCAGTCGCTAGAATATAAAGTACGAATTTTAAAGCAAAAAACTAAAATGTTTAAAAAGAGAAAATAGGAAAGCCGCAAATAATTATTATTTCTAAAATACAATGTTTTAAAAGTTTAATTAGAACCATTTTACTAGGATCACAATAAGATCCTGATATTAACCGGTTCCTGTAAACATCTTGAATTTAAGTTATAAATCATCGGAAATTTTGAAAAGTCAGGTATACTTTCACCTCTTCATTAGGTGATTTAGCTGAATTCGATTTATTTTTATGGTGAAAGTGTACTCATTGCTCCGCTCAAATAATTAAACCAAGAAAAACCGAATACATTGTGTCCGGCTTTTCTGATTTATCAAAAATAAGTATTACCACATACTTATACCTGGCTTGTTCTGGTCAAACAATCTTATTCCTAGCACAACTTCATGTGAACCACTGTTGTATTGAGAAACCTCTCCCCATTTATATTCGAAGGCATATCCTATTTTGTATTTTTCTTTAAAATGAATACCCAACATGTTAACCAAAGTATTATCATTTCTGTAGGAAAGCCCAGCCCAAAGATTTCCTTGATATTGAGAACGGACTCCCAGTTCGTAAAAAGCAGGTCTTGCTTGATCAAGCCTGACAAACGTATTGGGAATGATGTCAAAGTCTTTATTAATTTGAAATCGATAACCTCCCATAATATGATGCCTGCCGTTACTGATATTATTTTTGGTTTCTTCATTACCACTCAGTTGTAATTCGGAGGCTTCCATTAAACTATAGGAAACATAATAATCAGGTGAGTACAAAGAAATCCCAAAATTAGTGTGTAAAAACGTATTGGAATACCCATTTTCCATTACCGATTGGTAAGTTTCGTCTGAGGACTGATCTTTCACCCATAAATCCGATAAATCAATTTGATTATTGTAAAAACTTGGCGACAAACCCAAGGAAAAATAAGTTCCTTTAAACACAGGAACATGAACAGCATAGGTAAAGGACACCTCAGATTGTCTGTAGTAGCCCTGATTTTGTAAAATCACAAATCCTCCGACTCCATGCTTTAAGGATTGTGCAAATTCGCTTCTTTCTTTGTCTCCATCAAACTTCAAGGTACTATAAGCACTCAGATAATTAGTTTGTGGCGCTTTTTGAAAACCAACCCATTGTTGGCGAAAACCAGCATTAATATCCAGAAAGTCATTCACCCCCGCCAATGAAGGGTTATAAGCAGGTAAATTTTGAATGTATTGACCCAACAGAGGGTTTGTTTGTGCCTTTATCAATCCAATTGATAAAGCATTTATTACGATTAATATGATGATTTTTTTCATGATTATCTTATTTATATTTTTATGGTGATATGGAATCTTTGTTAGAAATTCAACTTCGATTGTATTTCAAAATCGAAGCTGAATTTCCATATTGATTTCACATCTTCATTTAAAGTGATTATTTAATGATCATTACACTGCCCTTATAAACCTTACCAGTGCTATCATTAAGTTGAATGATGTAGTAATAATTACCAATAGACATTAATTTTCCATTATAGTAGCCATCCCACTGTTGGGTGTATCCAGTATTTTTGAACACCTCAATTCCATCACTATTATAAATTCTAATAGTACTCTTAGGGTAATTGCCCATTCTATCGATTTCCCAAGTATCATTGCTTCCATCGCCATTGGGTGTGAAAGCCGTTGGAATACTTAGTTCGATTTCCATATTAGCCGTCACGGTGATGCTGAAATTAGCTTCAAATGCATTGCCACCACTATCTTCTGTTCTTACTCGTATTTTCAGCCTGCTATTATAATCGAAATCCAATGGTTTATTTGTGAATAATTCATCATCAATTATTTGAAAATAATCATTATCATCATCCCCTTCTCCGCTCACCAGTTGATAGGTAAAATTATCAATTACATCTGCATCAGCAGTGGTGAAATACCCTACTTCTGTTCCGCTTGCGTCTTCTTCATGTAGTTGAGTATTGCTTAAACTTAATGATGATGGTGCATTATCATTGACATTTTCAATTGCAACACTAATCTCGCTTACATTACTAGTATTTATTCCATCCGAAACAGTAATTCCTAAAGTGAACTGATTTACTTTTTCATAATCTAGCGCACCGGAATTATTAACTAGAAGCAAACCAGTATTCTCATTTATGCTAAATGCATTTTGATCGTTACCTGAAATTATTGTCCAATTGGTCAGTTCAGTATTACCATCCTTATCAGTAGCTCTAATCATTCCTAACTCAGTTCCTATTGGCTCATTTTCTGCAATAGAGAAACTTATATTATTTTCAATTATAGGCGCTAAATCATTCAAATCTGTTATTTGAATAGCAATTACTGCTACATTACTTTCTAGTTCACCATCGGTTACTTTCACATTTAATGTGTAAGTACTTCTAGTTTCAAAATCCAATGCAGCACTATTATTTACACTCAAAACCCCCGTGTTTGGATCTAATTCGAATGCATCATCAGTATTGCCGCTCAAAATTTCCCAATTCCCAAGTACGGATGCCGCGTCTGCATCTGAAGCCACTATTTGACCTATATTAGTCTCATCAGATAAATTCTCTTCAATTGTGAAGCTTTGATTTTCAGCAATTCCAGGTTCGTTGTCATTGATATTTAAAACATTGATGGTTATTTCAGAACTGAATTGATGAACACCATCACTAGCGATTACCTCTGCTACAAATTGAGTCTTTCTTTCTGCATCAAGCAAAGAAGAATTCAATACTTTGATAATTCCATTGTTTGCATCAATAGCAAAAGCCTTTTCATTTTCTTCACTAATTAGATTCCATGTAAATTGTTGTTGGGTACCATCCGCATCTGTGGCTTTTACAGTACCCACTAAGCTATTTTCTACTGAATTTTCATTTATGCTAAAGCTTTGATTCGCTGTGATTACTGGTGCATTATCATTCAAGTTATTGATTTTAACTAGTACATTTCCTGCTGCTGAAGTGTTCGCTCCATCTTGAACTGTTAAGGTCAAAGTATAAGAACCTACTGCTTCATAATCCAAGTCAGTAGCTTTTACTGATAGCTCACCGGTATTGGTATCAATCTGGAAAGCCTCATTCGTATTGCCAGCTGTAATCGTCCAGTTCTCATAAGTAGTGCTACCGTCTGCATCGTTTACAGAAACTGATCCTACTACCGAATTCTCAGCACTGTTTTCATCAATATCGAATGACTGATTTGCTGCGATTATCGGTGCATTATCATTCAAATTATTGATGTCAATTGATAATTCAACTGCTGCTGATGTATTCGCTCCATCTTGAACTGTTAGCGTCAAAGTGTAATTACCCACTGCTTCATAATCCAAGTCAGTAGTCTTTACTGAGATTTCTCCAGTACTTGCATCAATCTGGAAGGCTTCGTTGGTGTTACCCGCTGTGATGATCCAGTTTTCATAAGTAGTCGTTCCGTCTGCATCGCTTACTGAAACAGAACCTACTACTGTATTTTGAGCACTATTTTCATCTATATCGAATGATTGATTAGATGCGATTATCGGTGCATTATCATTCAAATTATTGATGTCAATTGATAATTCAACTGCTGCTGATGTATTCGCTCCATCTTGAACTGTTAGCGTCAAAGTGTAATTACCCACTGCTTCATAATCCAAGTCAGTAGTCTTTACTGAGATTTCTCCAGTACTTGCATCAATCTGGAAGGCTTCGTTGGTGTTACCTGCTGTGATGATCCAGTTTTCGTAAGTAGTCGTGCCGTCTGCATCGCTTACCGAAACAGAACCTACTACTGTATTTTGAGCACTATTTTCATCTATATCGAATGACTGATTAGCAGAGATTATCGGGGCATTGTCATTTTGATTGTTCACTTCAAGGGTCAATTCTACTGCTTCAGAAGTATTTGCTCCATCTTGAACTGTTACCGTCAAAGTATAAGCTCCCACTGCTTCAAAATCCAAGTCAGTAGTTTTTACGGATAGCTCACCGGTATTGGCATCAATCTGGAAGGCTTCGTTGGTATTGCCCGCTGTGATGGTCCAGTTTTCATAAGTAGTCGTGCCATCTGCATCGCTTACCGCAACAGCACCTACTACTGTATTTTGAGCACTATTTTCATCTATATCGAATGACTGATTAGCAGCGATTACCGGTGCATTATCATTCAGGTTATTGATCCCTATTGTCAAATCCACTGCTGCTGCAGTATTTACTCCGTCTTCAACTGATACTGTTAAAGAATAAGCAGCTACTGCTTCATAATCCAAATCAGTAGTTTGTACTGAAATCTCGCCTGTATTAGCATCAATCTGGAATGCTTCGTTCGTATTGCCTGCTGTGATCGTCCAGTTTTCATAAGTAGTACTGCCATCTGCATCGCTTACCGCAACTGTTCCTACTACTGAATTCTGAGTGCTATTCTCATCGAGATTGAATGACTGATTTACAGCAATTACTGGTGCAATGTCATTTAAATTATTGATGTCTATGCTCAAATCAACCGCAGAAGAAGTGTTCGCTCCATCCTGAACTGTCAAAGTTAAGGTATAAGCACCTACTGCTTCATAATCCAAGTCTGTAGTCTTTACTGAGATTTCTCCGGTATTGGTATCAATTTGGAAGGCTTCGTTCGTATTTCCAGCCGTAATAGTCCAATTCTCGTAAGTAGTTGCTCCGTCTGCATCGCTTACTGCAACTGTACCCACTACCGTATTTTGAGCATTGTTCTCATCAATATTAAATGATTGATTTGCAGCAATTACTGGTGCATTATCATTAAGATTATTAATGTCAATGGTCAAATCAACTGCTGCTGAAGTATTAGCTCCATCTTGAACTGTTATTGTAAGAGTGTAAGCACCCTCTGCCTCATAGTCCAAGTCGTTAGTTTTTACTGATAGCTCGCCTGTATTGGCATCAATCTGGAAAGCCTCATTTGTATTCCCAGCAGTAATCGTCCAGTTCTCATAAGTAATGCTGCCGTCTGCATCGCTTACCGAAACAGTTCCTACTACCGTGTTTTCTGCACTATTCTCATCAATATCAAATGACTGATTTTCAGCTACTACCGGTGCATTGTCATTCAAATTATTGATGTCAATTGATAATTCAACTGCTTCAGAAGTGTTCCCTCCATCTTGAACAGTTACCGTCAAAGTGTAATTACCTACTGCTTCATAATCCAAGTCAGTAGACTTTACTGAGATTTCGCCCGTATTTTCATCTATTTGGAAGGCTTCGTTCGTATTGCCTGATGTGATCGTCCAGTTTTCATAAGTAGTGCTGCCGTCTGCATCGCTTACTGAAACAGTTCCTACTACCGTGTTTTCTGCACTATTCTCATCAATATCAAATGACTGATTAGCAGCGATTATTGGTGCATTATCATTAAGATTATTGACCGAAATAACTAATACTTTTTCAAAACTGCCTCCAAGTTCATCTGAAGCTTTTACTTTTATGCTTAAACTTGATTTGCTTTCATAGTCGAAACTGCTGCTGCTAACTAATTCGCCATCAACTATTGAAAATAGATTGTTGTCAGTATCACCCTCGCCACTGGTCAATGCGAAAGTAATATTCATGTCCTCATCGATTCCGGAAACATGTAATTGATCTAAGACTGTACCAGCTGTACTATTTTCATCAATGTCATTTACAGTAATAGAAATATCTGCATCTTGGTCAAATGAAAAAACTCTGCTATGCAGGATACTTGGCGACTCTTCATCTTCGTATCCTCCATATTCTACCACAAAGCCATTAAGGCTATATCCACCAGGCAGATCATTCCACTTTCCATTTTGCGTGGAATATAATTGCATATAGTGTTCGCCCGAAGAATTATTTGGTTCCCCTGGATTCCAATTAATAAAAGCATCCCCTACTGCTACTGGAGAAGCGTTGCCGTTTGAAATAGCTACTCCCTTTTCTGGTCCACTCACCCAATACCATTTCCCTTCTGCACTAGCTTGACTTGCATACAATGTGGAACCAACTGCAGCATTTATGAAATTGTGGTCATCTGATCCTGCAATCCACCCATCACTAGCTAATTTATTTTCAATAAAGTCATTTTCATTTTGCGAAGTGACTGTCGCTAAGTATCCCGGCAATCCTAAGAATGTCATAGCTTCCGCTTCTGTCTTTGCCTGAGCCCACGTTTTGCTACCTGATATATATTGATAATAGTGATCTTTGCCATTTACTTTTAGGCTGATACTATTCTCTAAAATAAATGCAATTGTTCTGTCATCCGTATTTGAAGAAGTAGAAGAGAACATCACATTTCTAAATATTTCTTGCCAAACTGCTGCACTAGCAGTTCCGGTGAAATTCAAACTACCGCTATTAGCGTCAAAGTTAGCTGAAATACCTGAAGGCAAATCAATTCCTGATTGCAGCTTGTCACCAGTTTGATAGCCCGTGTTAACATAAACTTTTGGGTCTGTTATATCACCACTACCAGTGATTGTGACAGACTCATCAACTTTACTATTGAGAGCAAACAAGCTGCTTTTTGCGCTAGCAGAACCTCCTAATGCATAGGGAAATTCCACAGTTACAGTTACTTTAGACCTTGCGGATTCACATCCATCAACAGTCTGACTTACCCAGTATTCGCTAACTCCAACATTATTTGTAGAAGGAGTTATTTCATGAACAACACCAGTACCTCCGTTTTCAGCATCATAGTAAGTCAAATTTTGACCTGTAATATGTGTGCTTAAAGCGGCAGCTGTTTCATCAAGATTATATGTGATATCCGTTGATACAGGCGCACTAGCAAAATTGATGGTTAAGCTTGCATTCTCGGAAGTTGAAGAAGTATTACATGAAGAAGAATTAATAACACATCTGTAGAGGAAGCCATCCATACCCACGGTGGCCGCAGAGATATTCAATGTACTGCTTGATGTATTACTGTAAGTGTCATCATTTACTAAATCCACAAAACCCGACCCTTCATTCACTTGCCACTGATAGGATAATCCTCCTCCCGTAGCAGTTACACTGAAAGTTGCGTTGCTGAGGTCACACGCAGAAGCATTGGAAGGCTGTGACTGAATCTCTGGATCATTATTTAAATCTTGAAAATCCTTAACACCATCCTCATCACAATCGGGAGCTCCTGTATCTTCACTATCGGAAGTCCCATCATTATTGGAATCTTGATCTCGGTAATCAGGTATTTCATCACCATCAGTATCTTTATTAGTATCAGATGTATCTAACTCTTGGCCATTTGATATTCCATCACCGTCACAATCTAAGTCGGGATCCAAAGGCATGGCAGTAATCAATGGTGAATAAACATAAAAATAAGTCCCCGACACATTTTGTAAATAGTATGTTCTTAGGTAATGATCTTTAAATTCATCTGCTGCATCTACATTTACGGTATAGTCAAGTGCCTCATTGGTAAAATCAGTGGCGACACCATTCCATAATACTTGTTTTGTTGCGTCTGCATCCCCTACTGAAGGTAATTGGTTAGTCAAGGAATAAACCAAACCATATTCTTCAACACAAGTCTGTGTTAAACTTGCTTCAATTTGTAAAGTCTCTCCACAGGTGCTCTGAGTTGTTAGAGTTCCAGTGAAATTAGTAGGAGTATATTTTAAGTTAAATGGGTTAGTATAACCAACAGGAGTTTCCACCATTGAGGAGGTTGAAGTCGATGTTTTATAAACTCCAGGCGATAAGGGCTTAATTGGTGCGACTAATGCTTCGTACCATGTACTAGAATAGTTTCCCGCATCTATGGCTACAGTTAAAGAGTAATTTTTTCCAAAGTTTTTATTAGCATTGAGCCAATTTAGCACCTCAGTTTGAGTAGCTGCATTATTTGCAAATGCATTAGCTGACATTGACTTATCAGAAAGGTTAATCCAATCAGTAAATCTCTGAAAGTCTCCATCGCTAGTCGTAAAACCGGCAGCATTGGTATAGGCGTATGTTTGTCCATTCACGTTGAATACACCATCCTGGTCGTAGTCAATATAAAGTCCAGCTTTTGCAGAGCCAGAAACAGACCCTCCACTACTATTGTTATGATAGTGAAATACAATGGCGTACCAATGACCACATCCATCATTGGCTATCCATACCCCACCTGAGTGGGCTTGTGCTCCTACCCAAGTAAGAAGTAGGATAATTGTAAGTAATAATTTGTTTTTCATGGTAATTCTATTTTTGATTACCACAAAAAACCACACTCTTTAAGAATTAAGATTATGTGAACTACTGAAATACAAATTTAGGTGTATCACCTATAAAACAAACAGGAATGAATATCAACGAAGATATCAAATGCATACACATTATTAATATAATCCTTAAAAGCTAGGCTGTAAAAAATTTGTCTGGAAAATCTAGATTCATATCGGATTTTGGGACCCCTTCTTAAGATGTAAATACTAAAGTATATGTAAAGATGCTCTACAGGATAGCAGTCCACCAATAGGCGATTTCCTTATTACTTGAGCAAATAAAAATTTACCCCCCCGAGTAAACCACACCAAACAACGATTGAAATCTTCAAAAACCAAGGTAAAAAACAGTTGTAATACTACTTAGCAAGTTTTCAGTTTATCAATACTCAATTTCAAAATAACTGCGTAAATGAATTCAGAGGCTCCAAAAGCTTAGTACTAATAAGGACTTGTACATTATGTAGTTGTTTCAAAGTTCAGCGCGCTTCAATCTGGCGGGATTGCTTTTTTGATTACAATAAAAGCAAATAGCATTAAACCTCATGCATTACGGTTTTTTTTGTCAACGAATCCTTCTCTCCATTCTGCTATCACGATCAGGGGCACCTGTCAAACGAGGTATGACTTGCTTCAGAAATGCATCAAATTTCTCAAGCTGCTCATCATTGCAAAGCGATTTCACATCGTCTAGATGAAGGTAAGTGGTACTTAACTTCTTAGATTTTACATCCATAATTTTTTGAAAAGTTTCTTCTTGCTTGGCCATATTTTCTGTAGCTGATGAAGATGACTGCAATTGACTAAAGTATTGATCAGTTAATTTACGCTCTTGATCGTTAAGCGTTCTAATTGCATTTCTGTGCTTATCAACCATTTCTCCAAAAGAAGATTTTTGATCGTCCGTAAAATCAAGCTGCATAGCTATTTTTTCCTTCATCCCCTCTTTAGATCTGCTTCTGTCTGGTTTCAGTACAAAAAGTACTAGCATGGCGATGTTAATCACCAATAATACCAAAAATCCGATTTTATATATTTTATTGTTCATTTTCGTATAAGTTATAGTCAGTGGTTATTTGTGAATATGCTGAGCTATCCAGGTGTACATTATCTTTTCCTAAATAGTTAGAAGCTGCCCAGATATTAAAACTCAGGATAATGGCAATCATCGCTGCCATTTTTAACATGGACGTTCCTAAAACCCCCTTTGTATTCTTGCTTACATTTTTCTGAGCGGCAATCTTCGCTTGAATTTTTTGAAACCCATCTTCTGGAGCTTTAGCTCTTTCAATGTTTTCAACACTCTTTAATGCCCTATTTATTCGATCTTCAGACTTCATATCCATTTTGACGTAAAATTTTATTTTTTCCCTCGCTCTGGGAAGAATTTTTTTAGTTCTACTTTTAAATTTGCTTTAGCCCTTTGCACTAAAGACTCTACTGATTTCCTACTTTGCTCCATTATTTCTCCCACCTTTTTCTGTGGTAAGCCTTCAATTTGAGTTAGAATGAATGCAGTTTTCTGGTTTTCAGGCAGTGACTCTATTGCTTTAAATAAAAAAGCTGCATCTTCTTTGTTTTCCATTTGTATGCCAGGATGCACAAATTCAATGGAATCATATTTCATTTCACCAGATTCTTTTGAATAAAGAGAAGTGAAAATTCCAAAGCGCTTTTTACTATTTCTCTTCCGTATAAAATCTAATGCCTTATTCACAGCTATGCGGTAAATCCATGTACTAACAGCAGAGTTATGCTCAAAATTTGCTACAGAATTGTAAAGGGTCACAAACACATCTTGGAGCAGTTCTTCTGCATCTTCCGAATTTTTGGTATAGCTAATTAAAGTATTGTAAACCCGGTCAGCATACTCATTATACAACTGTTCCAAAGCTTCTTCACTTCCTTTTGCAATAGCTTCTAAACAGTTTTTTTCGTTAATCATAGGTTTAAAAAATCCAGCTTATGGATTCATAATTTACAATGTATAGCTCAACATTTTTACAACAAAGCGACATTTGTCACTTATTAACTTTCAAAACAATCTTTCCCTCAACCATGTAATTCTCGACCAGTTTATGGGCTTCTGCTGCCTCTTCTAATTTCATAATCTTTCCGATAAGTGGTTTGATTTGTTTTTCCGTCAAAAGCGTGAATAAAGCTTTTAAATCTTCCTGAAACCAATCAGGGTGTTTTTTTCTCTCCGAAGTGATCACATAAAATTTAGCATTGGGCTTTGTAGGAAGCAAATTCCAAAACAGGACCTTGAAAAAATCGAGGATTACATTACCCCCATTCCCGTCTGCCGAACTTTGGTAACCATAGGCGACTAAGGTTCCTTTCTTCTTCAAAAGTCTTAAAGATTTCGGAAAATAACTTCCACCAATTGGGTCAAATACAGCATCGATACCATTCGGTTCTTTCTCCTTGATTATCGCTTCGAAGTCTTCATTTTTATAGTCAATGGGAATTGCCCCCATTTTTTCTACTAACTCATTTTTACCTTTAGAAGCAGTGCCGTACATCTTCAAATTCATGAGTTTGCCTAATTGTATTAGTGCGGTACCTACAGCTCCTGAAGTAGCATGAATTAAAACAGTGTCTCCATTTTTCAACTTAGTAAATCTGTGCAGCATTTGATATGCAGTTAGGTAAGATAAAACCATACTTACGGCTTCTGCATTATCTAATTCTTCGGGGACAACTACAATAGATTCTGCCTTCAGGCAAATGTATTCAGTGTAGGCTCCAATAACGGTCAAATCCGCTACTTTTTGTCCCACAGTTACATTTTCTACTCCTTCCCCCAAAGCATCTATCACACCAACCAAATCGTAGCCTGGTGAAAAAGGTGGTTTATTTCTAACCGCTGGATAAATACCTCTACGAATTAATGTATCCGTAAAGCAGGCACTGGTAGTCAGTACCTTAACTCTTACTTCGCCAGCTTGAGGAATCGGGAGCTCCTTTTCTGTAACCTTCTTCAAGACATCTGGTGCCCCATATTCCGAAATTACCATTCTATTGTATTCCATCTTTATTTTTTTGTTATCTAGAGTTTTTAGTGAGCCATTTT
Source organism: uncultured Marivirga sp. (assembly GCF_963974845.1). Lineage (NCBI taxonomy): Bacteria > Pseudomonadati > Bacteroidota > Cytophagia > Cytophagales > Marivirgaceae > Marivirga > uncultured Marivirga sp. The sequence continues at coordinate 17,842 of NZ_CAXBEQ010000007.1, forward strand.
CTAATCCTTATACTGACGAATATTTTGAGATTCCAGTTATAAATAATCTGTAAACTGCTATAAACTGCAACAAATACACTTTTAAGCTATATGAGTGGCAAACCATATCTGACCCTTTAATTTTTCATTCCTAAAAATATTTTCAATGGACAAGTAAAGTAAAAATTTGCTTGTTGTAATTTTGTACATGATTAATCTCTTATCTGAACACCATTATCTAAAATTCCGAAGTTGATAGGTAAATGTTAGCATAAAATAGCGTTGAAGAACTTGCGTTTGGCTTTCTTCCAGATATTGGGAAGTCACTTCTTGATTAAAACTTTGATTTTGACCTAGTAAATCAAAAACAGATAATTCTAATTCTCCTCTGTCGTCTTTCAAAAACTTTTTTGCAAGGCCCATATTCCACAGTGTGTAATTTGTATCAAAACTATTATTTATTCCTGTGTATTTCTGGTAAGAAGCTTCATTTCGAAATACAAATCCCTTTGGAAATATCAAATTGACCGTTGACCCAACAGTCTGTGTGTAATATTGATTGTTTGTTTTGGATTGTAAGGAGTTTAGAACACGACTTCCTGCGACCTGATAATAGACATTATAATCTATATTTTCACTAATATTACTCACTAAGCCCACCTTTAAATCAGCAGAATACGTCTCAGCTGTATTACTTACCCCATTGGTCAATCCTGGTAAATTAACATATCCAAGCCCTGCCGATAGATTCAAGTTATTTTTAATAGGAGAAATGAGCACTCCGTAGGTTGTATTATTTCGGACTGACCAATAACCATCGAAGTTGGTTGGACTTGTAATCTGAGCACCTTTTGTCAAAACAACTCCTCCAGCAGAGACAGAATCTTCTGCAATGATGGCTGTACTATTCCCAATATAATTATTGCTGGTTTTTATACTCGTTCTATTTGATAGCGTGGCGTTTATGTCAAAATAATTCTTTTGAAGTCGGAAATCTAAATTATGATTGTATGACAAATCTAGATTAGGATTACCAGCTGATAAGAACAAAGGATTACTATTATCTATTACCGTCTGAAGTTGGCTAGCACTGGGAACTGTGGTAGTGGCTGCATATCTTAGAAAGAAGTTACCGTCCTCACCTAATTGAAAGCGGGTAAGCAATGAAGGTAAAAAGTTACCAAAAGCTTGATTTGACCGCTCATTAGTTAGAGACAATAAGTTGCTATTTTTTAAAGCAGCATATTGATAGGAAAGCCCGATATCAAAGATATTACCATATTTATTATTTGAATAGCTAATACCTGGTAAATGGGTTTGGTAAACACTTTCCATCGTATTTGACAATTCACTACTAAACACTTTAGCTGAAGCGTCCTCTTCCACAAAAAAGGTTTCTGTGTCGATATTCCTCACTGAATTATTAAAGGCGTAGCTAGCTGCTAATTGGCCCGTCAACCCCACAGGCTCAGTATAAGTGACTGTTGCTCCTGTTGACAATTCATATTCTTCAGTATTGTAATCAATCAGTGAATCAAGTACTAAATCCTCATATAAACTTTCACGTGTGGTCGGTTGATATTTAGTATTTAGATCAAGGGATACTGTTCTACCTACCTTTTCGAATTTATGCTGGAAGATCAGGTTATTGGTGAAATTCAAAGAATTGTTAAAGCTGTTGTAGCTATTTGAAGTTTCATTCAATAGCTCTTCCTCATCGGTCAAAGTCTTACCAAAGGTAGTTTCATTGCTTTCATTATCCTGATAGCTAATTGCGGATCTAAGCAATAAACTATTATTCTCATTAAAATCATGGTTAAGCCTCAAATTCAATCGATGACTGGTGTTGTTAGTAGTCGTTTGTTGCTCTTCAGAATAAAATTGAGATCCATTAGTAAGAAAAGTTTCTCGACTCAATAGTGCGTCATTATTATTGATGGAGTTATTAAAAAAGTAACTTCCTTCGAAAGTCGTTCTTGTCGATAATTCATCACTAAAATTTAGACCAGAGGAATGAGTCGAAGTTATTCCATCTTGTGTCCCAGTAATGAAGGTCTGATCTCCTCCTCTGCGCGCTCCACCTCTGTTTCCACCAGCGCTGACTCCAATGAGATCCTCACTTCCAAAATTCTGCTGATTGATATTATTTGACATTCCCAAGAAAGTTATTCGTTGATCTCCATCGAAGAAATTAAGAGTGGCTCCAGCTTTGTACAATCCATTTTCTCCATATCCAGCATATAGTTTTCCAAATTGACCATTTCTCTTGTCTTCTTTGGTAACCACATTCATGGTTTTGGTGGTATTACCGTCATCAAAACCGGTTAGCCTAGCTTGGTCGCTTTCCTCATCATAAACTTGTATTTTATCCACTATATCAGCTGGAATAGTATTGAGAGAGAGTAAAGGATCTTGTCCAAAAAATCTCTTTCCATCCAGTAAGACCTGTTGTACACTTTCACCATTTGCAGTGACCCCATCACTGCTAATAACAATTCCAGGCATTTTGCTTACTAAGTCTTTGGCCGATGCATCTGGATTGGTTTTATAAGCTAAAGCGTTAAATTGAGTTGTATCTCCTATCTGCTGAACCGCTACCACTTTTCCCTTTACTACAACCTCATTCAAAGAGGTGACATCTGGTTCCAATTTGATAAGTCCTAGATCAGTATCAGGTAATGATATTCTAATAATTTTAGCGAAAGTCTTATAACCCACATAGGATATTCTTAATTTATAAAAGGCCTGCTCCAATTCGTTCATTTGAAATCTTCCTTCTGCATCAGCTACAGCATATTTGGAGCGTGCTGAATCTTTTACATTCACCAATAATACTGAGGCACCGACAAGCGGCAAACCATCTGAATTATCCTGCAATAAGCCAGACACAGAGATTGTCTGTGCCTGACTTTGAGCATTTAAATTTATGGCATTAATTGATAGTAAAATTACTACAAATAACAGCTTCTTTTTCATTGGTCTTCAGTTTCCATCTCTGAATCTCTGCTCTTTCTCTTGGCTCTTGATTGAGAAATACTTTCATAGATTTTATATTGTTCTTCGCTTAAGACATCCTTAACAAGTGTGTCTTTTTCTGTTCTAATGGCTTCCATTTTTTCTCTTCTACTCTCTCGGTCTCCAGAACTTCTTAACTCTTCCATGGTTTCCTCCAGCGTCACTTGAAACTCCTCATAAATACCATCTAATAAGAGCTTTTGATCGCTGCTTAGATCTTCAACCTTCTCATACAAAGCTTGCTTCTCTCTTTTGATCATTTCCTCTGGTCCTCCCCCGGGTCTACCCCCTCTGGGCCCTTGTGAAAAGGCACTGAAACTAAGGGTGAAGAATGCTACTACTGCTAAAAATTTTATCGTTTTCATTCTATTATTTATTTGATTCAATGGTTAGACGCGAAAAAAGAAAACATCCCTCGCCACCCTCGAAAAAAATAATTTTATAGCAATATGGATCTATTGCGAGGGAGAAGAAAATGCGTAGCGTCCAAAGAAGAAAAGAGTGTATCGTCCTAAAATTACTTTACTATGGTTCGACCTATGCAGTATGGTTCGATCCCATTAATGATTTTTTTCGCACTCATTTTTAGCAATAGAGAGAACCTTTACCTTGCTTTCAATATTTGAATTTCTAGCATTATATTTCCCGTGCCAGCTTCTGTATCAAGATCTAACAGCAAGGAGTATGAAGTGCTATCATTAATCTTTTGGGATCTGAAGTTAGAGAGAAATTCATATGAAAAACTGATCTTACTGTCTATTCAGCACTCATAATGTGCTATAAATATGTTTGCTTGTAGAGCTACTGAACTAATCATAGTTCGATGGTCAAGTCTTAGGTATTCTCTACGAAAACACGTAATATAAACAGTGACTATCACTTATAGACGTAGAGAAAATGCTTGCATTAGCGTTGACAGCTTGCTTTTTAATATTCGAATTAGCGATACCGCACACCTATTACAAACAGAACATTATAAACTACCTAAGGAGTAAGTGGTCTGGAAAATAATGTTAATTTTGTTCTTTTTCAGGGTATTTTAAGACTAGATAAATGCCAAAAAAAGGTATCGAATTAGACTTCGACACCCTCAAATAGATCATTTGTTTTCCTTAATCGATTGTTGGGGTACCAACCAATTCTTCTTTCGGATCGATTTCGAAAGGAAGATTATCGTCATGACTCCATTCTGTCCATGATCCATCATAATTTTTGACATTTTTGTATCCTAAAAGCTCACTCAGGACAAACTGAGTATGCGCTGACCTAACTCCAGTGTGACAGTAGGCTATAATCTTTTTATCTTTTGTTACACCTTTTGATTCGTACAAATACATGAGATCAGCCGCTTCTTTGAAACGAAATGATTCATCGTAATCTATGGTATTTGCCCAATCAATATGAATACTTTTTGGAAGTCTTCCAGCTTTTGCTGCTCCATTTTTTAGCATCTTTCCAGTGTATTCATCCAAAGTTCTGACGTCCAACAAGATAACATTCGGATCATCTAAGGCAGCTATTACTTCCTCTTTGGACGCATAATGCGCTATAGATTCCTTTGTTGAATCAAATACAAAAGGAGTAGTAATGCTTACTAACTGTACCGGTGTAGTATCAAGCGAAAAACCTGCATCAGTCCAGCCGTTCTTTCCACCGTTGATAATGCGTACTTTATCGTGACCATATCTTCTCAAAATAAAAACGAAGCGCAGTGCATCTACATTACCCTTCGTATCATATATAATAATCTCGTGATCGGAAGAAGCACCAAGACGAGTTAATAAAGTTTCCATTTTTTCTTTAGTGGCTATCATCCCTCCATAATCGTAGTCTTCTCGATTTTCGTATTCAGATCTCCAAATATTAAGCGCACCCGGGACATGGCTTGATTCGTAATCTTCTAATTTGGATACTTCAATTAAAGTAAAGGTTGCACTATTTTCAATCATTTGTTTTACATCAGTTGCCTCTACAAGGTAAGCATCATTATAATAATCAATTTTTGGAGCTTCTTTTTGAGCTGAACTATCTTCCTGCGAAGATTTTTGGTTTCCACATGCCACGATGATCATCAGGGCAAAAAGCGTTATTAGATATTTTATCGATGAATTCATTTTATTTTGGTTTTGCTACTGATTAAACTTTCTTTTTTAAAATATGGCGTTTAAGCCGATTACAAAGTAATTTCCTCGTTGGATTGAAAGCCCTTGCTGTCCAGTCCACTGATTTCTTCCAGGTGTACCTTGCTGAATTACATAATGGGCGATCCATTTAAGTCTGTGTGTATTCTGGTAAAAATTAAAACCTACATTATAAGTATCATTGCTTCCAGAAAAAGATCCTACTGCGTGTGCTTCTTTTTGTGCCATCGCCTCTTCAGCACCATTGTATTGCATCCACATTACTGTCGGCTCTAAAATTTTTCCGTCTACAAGTATGTTATATGAAGCCCTAATATGGCCTGTGTTAGCGTTGTACACATTCAGACCACCAACACCCTTATCTCCTCCTTCGCGGCTGAGTAAATGCCAGTCCCCATCAATGTTTAATGGACCCCAGTTTAAAAGGAAGTCGGCACTAAGAGAAGTGTTTAGATCAAAGAGACCTGTTTCGCCCTGATAGCTACCACCGAGACCTATTGAAAGACCATATCGTTCATTGTAATAATTGGACTTATATCCTATTGTATATTTACTCATTTCAGGATCACCGAAATTAAACACTGTCCGGCCCACGAATAGAGGAGCTGCAGAAGTACCGACTGAATTTTGTCCACCAGGTAGATCGGTTGTTACTACAGGATTAAAAATTCCCGCATTGTAATTGATCTGAAAACCTTCCGTGTCATTGAATAGAAGACCCCCGACATTGATACCTGGTGTTCGCCCAGACCCAATACCTGTCAAGTGAAATCTAATATAATTTTGCTGAATAGCCTTGTCTCCGGAAGTGGTGGCAAAGCTTGAAGTAATACTTTCCCTACCTAGTTGCGGTCTAAAATAACCCCCCGTTATGATTAGGCTCTCACTATCTGATAATTTCGCATGGAAAAAGGCATCCCAAATACCAAATCCTACATCATGTACTTCACTAGGACCAAAACTTGCATTAAGCTCATCTTTACCTACACCATCATAAAATGTAACTAAAGTGAAGTTGAGCCAAGAGTATGGATTAGCTCTAAAACCTAATCGAGCACGCCTTAAGTGGATATTGAAGCGATTTTCTACATCCTCAAAAGTGCCATCTCCATCCAAATCTGCTCTCATGCCTATTGTCTGAACACCCCAAAGCTGTACCATCATAAACGGATCGATCTTGAAATTAGGATTCTTTTCAATCCAAGTCGGTTTTTTTGCCTGACCGTAAGAACTGAGAGTATCTAGTACAGTCAAAAGCACCAAAACCATTGTTACTCTACTTATTTGTTTTTTAAAATTCATTAAATAAAGTCACGGTCAGAAATTTTACACATTTCGACCATTATAAACTACAAGAAAAAGAAATCTCAGGAATCACACTGTAACTAATGCTACATATAATGGGATATGTGCAGGTTTCTTTACTTGAAAATATTTGTTATTAAAATCATGTGGTGGCTAATATTTGAAAACTATTGCCAAAAAAGTAAATGCAATAGTTATTTAGTGAGAAGGGGAAATCCTTTGATACGGGGGAGGGCAAAAATAACAGATTGAAAATACTATCAACTAATGAAAATATAGAAATCCCATGACGGGCAATAGTGAGCGCACTGCAAGATGGTTTCATAAGAGATTCAATGCTAAACTATTCATTAAAGTATGTTGAGTGCATTTACCAAAAGCACCCTCACTCCTATTATGAACACTAACACTGCAGTTATTACTTTCATCCCGCTAGGTGAAAGCTTTTTAAAACTTAATCGAACACCTACTTGCCCTCCTGTCAAAACAGCTAAACCAAGAGCTATAAGCATAGAAACAGGTGCATTAAAAGTTTGAGAGTAGAAAAGTCCTCCTAAGCCAGAGATTGAATTAACTAAAATGAAAAAACTCGACAGTGCAGCTATTTTAACAGATGTCCCCCATTTTAAGTAATATAAAATAGGTGCAAGAAAAATACCACCCCCAATGCCAACCATACCAGACACAAATCCTATACCAGCACCCAATATATAGTGTATGAAAGCAGGATACTTCTTAGTTACTTCTCGCTCAAAGCCTGAATAGTTTTTGGCTTGCCAAATCAGGAAAATCGCAGCAATTATTAACACGCCACCCAGTATCACAAAAAACACTTGCTCTTCTAGTTTAAACGAGGCTCCAGCAAAGGCCATAGGTACACTAGTGATTACAAATGGAAAGAAATCAGCTATTTTAAAATGCCCTTTTTTTATAAACCAATAGGTACTTCCAACCACGACAATAATATTGCATACCAAAGCTAATGACCTCATTGTAAAAAATGAAACAGCCAATAAGGCAAGAATCGCTAAATAGCTAGAACCACCGCCAAAGCCGACTGAACCATATAATACTGCTATCACGAAGAAAAGAATACATAAAAATATTATACTCGTTAAGCTTAAAATCATAGTGTTTTTTAAAAATATATGAGGCAACTTCTAATTCAAACCGTTATATTTATGTGAATATAACGGAAATTTTGATTACTGTAGAAAAAGCCATATCGCTAATTAAAGAAAACGTACAATGCACTTCTAAAACGGAGATGATCTCCATTGAAAAAGCAAAGGGATATGTACTGGCTGAAGATATTGCTGCACCTATAAACCTTCCTCCCTTTAGACAATCAGCCATGGACGGTTACGCTTTGCATTTAAGCGATACGGATACTTATACTGTTAGAGGCGAAATAAAGGCAGGTGATGTACCATCAATTGATCTTTCTGCTGGAGAAGCTGTTCGTATTTTTACGGGAGCTCAAGTTCCAACAACAGCAGATACAGTTGTGAAGCAAGAACTTATAACCAAAGAAAAAAATACGATCAGAATTGAAGGTGAAATTACTTCAGGAAGCAATATTCGCCCGATTGGCGAGCAAATTAAAAAGGACACGCTCGCACTCCCTAAGCAAACAACACTCTTTCCAAGCACTTTAGGTTATTTGGCCGGTCTGGGCATAACGCAAGTACTTACCTACAAAAAACCAACCGTTGCTATAGTAGTAACAGGTAATGAATTAGTAGAAATAGGCACGCCCCTGTCGGATGGTAAAGTATATGAGAGTAATGCTATAATGCTTAAAAATGCACTAGCCAGCTTGGGTATTCAGGAAGTTATAATTCAAAAAGTAACTGATGAGTACCATGAAACGGAAACGATTTTAAATAAAATGCTCAACAATTACGACTTTACAATCGTCTCCGGTGGTATTTCAGTGGGTGATTATGATTTTGTGGGCGATGCCCTTGCAGCCATAGGTGTTGATGAAGTCTTCTATAAAGTCAAACAAAAGCCTGGTAAACCGCTGTACTTTGGTAAAAAGAATGATCGTTTTGCTTTTGCTCTGCCTGGTAATCCTGCTTCAGCACTAAGTTGTTTTTACGTATATGTGGCTTTGGCAATTACCAGGTATTCGGGAAAGGAAAGGTCTGATGTACTTAGTCAGAGGCTTACCGCTGTCAACAGTTTTACTTCAAATGGAACTAGAGCGCAATTTCTTAAAGCGCTTGCAACAGCAGAAAAGGTTGAAATATTAGATGGTCAAGCATCGTCAATGCTTCGGTCTTTTGCGGTAGCAAACGCATTAGTTTATTTGCCAGAAGGTGAACAAACAATAAATAAAGGAAGCGAAGTTAATGTACTTTTATTACCTCAATAAATTATGAGCTATCAGATAAAATTCAAATTATGGATTGAAGCAGATGAATATTCCTTTTTAGGCAATGGTCGTATTAAACTGTTAAAGGCAGTAGACGAACTTGGCTCTTTGAGCAAGGCCGCTAAGCACTTAAATATATCTTACAAGAAAGCGTGGGATCTCATTAAAAGTGTCAATGATGCAGGAGAAGAAGAAATGACGATCACCACAACGGGAGGAAATACTGGTGGTGGCATGAAACTCACACCATATGCAAAAACAATGATTAGTCAATTTGAGCATTTACAAAATCAGACCGCTGATTTCATTGATCATCACCCTTTTAATAAGAAGTAAAATGAAGCATAAAATACATATTAAATATTTCGGTCAAATTGCAGAAGCGACCAACAAGACAAATGAATATCTTGATGTAGAGAAAAGTAGTGTAGAAGCTGTAATCAGTCAGTTAAACAACTCCTATCCTGCTTTAGTCTCTCAAGAATTTAATGTAGCTCTCGATCATAAGATCGTGGATAGGGAAACAGAAATCTCGAAAGATGTAGAACTCGCATTATTACCACCATTTGCGGGAGGCTAAAACAAAGTGATCGATAACGAAAGATACATAAGACAAATCCTACTTCCTGAGATAGGAATAGAAGGACAGGAAAAGATAAGTACTGCAAAAGTATTAGTGGTAGGAGCCGGAGGATTGGGGTGTCCTGCTATGCAGTACCTAGCTTCTTCAGGTGTAGGTACAATTGGTATTGTAGATTTTGACAAGGTTTCTGCTTCCAATCTACATAGGCAGATCTTATATTCGATAGATGATGTAGGTGTGCCCAAAGTAGATGTAGCAAAAAGACAATTAGAGAGAATTAATCCAAATTGTATCATTAAGAAGTATGACGTAATGTTATCTACTGAAAATGCAAAAACTATCATAAATGATTATGACATTATCATTGATGCAACAGATATGATTTCAAGCCGCTATTTAATAAATGATACCTGCCTAGAGATGCAAAAGCCTTTTGTCTATGGGGCTGTATATAAGTATCAAGGTCAAGTGTCTGTCTTTAATCTGAATAATGGACCTACCTACAGATGTCTTTTTCCAAATCCTCCAATATCAAAAATTAAAGATTGCAATGAGAGTGGCATTCTACCTGTACTGCCTGGCATTATTGGGCTGATGCAAGCAACAGAAACGATCAAAATCATCACAGGATTAGGCAACCCATTATCTGGCACTGTTGGCTTATTTGATATAAAAACAATGCAATGGGAACATATTAAACTTTCGAGAAAGCAGACCATATAAAACAATTAATATAATGAGTAAACCAAAAAATGTATTTGTTCAAGGAGCTATAACACCAGAATTTATTGCAAATTCAATTGCAAAACACCAATCTAAAACGAGCATTGGTGCTCATAATATTTTTTTAGGGCAAGTCCGTGCAGATACAATAGATAAAAAGACTGTTAAGGCCATTGATTATAGTGCTTATGAAGAAATGGCTAATAAAACCTTTCATGATATACGAGAGGCCATATTTGAAAAACACAATATCACCTGTATGCATATCTACCATAGCTTAGGTATTGTAAACGTTGGAGAGGTTTGTCTTTTTGTATTTGTCTCTGCCCCACACAGGAAAATTGTTTTTGAAGCTTTGGAAGAAATTGTAGAAGCGATCAAGCAAGAAGCTCCTGTATTTGGAAAAGAACTATTTGAAAACGGAACACATCAATGGAAAGTGAACAATTAAAATGGTAGATATCACGCATAAAAGCAGCACACTACGTATTGCAACGGCTCAGGCAACAGTGAAGGTGAGTAAACAAGAGACAATCAATGCCATTAATGATGACCTGGTCCCTAAGGGAAATGTTTTTGCTATGAGCAAAGCGGCTGGTCTCTTGGCTGTAAAAAAAACACCTGAGTTACTTCCTGACTGCCACCCCATGCCAATAGAATTCACTGGCATAGAATACGCACTAAACGGATTAGAGATTACTATAGTCTTTACAGTTAAGACGATTTATAAAACTGGTGTAGAGGTAGAAGCAATGCACGGTGCAAGTATAGTAGCGCTTAACATGTATGATATGCTGAAGCCAATAGATAAGGGTATAGAAATACAGCAGATAAAATTGCTGGAAAAGCGCGGTGGTAAAAGTGATTTTAAAAAAGACCTAGAGCCTGCTATTAAAGCTGCCGTTGTAGTTTGTTCCGATACAATTGCAGCAGGCAAGAAAGAGGATAAAGCAGGTAAAGCAATCATTGCCAAATTAGAAGCAGTAGGTGTTACTATTACAGACTATCAGGTAATACCCGATGAAAAAGACCTTATCCAGGAAAAGACAAATACTTACCAATCAAGCGGACTAGATTTAATAATATTTACTGGTGGTACAGGACTTTCCCCTAGAGATGTGACTCCAGAAAGCTTACAACCATTATTGCAACGCTCCGTCCCTGGAATAGAAGAAGCTATACGCAGTTATGGACAATCACGCACTCCTTACGCGATGCTTTCAAGAAGCACAGCTGGAATGATAGGCAACACGCTAGTGCTTGCATTGCCAGGATCAACAAAAGGGGCAACAGAATCTATGGATGCAATCTTTCCTGCCGCCCTTCACATTTTTAAAGTTGCCCAAGGTGCTAGGCATGACTAACGATTTAAAGGAAAATATATGCTAGAAGATAGTTTTGGAAGGAAACACACTTATTTACGTATCTCGCTTACAGAGCGATGCAATTTGAGATGTAACTATTGTATGCCTGCAGACGGCATACCGCTTTCTCCCAAGTCGCACTTAATGAACGCAGATGAGATATATTCCATAGCCAGCACATTTGTAAAGGCTGGTGTAACAAAAATACGTTTGACAGGTGGAGAACCCTTGGTGAGAAAAGATGCCAGGGACATACTAAAGAAATTGGCTTCATTACCCGTAGAACTTGCGATAAGCACAAATGCAGTTACTACAGACAGACATATTGAAGATTTTAAAAAATTAGGTATCCAAAATATAAATATTAGTCTTGACACATTAATTCCAGAACGTTTTAAGCAAATTACGCGGAGAGATTACTTTGAAAAGGTTTATTCAAACATTTTTCAACTGCTAGAGCATGGATTTAATGTAAAAATCAATTGTGTGCTGATGAAGGGAGTCAATGATGATGAAATTATTGATTTCATAAAACTTTCAGAAAAGCATTTACTCCACATTCGATTTATTGAGTTTATGCCTTTTGATGGCAACCGATGGAATATGTCCAAACTAGTTTCGCAGCAAGCGATACTAAATTGTGTAGAAAATGTATTCGAGAGAGAAGCAATAAAGCGCATTGCAGACCGACCCAATGATACCTCGAGAAATTATCAGATTAAAGGTTACAAGGGCACATTTGCAATTATTAGTACAGTTACGAATCCTTTCTGTGATTCATGTAATCGCATACGGCTAACAGCAAATGGTCAAATTAAAAACTGTCTATTTTCGGCTAACGAAACAGACCTGCTTTCTACTTTAAGGGGAGGTGAATCTATAACCCCCTTAATTGAGAAAGCAATACAAGGAAAGTTTAAAAGCCGAGGCGGGATGGATACCCTAGAGAAATTTAAAGACCCGGCCCAACACGGACAAAACAGGAGTATGATAGCTATTGGCGGTTAATTACCGATGCTTTTTTAAGTCTTAAAAATTCGTAGGTACACATTATTATGGAATTCGTTAATAGCAAATAAACCAAAATCTACAATACCACCATATACTGGAATCTCCCCCTGTTTTCGGTAAACGACAATTGGCACTCTCATTTACAAGCAAGAGCCCACATCATCCTATTAATAGACAAGGTAGTACAGTTTTCTTGCTAAACAATTAGGGTATTAAAAAAGCTAAGAGTAAATGAAGATGTGATTTTTGCAATTTAATCACATGCAAGAATGTCAAATCCTGGAACTTGAGGTTTTAGATGGAGCGGGAGTTTTTCTATCCAAAATTAAATCTTGTGGCACTTTTCCTTTTGTTTTTCTTAATGAAAGAGAAAGTCAAAAGCATTACTATGAGAAAATCTAGGAAATCTGCTGACCGGTCAAGTCACTTCTTCTCTGGCTCACATCACTCCTGCCCATACCCATAAATCAAAAATTTCCTTGGAAATTCAGGCCTTGTAGTATTATTAATACCTTGTCGCAATAAAAGGGGAGGTTCAAATCCAAGATGGGATGGATATCCTACAGAAATTCAAATATCCATCCCAACACAGGAAAAAAATAGAGGTATGATAATTTTCGGTTACTGATTAATTTTGACCTTTTTTAAATCCGTAAGTATTCTGATGAACAAAATCTTTTGGGAATTCCTCTACTCCAGGAAAACCTAAATCTATTGTACCGCTATCTTCAGGAACATAGTTTGTTTTGAAAATATAATCCCACAGACTCAAACTTATACCAAAATTTACACCGTATTTTCCTTCCGGCAATGTATAAGCATGATGATATAAATGCATCACAGGATTATTAAAAATGTACTTCAAAGGACCCCATGTTAGCTTTATATTCGCATGGTTAAGGTGTCCGATCGTTATAGCTGCAAAGTGGACAATATATGCTTGCGCTGGCTCAAAGCCAAATAATATCATCACCCCGAAAGTCTTTAGAGGTTTGTATAATATATTTTCCATCCAATGATAGCGTAAATGTGCAGCAAATCCCATTTCCTTCACACTATGATGAACCTTATGGAATTTCCACAAAAACGGGTATTTATGTAATAAGACATGAGTGAACCATTGCACGAAATCTAGAACCACAAAAAAGATAAGAAGTTGTGCCCACATCGGCCAACCTGCTGGTTCAAATAGCGCAAGTGAACTTTCGGATATCCCTAGGTCTTCGAATCCAAGTTGTAAAATTCTGTAAAAACCACTTATAACAATCGCAAAAACAAAGAAATTAAAGAACATATAAGAAGCGTCTAACCAGAAATCTTTCCTAATAATGGATTGATTTTTTCTCCAAGGAAAAGCTATCTCCAAGCCCCACACTACAAGGGAAATCACAATAAGACCCCAAAAATAATTGGTATACCATGGCACCTCGAATAAGATCGACTTCCAAGTCCAATCCAAAGTACCCATAAATGAATTCACAAACGCATCTATATATTTCTCCATAACTAGATTATTAAAATTACTAAGTTGTTAAGTTTGAATATTGTCTTGTTCATAAGGTAAATCATTTAGGATACGCCATTATGTCTAAGAACAGTAATATTTTTTTAGTCTTTATATTTTATTTTTTTTAAAGCATGTAAATGAAATAAACGTGCCTCTATGGAAAAGGAATTAATCACTAATCCTCATTTTATTTTAATCAATCAATACAACATCTACTTTATTTAATTCGCATTTTCAACCTAAACCCTTATCTCATTTTATATTTACAGCATGCCTCAATCAAAGCATTTTACATTATTTCATGCTACTACTATTCCTTTTTTCCGTGTTCTTCATTAGCAGTGCTTGAGTATATTTAAAGACCACTTGTTTATCGAAATAGTTTTGCTAAAATTCTATGAAGGATTCACTTTGGGTATTTTCAATGCTTTACTCATTGGTCCACCGTGTATTAGGTTTACCATCTCTACAAACGGAGAGAAATAACACTGAAAACACTATTTTAATTCTCCAATTGATACCATTCTATATTTGCTAAATTCTCGCGTCTTCCTTTATCTGAAACAGGATAATTTGAAACTAAGTATTCAACAATAGCTTCTTGATTTTCCCCTAAATCCCATAATCCTTGTGTTTCCTGCATCCATTTTATTGTTGCATTCCAACGCTCCTCGTTCATCCTATTTGCAGTTACTAACTTAGAAGAATGGCATCCAGTACAGTTATTGACCACTAACATCAAACCTGGTGCATCAATTAAGCCGGTTCGAACGTGAATACCGTCTTTAATTAGATCTTGATCTGTTTCTTGAACAACTGCCACAGCAGGCGCTTCTTCTTCAAAAGTAAAAATATTAGGGTTTTGATATAAAATAGTTATAAAAACACCCATCACTACAATAAAACTAAGGCCCGTAAGTGTTAAGTGGTATAATCTTTTAACTTTTTTAAACAATTCTTCGTCCTTCATAAATTATTTCACTTTAACTGCAATTCTGTGACAAGCATTATTTAAATAACCCTTAGGATTCCAACCAGGTAAAAGCATTGGCTGCGATTGACCTCTTTCATCTGTTGCTCTTGCCCAAACTTCATAATACCCTTTTTTCGGAAATTCAACTGTGGCAGAAAATTGTTGCCATGCTAATCGATTTACAGGTTTTTCAATTGCACATTCTTTCCAGGTTGAGCCAAAATCTATGGAATATTCCATTTCAGAAACGGCTAACTCTCCAGCCCAAGCGTGTCCTCTAATCTGTAAAGAATTTCCCTCATCAATCATTACTCCAGTTTTAGGGTTGGTAATTAAAGATTTCACCGGCATAGATTCGATGATACACATATCTTCATCTTTCACCTTTTCCCCAGGGGCAACAGGCTCACAAGGTACCCGATATGCCTGCCCCAACATTTTTGTACCATCATGTACCTGATCTCTAATGCTTATTCTATTAACCCATTTGCCTGAAACAGAAGCAGGCCATCCCCCTGCAACTAAACGCAACGGATATCCATGTACTAATGGGATATCTTTTCCGTTCATTTCAAATGCTAATAATGTTTCATTTTGAAGTGCCTTTGCCATTGGTGCTCCTCTGGATATAGGTTCTTTACTAGGATTTCTGCTCAAATGCATATCTGCAGCGTGGAAGCCAATGTAGACTGCATCATCCTTTATTCCAGCATCTTCTAGCACATCCTTCAAACGGACACCTGTCCAATTAGCGCAATGCACTGCACCTACGGTCCATTGATTTCCTTTTGCCGGAGGATTAAACTCACTTCTTCCGTTTCCTCCACACTCTAATGTTAACTGATAAGTGTGTTTTTGAAATTTAGATTTCAGCTCAGCAAGCGTGTACGTCTTTTTTTCTTTCACAGACTCACCGTCAATGGTCAGCGTCCAAGTACTTGCATCTATATCCTCTGGAACCAATCCATTATTTCTAATGAACATTTTCGATTCAGGTGTTACTTTGTCATCTAATAAATGAGCCTGAGCTTCAATATTCCAAGGTTTATCATTTAAAACAACCATCTCGTTGCTTTTATTGAACATTTTAAATGGATCAGGATCTTGAAGTGCTACTGGCTTATAACCTTCAATTATATTAGAACCAAATACAATATCTGCTCCTATAATGGTAGCAAACGAACTTAAGGTTGCTTTTTTAACAAAATCTCTTCTTTTCAAAATTATTATATTTTTATATCCAGTAAAATAAACGTTTAAGCGCAACTTCAGAATAAACCAAAAAAATAGATCGCTACAACTAACAATATATAGATAAACTCCAGACTATTGAACTCCAGATTATTAAAAGTAGCAATTTCACAATTTGCACTAAGTAACTTAAGTTACACACTTGAGCCGTGCTAGGCTGAAAACTAAAGCAACCTAATTCAGAAGACACAATTGCAAATCATCAGCATACTAATGCTAGAAACAAGTATTGGAAATGTATCTTCAACTCAAAATATTCAATCTCAACCCAAAAAATCAATGTTGATTTCTCAGAAGAATTTATAAAGAGTATAAAAATATGTTTTGCAATGAATAATTAAAATTGGTTTTACTTAATCTTTTAAGACTATCAAATATGCCATGCAAACAGAAGACTTTTCAACTCAGCCCATACCCTCGTGGGTTCCATTTAATTGAAAATGAGACGGGAAAAAGAAAACATCCCACGGTGTCTATAAAAAAATAATTATGACGTATAGATTATAATGCTGCGAGGGAGAACTAAAGCAGTTGCGTCTAAAGAGAAAAATAAAAAGACATGCAACATTTAATTAAAGCCCTATCGCTCGTACTGATAATATTTTCAACTTTTAAACTAAGCGCGAACGAGCCCAAGAAATCTTCATTTTCACTTATTGAAAATGTGACTGGCGAATGGATAATTAATCTAAACGCATCTATTACCGCCTTCCAATATGAATTAGAGTTTCAAGAGCGTGCAACTAACTATACTAGTATTGAGGAATTTAAACAGGTACTACTTAAGCATATCAAAGAAAGTATACACTTGACTATTAATGGAGGAATCAAACCTATACTTTTAGAAGGAAAAGTAATGGTTGATAAAACGACCACTGTAGCCTTCAAACTTGGTGGGCTTCCTGACCATATCGAGCAAGTGTATCTAAAAAATGAAAGTTTCACTCACATAAATAGTGACAAATTTATTTTTATTATCAGTAAACTGGGGCTTGCAAATCAAGAATTCATTGTCAGTACTGCAACTAACAACCAGTTAAATATAATTATCAATGAAAATGAAATCACTCCTACAGCAATCCCCATTAAATCTAACTTATCCAGTATTTCTATCCTTGCAACCGCAGTAGGTTTATTAGTTTTTATTATTGCGAAAGGTCAAAAATTAACTGGGAGAAAGATGGATTCCTATTATTATTAACAACAATTTGGTGATTAATGATGGAGACAGTCTAGAGAATTTACTTTAAAAAACTACTTCCTGCAAATATTTTGTAGTCTATGCCTCACCCAAGGCATCGGTCTGTCACTAATTTTTTTCCACGCTTCATCGAAAGATGCATTGCTAAAAAATACCGTAAGTATTTTTTTTGTATATTTAAAAAATGCAAATCATCTATTAATAATACAAAATGGGGGAGTATTATAACTATTTGATAAATCTGGGGATGCAGCCAGAATTAGATAAGCTGGAAATCAATCGAATTAAGCTGATTAATTCTGTAGCTTTCTTTTCTACAGCTACTTGCTTGGTAATTGGAATATTAACTATTTTCGAGGGTTTACTGGTTCAATCGGTCTTCATATTTACGGCAGGTGTGCTATTTGCAGTCACCTTCATATTTAGCTACTATCATAAACATCCTCAAGGCAGAAGCTACCTAGTAAGTGTTGGATCTCTCCTCATTATCGGCCTGGCAGTTAATGCTTATCGTAATCAATTATATACTGACACTGAAAATATTTTATTTGCCTTTATGGCTTTATCTATCTTAATTTTCAGTGGTCCCTCTCAACATTATCGCTATTGGGTTCTATTTGGCATCATCATTTACTTAAAATTCCTTAAGGCTCAGTATAGTAGTCAGGTGTTAGACCTATCCTTCTATATCTTAATACAAAACACCACAGTTCTTGCAATTTTACTATATTCTTTCCTCGTCTATTTTTATCGCGCGTTTACAAGTTCTGTGAAAGCTTTAGATGAATCTGAAAAAACGCTTTACAATTTAATTGATAATGTCTCCCTTTTCGTTGCTTTATTCAATCCGGATGGGACATACAAAGTGGTGAATCGGCATTATGAAAAGGCTTTGAATCTGAAAAAAGAACAGATTCAAGGAAAGCGTGCGCAAGAAGTATTTCCTCAAGATATTGCCAATTGGCAAAGCGATGTAGTTAAAGAAGCAGTGAGAACAGGAGAATCCATTAAAACCAAAAAGTCCTTTCTATTACCAAATGACAGTTCTTTTGTAGGTTTTGGAAGAGCAAACCCCATAAAAAATGCTAATGGCGATGTAATTGCTGTAGCTGGATACATTAATGATATCAGCGAGCTAGAAAATATAAGGCAAAAACTGGAAGAAGTAAATCAGTCAAAGGATAGAGTATTTTCTATCGTTACGCATGACATCAGAAGTCCATTAAATACGTTTGAAGGAATCTTAAATAGTACAAGATATCAAATCATTACTTCCGAAAACTTTGCTGAATTCATTGAAAAGCTAAAAAGTGAATTTACTCCCATTAAAGAGACTATAGATGATTTATTTCGCTGGGCAAAGGCTAATATGGAAGATATTGAAGCTAATATAATAGAATTTGACTCAGATAAAATAATTAAAGAAATGATTGAAGGTAGCAGTTCACTTGCCAATCAAAAAGAAATTAAAGTGGAAATTAAAGGTGAATGCTTAAAATTGAAAATGGATCCCGACCATTTTAAGATAGCGCTCAGAAATTTAATTCAGAATGCAATTAAGTTCTCAAATATTGGCGCTACCGTCACTATTAATCAATATCAAGACACTAAAAACTTATTTGTGACTGTTGAAGATGAGGGGATTGGAATATCAAGCGAACAAATAGATGCAATTAAAAGCGGCACAGCATGCAACCCAACTACGGGACAGCAGGGGAATTAGGCTCAGGTATTGGTCTTTCAATGGTAAAAGAATTGTTAATCAAAAATAGGTGCGATTTGCATCTACAAAGTGAAATGAAGAAAGGGACGATTTTTTCAATAGTTTGCCTAAAGCAAGTATAATATTCCTTTCCCATCCGTGTAATAGCTACGGTCAATCAATAACTGTTGGCACAGGCTTTTCAGAATCAACAATTACTTATTTCAGGTGATTAGAGTACAAATAAACCAAAGGTTACTCTTTTCGTCTTTAAACTGCAGTGTTGTCTATAATTTTCATTTATTTCCATTATTAAACTTTAGATCTTTCTTGTTACTAAAGCAAACACCGAAATGAATACATTACAAAAAACATTTACACTTCGCCCGTACCCTCGAGGCTTTCATCTGATAGAAAGAGAAATTGAAGAAAATATGCCTCAACTAAAAAATATAAAAGCTGGCATCGCCCATGTCTTTATTCATCACACTTCTGCTGGGCTTACTTTGAATGAAAATGCTGATCCCACCGTTAGAGGAGATTTTGAGCGACATTTCAATAAGATGGTGCCCGAGAACATGGATTATTACCAACATACTCAAGAAGGCGCAGATGATATGCCTGCTCACATCAAAGCTTCTCTTTTAGGCAGTTCAGTAAGTGTACCGATTCAAGAGGGCAAACTTCTAACAGGAACTTGGCAAGGTATCTATCTTTGCGAGCACCGAAATCATGCGAGTGGGAGAAGAATTACGATTACTGTTATGGGAGATTAATTTGATCCATACAAATGTATATCGATATTTTTAGGATTCCTCTAGCCTGTTCTCAATCTTAGGATTAAGTTGCACCAGAGCTTTTGATAGTGAGGTTTTATCCTTTGGAGAAATGATAACACTACCGAATTCACCATGCTCTATTTCAATTCGATCAAAAGAGGGAGCTGGCGAGGAAAAGACGCTATTAGTTTTTGAGATTTTCTTTATTTCGTCAATCTTAATTGCCCTAAATGTGATAAATCCCATTCTAATATTTAATGTTTTATTTGCAATAGTATACACGGTTTGCATAAAAATATACAATATAAAGACATACATCACGATCATAAACGCAAGCGCAATTATTACCGTCTGACTCCATTCTGTTGTACTACCATTAACTAAAAATGGAGCGAAAAAGATCACGAAAATAAATAGTAACAATCCGTAAGATACTTTAGAGGGGTATTTCGTTTTCATTTGCTATCATGTAATGATAAATCTTGGTGAAATATAGAGAATTACTCAGTCTACAAAAATAATTTCTTCTGTTTCTTCTGTAAAAGTTTCACCAGATTCCAAAGTTGCAGTTACTTGAAAGCTTGCCTTTTCATAGATACTATCATAATCTACTAGCAATAAATCTAAAGAAAACTGGTCTTGATATTCATTCTGTATTTCTATTAAATCTTTTACACTAATTATCTCAGAATTAAAATTGCTTCCAAAATTAGTAGTTACATCTATCATTTGGTTCCTATCCTCTTGATTAATCATCAGGATGTTTAAATCTTTTAATTTGTCAGAATAATTATAAAGCGGAGTGGGACAATCTAAAGCATTTGCCTTGTTAAAACCGAAATGAAAGGATGATCTTTGTTCTGAAAGTGCGACTTGCTCGTGCTCTAAATAGATTTCAAGTCTGAAATTCTCTGTTCGAATAGTATCTTCATCCAAATTCAATCGACTATCTATTTCAGCACCAGTCCTTAAACTTAAACCGGTGTAAAACATCTCAAATGTAGGGATTGGCCCACATTTCTCACAAGAAAGTAGGAATTGGATTGCAAACCCACCAACAAGTATTAATAAGAGTTTTCTAAGCATGAAAATGTTTTTGAAATAGACCCTGCAAAGTAATTAGTGGTTGTAATACAAATAATTTATTAATCCTCAATAGTGCGAAAAGTGAGGTTCACCCTAGGAGTCAGTACTTTTTTGGTCGGTGGCAATCGATGTAGCCAATGTAATTGAGTTGTGCCTTTCATGACCAAAAGGCTTCCGTCCTCAAGCCAAATTTCTACTTTCTCTTTTGAATCTTTATGTTTAAAGGCAAATTTCCGTTCGGCTCCAAAGCTGACAGAAGCAATAGCACCATTTTTCTTCAAGTCTTTTTCTCCATCGCTGTGCCAGGCCATCCCCTCCTCACCGGAGTGATATAAATTCAATAAGCAAGAATTATAGGTTTCTCCTGATCGCTTCTCCACTTCCTGCTTTATTTCTTGGAGAGCAGGTGTCCAGAGTTTCGCATATTTTGTAACTTTAGAATAAGTATAGGAAAAAGGTTTCTCTCCGTACCAAGCTACTTTTCGTTTGGTGATAATTTCTTTTCCAAAAATAATGGCTTTATCGTGCTCCCATTCTATTTCATCAAAGAGCTTATGGTAGAAAAGGGAAGATTCATTATCACTGAAGATTCTACCATGGTAATTCACGGTGCCATCAAAAGGAAGTAGATTTTTACCAGCATCAAAAGGTTGGTCAAATAACATCATATAGGTAAAGCATTCAAGATAACGAAGAAAGGATTTAGCAGTTCGGGCAAAACATGCATTTATTTCTCTTCTGGTAATTCTACCACAATTTCATTCTTCCGATTAAAAAGCTCATATGGAGCATTGTAACCAAACATATAGAACTTATTAGTGTAAGTTATACCATTTTCTTCCAATGACGCAATCAGCTTCTTTTTATTCTTTTCAATTTTGCTATCATCAGCCCATCCTCCAAAAGTGATGGCTGCCATTCTTCTCTGAGCTTGTTCTTTAATTTCAATATTTGACTGATTGGGTTTTGGCAAATCTTCTTTCTCATACTTTTGAGGAACCAAAAAACCCATAGTCATAGAGTCCTCCAACGACATACTTACAGGAGAGGTCATAGCAATTTTTTCATTACTGTCATTTCCTCCAAAGATGTATGCTGCAAGCATTGAAAATCCTTTGCTAGACATTTTCTTATAACTACTACCTGGAAGCTTTACAGATGTGAAAAGACTCTTTTCATAAGAGCGGATCTCAAAGTTCTCGAACTTACGAACCACTTCATAATCATAGGTTTCAATACCTTTTTGACTATATATTGCAAATACCTGTACGAAAATAAAGACTAAAACAAGTACTGCTATTACAATAAACACAATTTTCATACTTAGTTAACGTCATTCTTCAATCTGATGTTTCTGGTTTCAGTCCACTCAATCAAGATTAGATCTGTAGACCGATGCAGTGATCCTGGCTACCAAACTACAATGAAAGCAAGTCTATGTCATAACGCCTGCAGAATTGAACGTTCGCTTTCAAAGGACATCCCACGGTGAACAAATCATAAGATTCACAGTTCTTTATTATTAATGTTTTATGCATATTTCAATATTGTATAAACCATCTTTAATCTAGGCCTAAATGGATCTCAAAATTGAAACATATTGCTTTTAAAGAGTAATCTTATTAAATTAAATAGAATCATTTAACGAGACTGAATGAAGAGTACCATCTGCTTATTTTTTTTATTTGCAGCAGCTAGTTTTTATACTCACTGTCAGGAATTGGATAATAAAAAGTGTAGCTCAAAAACGGAAGATATCCTATCACTGGCACTTGAAAAAGCTCAAGAAGGAAATTCTGAAACAGCAATAGCCCTATTGCAAGAGGGATTAGGGAAAAGTCTAAGCGTTTCTTGCAAGGGTAAAATATACTTGCAGTTGGGGACTATCTATCACAACTCTAATCAATTGGTCCAGGCAGTAAAATACCTTGACGAAGCTGCAAAAATCTTTGCCGCCAATGGCATGCCAAACCAACAGATATTAGCAATGAATATTATTGGGGGGTGTTATTATCTGTTAGGGGACTATGATATAAGTGCCAAAAACACATTAAAAGCGATAAGAATTGCGAAAGAGAACCTTAAGTTTGACCTTTTAGGAGAATTATACAACAATTTAGCAGGTTCCTATCTAGAACTACAAATGAATGATTCAGCACTTAAATATGCTGAAATCTCTATCAAAATGTCAACAGAAGAACAGGATCGTAGCACATTGCTTCATGCGTTATCAACTAAGGCAGAAATTCAACTTAAGCAGAAAAACTATAGTGAAGCGGAACGAGAGTTTGAAAGGGTGTTGGAACTTGGAAGAAAAGAAGGATTACTAAATCCATATATCGAATCTAATTGTTTGTATGGCATAGCTAGCTCAAAATTTATGACTCAACAATATGTGAGTGCGCGTGAATTTGGAAGAAAGGCTTTCCAACTCGCAATTTTCGATGAACACTTAAAGATAGCTGAAAACAGTGCGAAACTTTTGTACGAACTGTGGAAGAGATCGGATCAAAAAGATAGCGCTTATCACTATCTAGAGCAATTGGTATTACTTCAAAAGAGAATTCAGCCCAGTGAAAACCTTAGTCAACTGAATAGATTCAGGATGAGGCAAGCGGAAATTCAAATTACGGAAAAAGAAAAGGAGGCGGAGAAGCAAAAATACTACACCACATTAGGTATCATCACTGCAGTCTTACTTTTTCTTTTATTTATTTCAATTTTCTTGTTTTATAGGAACACCAAAAGACTGAATCGAAGATTACAGGAAAGTAATCAAACGATTAATACAGCCAATTCTCAATTAGCCATCCAAAGAGATGAATTAAATAATCTAAATAAAATCAAAGACAAGATTTTTTCGGCAGTTATTCATGATTTTAAAACGCCAATGAACACTTTGGAAAGCATGCTAAATATGCTAATCAAGAAATACTTGACTCCTGAAGAAGCTTCAGAGCATTCAAAAACACTTCTTGAAAAATTAAAAAAATCAAAACTGGCTATCAACAATACGATAGCATGGATTAAAACTCAACTTGAAGGCTACGAAGTTCAAAGGCAAGTGATTCAATTAGGTGAGTTTGTTAATGAAATTAAAAGTTATCATAGTAGCGAATTACAAAAAAAACAAATAAAGATAAAGACAAATATTAACGAGGAATTAATGTTTTACTCGGATAAAGAGTTACTTTTTATAATACTAAACAATCTTGTTTCCAATGCTATAAAATTTTCTGATAAGAATACCGAAATAAAAATTATTTCGGAGGAATCATCTGATCGTTTAAATATCACGGTAAAAGACGAAGGTATTGGCATGAAAAAGTCTGATTTAGAAAAGATACTTTCTTTAAAATCATTATCGCAAGAGAGTGGAACAGAGCATTCAGGGTCTGGTTTGGGTTTAAGAATTTCAAATGAGTTGCTTACAAATATAGGAGGCAAAATGTCTGTAGAAAGTACTAAGGGTAAGGGAACATTGTTCTCTGTGCGTATTCCACTGCACAAAACCTCATAATTCCCTTAGGCTAAGATCTAAATCAATGGAACCAGTAGTAAGGGTATCTTTGATTTTTTTATTAATCCATTAGAAACACTTTCCATAAATGCCTTGTACAAAAAGTTGTGATCATGGTGCCCCGTAATAATTAAATCCGCATCTAATTTCTTGGCTTCTTTAATAATCATTTCTACCGTAGCTCCTTGAACTAATAAAGCCTCCGATTCTACTCCTTTTTTAATCAGTTTCTGTGAGTACTTTTGAAGCAAATGATGTTCTTCTCTAAGCTCGGAAGCACGCATTGCCCTCACATATTGTGGACCAACTCCATACCCTACAAAATCAGGCTCTGGTGCAGCTATGTGTACCAACCAGATTTTAGCATCAAAAGCTTTCGCAAGTTCAAATGCCTTATCTAATAATAGTTGCTCCTGCTCTTTAAAATCGATCGATACAAATATATTTTTCATAAGGCTTTTAGTTAGATACTAGTTTGTAAAATAACGATTTTTAAGCCAAAAAGATAATCTTATGTTTTATTCTTCAACAAGTTCAATTGCTAATGACCCAAACTCTTCATTTGGATTGTCAGTATACAGCTCATAGGAATATTTACCGTTCTTTAAGGGAGTTTCTCCAACATAATCAAACGGTTGAATTGTAAGAGTGTTTCCCTTAATTTCTAACTTAACATAAGCATATCGATAGGCCGTATCAAATACTTTATAGTCAGAGGATTTGCCACTTTTCAAATCTCCGAAATCAACGTTTCCAGTTGAGGTATTCACGACAATGTTCTGGAAATTAAAATCACTTTTATTCACCAAACGAATATTTACCGCTGCAGGGTTGATGTTAGATTCTGAACAACCAAAGACCACAATGATTGTAGCAACAAAGAGTAGGATGTTTTTCATAAAACATAGACACTAAAAAACTCATTCTGGTTGTAATAATATCTATTTTAGAAAACAAAAAGAGCCAGATAAACCGGCTCTTTTCTCTACTTTCAAATGTCAATTTTCCTTTTTTCTCAAAAAAGCTAAAAGCGGCCTGCTCCCTAGTGCCAACCTAGGTGGTGCTTAGCTAGTCCACACTTTTACATCCTCAGGGCTTACGCTCGGAATATCGAGCTTCATTTTCTTTTTCAAGCCTGAAATTTGATGATGTAATTTAGTATGCTTCATTTCTTTTAGTTCTTCTACCGTTTTGATTCCTGCTTCCATCACTACTGGAGCCCATTCTTTAGGAACTCCTGCTTCAACAAAATCAGCTTCTGTTGCTACTTTAGCTTTTTTCTCTGGCTTCATTTGAGGGAAGAATAAAACATCTTGTATAGAGTTGCTATTGGTCATAATCATACTTAGACGATCAATTCCGATACCCAAACCTGCTGTTGGTGGCATACCATACTCCAGCGCACGCAAGAAGTCCTCATCCAG
Organism: uncultured Marivirga sp.; assembly: GCF_963974845.1. Lineage (NCBI taxonomy): Bacteria > Pseudomonadati > Bacteroidota > Cytophagia > Cytophagales > Marivirgaceae > Marivirga > uncultured Marivirga sp. The sequence goes on from NZ_CAXBEQ010000007.1 coordinate 43,786, forward strand.
CATCATAGCCTCATCATCTCCCCTTTTACCTAATTCTAATTGCTCTTCAAATCGTTGGCGCTGATCAATTGGATCATTCAACTCGGAGAATGCATTACAAATTTCTTTTCCATTACAAATGGCTTCAAACCTTTCCACTAAACCTTCTTTAGTTGGGTGTTTTTTAGCCAGGGGAGACATTTCAATCGGGTAATCTGTTATGAAAGTTGGCTGAATTAATTGCGCTTCACATTTCTCACCAAAAATCTCATCGATCAACTTCCCTTTACCCATAGAGTCATCAATTGGAACATGCAGCTTTTCGGCCGTTTTCCTCAACTCCTCCTCATTCATTTCCGAGATATCAATACCAGTAAAATGCTCAATGGCTTCATACATGGTGTATCTTTTCCATGGCCTTTGGAAATTAATTATGTTCTCACCTACTTTTACTTCTGTGGTTCCGTGAATATCCATGGCTACTTTCTCCACCATTTCTTCTACCAAATTCATCATCCACTCATAGTCTTTGTAAGCAACGTACAACTCAACTTGTGTAAATTCGGGATTATGAAAACGGGACATTCCTTCATTTCTGAAATCTTTTGCAAATTCGAATACGCCATCATATCCACCAACAATTAATCTTTTTAGGTATAATTCATTGGCAATTCTTAGATATAAAGTCATATCTAAGGTATTATGATGAGTTTTAAATGGCCGTGCTGCTGCTCCACCATAAAGTGGTTGCAAAATAGGAGTCTCAACTTCTAGGTATCCCTTATCGCCTAAAAAATAGCGCATAGAGTTTACCAATTGAGTCCTTTTCCTGAAAGTATCTCTAACTTCAGGATTCACAATCATATCCACATAACGCTGACGGTATCTTTGCTCCGAATCTGTAAAAGCATCGTGTCTTTTTACATTTCCTTGCTCGTCAGTAGTTTCTTTAGTGATAGGCAATGGACGTAAAGACTTGCTCAATACAAAAAATTCTTTTACGTGTATTGAAATTTCACCGACTTGCGTGGTAAAAACATAGCCCTTGATACCTATGATATCACCGATATCTAATAATTTCTTGAAAACGGTATTATAAAATGTCTTATCTTCATCTGGACAGATTTCATCTCTGTTCACATACACTTGAATTCTACCCGTACTATCTTGAATCTCAGCAAAAGACGCTTTTCCCATGATTCTCTTGCTCATCAAACGCCCAGCAATGCTAATGTTTTTATAATTCAGCTTATCGCTATCATAGTTTTGTTTGATATCTTTAGCGGTCACATTAATATCAAATGTTTCTGCGGGATAAGGATTGATCCCCAATTTCTGTAGTTCTTCCCTACCTTTTCTTCTTTCAATTTCCTGTTCGCTTAAATGCATCATTTTTTGCTAATATATTTTGGAATCGCCTTTCTACTATTTTAGTCTGCAAAGATAGAAGAAAGTTGTTTAAATTTTGATACTTAATGGCTAGATTCTATAGCCATCTCCATGTTTTAAGGTCCTTTGGAGATTTTAAAATTTAACGGTTTTTAAAGATAGTAGAGGGAGTATTCTACTGAAAAACTACATAGTAATAGTAAAATTCTAATCTCACTTTTTACTATGGGAAATAAATGGAATTCCCAATATTACCTTTCCCCAAAAATTTTACTACCTATTCTCACCATCGTACTACCTTCTTCAATGGCAATTTCATAGTCCCCACTCATTCCCATCGATAATTCCTTTAGGTTCAGTTTTTCATCATTGTAGTCTTTCGCAGTTTTGTCAAACAACTTTTTCAGACTTTTGAATTCTCGCCTAATTTTATCTTTATCGTCTGTAAAAGTTGCCATACCCATTAAACCCTGCACATCTACATGATTCATTTCATTAAAGGCTTCCGATGATAATAATTCATGCAGCTCCTCTTCATCTAAGCCATACTTATTTTCTTCCTCCGCAATATGAATTTGCAGCAGTACAGGAATAACCCTATCAATTTTTCTACCTTGTTTATTAATTTCTTTTAGCAAACGAACACTGTCCACTGAATGGATCAAATGCACGAATGGAGCAATATATTTCACTTTATTTCTCTGCAAATGCCCAATCATGTGCCATTCAATATCTTTCGGTAAGGCTTCAGCTTTATCGGTCAATTCCTGAACTTTATTTTCACCTAAAGCTCTTTGTCCAGCTTCATAAGCTTGAATCAAATCTTCATTGGGCTTTGTCTTACTTACTGCAACCAGTTGGCAATTCCCCAAGGATTCTTTAACTGTTTTTAATTTATCTGCTATACTCATGAAAACTCTTTTTTTAGGATCTGATTAAAGTAAATAAAAAAATCACTTTAACATAAATTTATTTTTATGTATTTTGAATGTTATATATTTGCCTTCTGAACTATTTTTTAATAATTAAAATCAAAGGTAAAAGTTTAAGATTTTTCATTCACTTAAATTTTAATTTTTGAATATCAACCATATCATAAATGACACTCTTAGGTAATCTTATAAAACAAGGCATACGTATTCGAGAGAGTTTGGATCAGGATTTCACTCCTGCATTTGAATTACAAAAAACTGAATTTCGCAAATTAATCATTGCCGCTCGAAATACGCAGTTTGGTAAGGCTCATAATTTTTCTGGGATTCTGCAATCTTTAAAAAAACATGACAATAAAAGTTTTTATGAAGACTACAAGAACCAAGTACCAGTTCACGACTACGATAAAATGTTCAAAAACTGGTGGCACAAATGCCTTGAGGGCGAAAAGGATGTAACTTGGCATGGGGCCATTAAATATTTTGCTTTAAGCTCAGGAACTTCAGGATCCTCCTCAAAACACATTCCAGTATCTTTAGAGATGGTGAAAGCCATCCAAAAAACCAGTGTCCGTCAGATCTTGTCTCTATCACGATATGAAGGCTTGCCTTCTTCAGTATTTGAGGGAGGTACACTAATGGTTGGAGGAAGTACTGATCTGCAAGATAACGGAAATTATGCTGAAGGAGATTTGAGTGGAATTACTACTTCTAGGATTCCTTTTTGGTTTCAGCGCTTTTATAAGCCGGGAAAAGCTATTTCTCGAAAGAAAGATTGGGAAGACAAACTGGAGCAAATGACATTAAAGGCAAAGGATTGGAATATCACCATTATAGCTGGTGTTCCTGCATGGATAACGATATTAATAGAAAAAATCATTAAGCACTATAATCTTAATAATATCCATGAAATTTGGCCCAATTTTGAAATTTATGTTCATGGTGGAGTCGCTTTCGAGCCTTATAAAAAAGGATTTGAAAGACTTTTGGGAAGAGATATTAATTACATAGAAACCTACCTGGCTTCTGAAGGATTTATTGCTTTTCAAGGGTCTCAAGGAGCTGATAGTATGAAATTGGTTTTAAACAACGGGATATTCTATGAATTTATCCCATTTCCAGGTGATAACTTTGACGAAGACGGCAATATGTTAGGGAATCCAAAAACCCTAATGATAGATGATGTAGAGGAAGACGTTGAGTATGCACTTCTGATTACAACTTGCTCCGGTGCCTGGAGATATCTCATAGGTGATACGATAAAGTTTGTTTCTAAGGCGGATTCAGAAATCATAATAACGGGTAGAACCAAGCATTTTTTAAGCCTTTGCGGTGAGCATTTATCAGTTGATAATATGAACCATGCATTATTAGATGTCTCTAATGACTTAGGATTTGATTTAAAAGAATTTACTGTCTTAGGCGTTAAGCATGGATCTTTATTCGGACATGATTGGTATGTTGGAACAGATAATACAGAAGTTGATGAAGCTATTTTGAAAGACAAATTAGATGCTAGATTGAAAGACTTAAATGATGATTACAAAGTAGAAAGAATTGCTGCCTTGAAAGATATAAGTGTTAAAGTGCTACCCAATGATGTATTTATTGAATTTATGGAAAGAAACGGAAAAGTGGGCGGCCAGAATAAATTTCCCCGAGTATTAAAAGGCGATAAGCAAAAAGATTGGTTATCGTATTTAGCCGAAAAAAGCATTCAATAAAATATGATTTCAGTTATCACCAATGGTGTATTGTTCGGATTGTTACTGGCCGTAATGTTAGGGCCAGTTTTTTTTGCATTGATCCAAAATAGCATTATCAAAGGATTCAAGGCGGGAATTTACATGGCTTTAGGTATAGCTATTGCTGATACCGCTTACATTTTCCTAATGTATTTTAGTGTGAAGCTTTTTGAAAATAATGATGTTGTTTCTTTTTGGATGGGTGCTGCAGGCGGATTTATTATCTTGATTACAGGAATAATGAGTCTTAGGAAAAAGAGTGTAAAACTAGAGGAACAACAAGTCAATACACAAAGATCTAATTTCTTCAAGCAATTTGCAAAAGGCTTTATCTTAAATGGCATTAACCCCTTCGTACTACTTTATTGGCTTGGCGTAATGACACTAGTCACCAAAAGTTATCAATATGATCAAGCTGAAATTATTGTATTTTTTACTGGAATTATTGCCACTTTATTAATTACTGATTTTTCCAAAGTGGCGCTTTCTCACCGCTTAAGGGCATGGGTGACGCCCAGGAAATTAAATATTATGAATAAAATAGTAGGAGTAGCACTCATTTTATTCTCATTTAGACTGTTTTATCACGCCTTTGAGCATTATAACTAATCTATCATAATGCAACATCCAGTTCCGATGCTTAAATAGATCATCTAGTCAGCAATTTTTCTTCTCTGTAATTAAGAGGTATTGGCTGTCAGGTTTTAAAATCAATGGTAAAACCTGACAGGCTTTTGAAGTCATACCCTATTGAATCACAATAGCCACTTTATTTAACTTACCGCCTTCCAGGGTGTCTGTTTGAACTCCTAAATTATTATTATTCATTTTGCCTTTTTCAGCATGGATATGATAAACTTTTGGCTCTAAATCTTTGAAAGTGACCCTTCCCTTCTTGTCGGTAACTTGAGACTCTGCTACAGGATTTTCACTCTTTCTGTAATCGTCATTATTTCCATAAAGTGTCACTGTTGCACCTTCTTGAATATTCCCTAAATCATCTTGAATTACAATCCTTAAATTAGTTTTAAGAAATTGACTGTTGTCATTCTTTGGGGTGAATTGAAAAAACAAAAAAGCCGATACGACTAAAAGAGACAATGTGAATGTTAATTTTTTCATAGTTTAAGATTTTTGACTAGATACGACTACTAAACGGAATAGTTTTTATTCCTAAAACAAAAAAAGCAACAAACCTTCCGGTCTGTTGCTTTTAATTTAATGCTTTTTAATAATTAAGCAGTTTGCCCAATTAATTTTAAGTGCCTTGTATGCGACCCCATAGCGGCCATCATGGATGGAAATTCATTATAAGCAATATTGAATTGCTCACAAGTTTCTTTCACTAACTTATTGATTGCCGGGTAGTGCACATGGCTAATTCTTGGGAATAAGTGGTGTTCAACTTGGAAATTCAAACCGCCTGTATACCAATTTAAAACTTTACTTTTTGTTCCGAAATTAGCAGTAGTTCTGATTTGATGAATAGCCCATTCTGTAGGAATGATTTTTTCTCCTTCAACAGGTGCATCATGGAAATCAGTAGATTCAACTACGTGAGCTAATTGAAATACCACCCCAATAGTCCAGCCAGTTACAACTGATACGATTAGATATCCAAGTACAGTTGCTAAAACTCCTTTCATTAAGATTGGCAGTACAAAGAATGTTGTGATATACGCTAATTTTGTAGCCCAAAAGATGATATGCTCTTTTGCACTCATTTTTGCTAATTCTGTATTGGCAACTTTTCTTGTGAAATACTTCTTAAAGTCTTGAAAGAAAACCCAAAATGCGTACGAAGTAGCATAAAGAGGATATGCATAAACATGTTGAAATTTATGATACCATCTTTTCTTTTGATGGGTTGATACTCTAATAAAAGGACCAATATTAATATCATCATCCATTCCTTCGATATTAGTGAAAGAGTGGTGATTCTTATTGTGTTTATTTTTCCAAATGAAAACTACGCCCCCCATTAAGTTTAAGGTAAGTCCCATCATATAATTTACATGCTTATTATTAGAGAAACTACCATGAGCTCCATCGTGCATAACATTGAAACCAATTGCGGCTAAATTCAAACCAAATATTGCACACAATGTAATAGAAAGCCATACTGGCATGCTTACAAATACAATTAAGCTGTAAAGGGTAGCAAAAGAAACCAATAAAATAGTGGCTTTAGTATAAAGTTTGCTGTTACCCCAGGTTTTCAAATCGTTTTGTTTGAAATAGGCGTCAACCTTCTTTTTCAGTGTTGGGAAAAAGTTGTTGTCAGTGATTTTTGTTGCTGATACTTCTTGCATAGTTAATTCAATAATTGACTTGCTAAACGAGCAAATCTAATGTTTCGTTCATAAAATTAGAAGTAATTCATAAGTACTCATAGAAATTAACAAATAAATCGACAAATGTGGAAAAATAATCCTTTTTGTGAAGTATTTTATTCGGAAACTTCTACAATTATTAAACAAATACGAAACATTCGTAAACAATTTTAAATAACTTCCCAATAGAATGGAAATTCAATAACCTCGTATTTCTATTTAGATTTTCATTTGAAATAAAGTCAAACAATTGAACAGATAATCAACATTGGATTGAGCATTCAAAAACTAAAACAATTGTAATTATTTCAAGTTATTTGATAAAATTGACAATTTGTAAATCCGCTATTGTCTTAAAAGTCGTTAGTTTGACAATACATTTATAACTTTGGATTTATCATTGCTACAATTTGAAAAAGCAGAACAACATAGCGCTCATTTTCTTCAGCCGAAATAAAGCCGAGGAGGCAAAGCAAAAATCATGGTTTAAGGAGCAATCCAAAAATCAAATGCTTGCTGAAATGCTGATTACGAGGGCTAGTACTGCTATTCAATCATCTGGAATTCCTGTTTATCATTTCAACGAAGCAAAGCAAATAGGGAATTCCTTTGGAGAAAGAATTGCAAATGCCTATCAGGCAATGTTTGATTTGGGCTATGAACAAGTAATTTCCGTTGGTAATGATTGTCCTGACCTACAAAACATTAATTGGATTGAATTATCTCAATCTCTCCAAAGTGGCAAATCAGCTTTAGGCCCAGATACAAGAGGGGGCGCTTATTTGATAGCTATTCAGAAAAAATCTTTCGATAAGTCACAATTTGAAAAACTAAATTGGCAAAAAAATACACTTTATGAGGAGCTTTCGCAACTCTGTGAAGAAACGACCGAACTAGTAGAATTAAACCAATATAGAGATATCAATTCTTTTCACGATATCCGATTCTTATCCAGGCAGAAATCATTTACAAAGTCGTTCTTGAAATTAATTGCTCAACTGCTTCAAGGATTTAAAGGAATAGCAATTGAATTTCAAATAAAATCGCACAACTTTTATATTTTCAAAGACTCCCCTTTACGAGCACCCCCAATAACATAAATTTACCGCTTCTTTTTATAGCATCTCTTGGAGAATGAAAGATCCACAACTCACGAGTTTGCTTGTTCCTATTAATTATTAAAACACGATACAAAATTATGATGCAAAGATTTTTATTCTTTTTGCTGTTTGCTATTACCCTATTTTTGATGAGTTGTGAAAACCCTAAAGAATCCAGAAACTGGAAGCAAGCTTCGTGGCAAGAAATAGAACAACAGGCCAATGGTACCACTGTCAATTTTATGATGTGGCAAGGAAGCCCGATCGTCAATGATTATATCAACAATTATGTAAAACCTACTTTAAAAGAAAAGCACAACATCACACTGAATATTAGCAGCGGTCAAGGGCCGGAAATCGTGCAATTGATGATGGGTGAAAAGCAAGCGGGTTCTGAAAAGGGACAAGTAGATATGGTTTGGATTAATGGAGAAACATTCTTTCAACTTAGAAAAATAGAAGGACTTTGGGGTCCATTCACAGAGAAACTTCCTAATTCACAATATATTGACTTTAATAATCCATTTATCGGGATAGATTTTCAGCAAGAAATAAACGGGATGGAATGCCCATGGGGGATCAATCAATTTGCTTTTGTTTATGATTCTATTAAAACCCCTGCCCCACCTAAGACACTTGCTGAACTAGAAACATTTGTAAAAGTAAATCCTGGCACTTTCACTATATCCAATGATTTCTCAGGCATGACCTTGTTAAAATGCTATATGGCCGAATTGAGCGGCAGTCCTGATGGATTGGATGGTGAATTTGATCAACAGAAATATGATACGCTTTCCACTCAACTTTGGGAATACATCAATCGAAATCGAAAATACTTCTGGAAAGAAGGACAGACATTTCCCAAAGAACACAGCAAAATGGATCAGATGTTTTCATCTGGAGAAATACTGCTCACTTATGGATTCAGTGAAGGTGGAATTGAAGAAAAAGTTTTACAAGGATTATTTCCAGAAAGTACAAAAGGTTATGCCTGGAAAAACGGAACTATCCTAAACTCTAATTATTTAGGGATCACCTATAACGCGACCAATAAAGCGGGGGCTATGCAAGTCATTAATTTCCTGATTTCACCCGAAGCTCAATTGAAGAGAGCGGAACCTTCAGGTATGAATGCCAATCCAGTATTGGATATTTCAAAGCTTCCTACCGAGTACAAAGACAAATTTGAAAAAATTACTGCAAGGCAATACGGCCCTTCTTTGGACGAATTATCTGAGAATGCTATAAAAGAGCCAGCTCCAGAGTATATGCTTAATATTTACGAAGATTTTAGAACCTACGTGATTGAAAAATAAGGGAAAACATATCGGTTTTGTGCTATTCGTGGTATTTGCTGTACTACCATTTACGCTCGCATTTGGCTATGCTTTGCTCTATTCTTTCGGGATCATTGGGGTAGTTAATGAAGGCTTTACTTTATCGTTTTGGAAAGAGGTTTTTACATCAGGCACTCTAGGAACCTCCTTTTTATACAGTGGAATTATTGCTGCAGTAGGTGTATTTCTATCCGTTAGTTTGGCACTATGGGTAGTTTTGAAATTCAAAGAAGGCTTCAATAATAAGTACTTATCTTTTATTATTTATATGCCCTTGGCAGTTCCCGGTATCGTTTCCGCATTTTTTACTTATCAATTATTCGCTCAATCAGGATTTTTTGCAAGATTAAGCTATCAGCTCAATTGGATTGAAACAGCACAGCAATTTCCTGATTTAGTGAATGATAATTGGGCCATTGGCATCATCATTACTTTCATTAGTCTGCTAACTCCTTTCTTCATTCTGCTTTATTTAAATATATATAAAGATGAAAGAATAGAAGAGCTAAGCCAATTATCCAGAGCACTGGGAGCAAACAAAAAACAAATAGCACTCAAAGTGAGCTTACCGATTATGCTCAAAAAGTCTTGGGTTTTAATTGTGCTGTACTTCATTTTCTTATTAGGCGCTTATGAAGTACCGCTAATTTTAGGTCAAGAATCTCCTCAAATGCTATCGGTGCTGATTTTACGAGAATTAAAACAATTTGACCTTACTAAAACCTCAGAAGGTTATGTAATGGCGGTGGTCTACACAGTAGTCATTATGTCAGCGACTATATTCATTTTTTCACGAAAAAAACTGAGAAACAATGCGTATTAGTTTAAAGCCTTTCTTCTTATCGATCATGGTATTGCTGATACTGTTTCCCTTTGTGTATCTACTTTGGCTGTCTCTTTCTGCAGAATGGTCATTCCCAAATGTTATGCCTGAGTATTTCGGGTTAAAAAACTGGAAGGCCTTATTGATTTCAGAAACAGGCTTATTGTGGAGCTTTCTACAATCTATCATCATTTCTGTTTCCGTAGGATTTACTGCCACTCTTAGTGGTTTTATTATCAGCCGGAATATTGCCTATCATCCTAGAAAGAACACCTTCACCTTATTAAGCTATTTCCCTTACATTATCTCCCCTGTTGTTTTTGGGGCATGCTTAAGTTATTTCTTCCTCAAGCTTGGGATTTTCGGTCAAATGACGGGCGTGATTGTAGCTCAATTCATGATTAGCTTTCCTTATGCACTGATTTTCTTTAATAGTTTTTGGGGGCAAAAAACAAAAAATATGGAAGATTTAGTCTCGACACTAGGTGGAAATAGACTGTATAGTTTCACGAAAGTTTTATTTCCATTGGCCAAAGGAATGCTCTTGGTCTGCTTCTTTCAAACATTCCTGATTTCTTGGTTTGAATATGGTTTAACATCTGTAATTGGAGTTGGCAAAGTGCAAACCCTCACCATCAAAGTATTTTTATTCATCCGCGAGGCCAACTACTTCTATGGTGCTTTAAGCTGCTGCTTATTGATTTTACCGCCATTAGTTCTGATGTATATCAACAAGAAATATGTATTTAATAAACTGACCTGATGTTTTTAGAAATTCAACATATTAATAAAAGCTTTGGCAAAGAGCAGATCGTAAAGGATCTGAATTTTTCGCTAGCTCCGCAAAAAACCTTAAGCATTTTGGGTAAATCTGGTTGTGGAAAAACCAGCATGCTTAAAATAATTGGTGGCTTGCTTAAGGCAGACAGTGGTAATATAATTTTGGATGGGAATGATATCAGCGAATTGGAAGCTGAGAAGAGAAATATCGTTTACCTCTACCAAGAAGATTTACTTTTCCCACACTTAAATGTATTCGAAAATATTGCATTTGGTCTTCGAATAAAAAAACAAAAAGAAGAGCATATTCAAAGCAAGGTCAAGGAAATGCTGGAGCTTTTGGAATTGGAAAATCATGGCCAAAAAATGCCTCATCAGCTTTCAGGGGGGCAAAGACAAAGGGTTTCCTTTGGAAGAGCCATCATCATCAACCCTGCTTTGCTTCTATTAGATGAGCCTTTTGGTAGCCTAGATGCCGGCACTCGGCAAAGAATGCAACAATTATTTAAAGACATAGCACATAAATTTAAGATCACCTCACTTTTTGTCACCCACGATTTGAAAGAAGCTATACTAATGGGGGATGAAATTGCCTTTATGCAAAGTGGAAAACTCAAATTATATAAAAATAAAGAAGAATTTATAGCAGACCCTTCAACTGGTGTGCAAAATGAAATCGGCTTTTGGGAAAATCTAATCCCAAAAGAACAAGACATAATTTAAATCAAAAATATATGGAAACGAAAAATATTTGGATTGATACCGACCTCTCTGTAGGCATGAAAAGACACATCAGAGAAGGATATTGCGATGTGGATGACGGATACGCACTGTTACAATTATTTAAAGCTGAAAATATCCATATAAAGGGGATAAGTGCAGTATTTGGAAATACTCTAATTGATGACGCCTACAGACTTTGTCAGCAAATGAGTAAAGAATTTGCTAAGAATGAAATCCCTGTTTACAAAGGAGCTGGGACAGCAATTGATCTTAGCAAGGTAGAAACCAATGATGCTGTGGAAGCTTTGGCAACAGCCTTGAAAGAAACTCAATTGACCATTTTAGCTATCGGTCCAGCTACCAATGTGGGAATATTACTTTTGCAATATCCTGAATTGAAAAACCAAATTAAAGAAGTAGTTCTAGTGGCTGGAAGAAGAAAACCAACTGATTATTTCAAAATTGGCAATCAAGGAAATCATGCAAGGGATTTAAATTTCGATTTAGATAATCAAGCTTTTAACATCATGTTTGAAGCAGGTGTCCCTGTCACTTTATGTCCTTTCGAAATTTCAAGCAAAGTATGGATTGGATCAGATGATCTAAAAAAACTAGATAATGGCGAGGCCGGAAATAAATGGCTAGCAGAGCATTCTCAGCCATGGTTAGCACAATGGATCAATCAAGGCGCTAGTGGTTTTAATCCTTTTGATGTTTTGGCGAGCCACTACATCATATCACCCGAAGATATTATCAGTGAAGACCTAAAAGCACAATTAGAAATTCATCCAGACGATACAGTAAAGGACAATGACAAGTTAGTATTCAAGAACTACCTGCTGTGTCGTAGTGAGGGATCATTTCCTGTAAAATACTGCCATGATGTGGTATCAGACTATCATGAAAAATTAATGGATTCTTTAACCAAAAAAAGCTAGCACTATGATTAAACTTGACAATCAATTAGAAACCATCGATAGTTATTTAAGCGATAAAAAATGGTTAGAAGAAAATGAAAAAGTAGCTTCAGTTGAAAAGCCTGGTGAAGGGAATATGAACTTTACCTTAAGATGTAGAACTTCAAATGACCACTCTTTCATCATAAAACAAAGTCGTGATTTTGTTGAAAAGTTTCCACAAGTACCCGCTCCAGCAGAACGGGTTCTAAGAGAATCTGAATTCTATGAAATTATTAGAAAGAACCCCGATTTAAGTCGTAGAACTCCTGAAATTATAGCGGTCGATGAAGAAAACCATATCATCCTGATGGAAGATCTGGGCGAGAGTAGTGATTACTCTTTTTTATATCAGGAGGGTAAGAACTTATCTGAAACCGAGCTCAAAGAAATCATGCACTTCATAGCCGATTTACACACCCATTTTACAACTGACAGTAGCTCGAAAACCATTCAGAATAAGGAAATGCGGCAGCTTAATCATGAGCATATCTTCAAATTCCCTTTTATGAAAGATAACGGGATGAATTTGGATGATGTTATGCCAGGATTGGAAGCTGTGAAACAAAGTATAATTCGTAATGAAGCACTTCATTTAGCACTCAAGCAGCTTGGTGATCTGTATTTATCTGATGGCAAGCACTTACTACATGGAGACTACTTTCCGGGAAGCTGGCTCAATACCAAATCAGGCTTAAAAATCATCGATCCTGAATTTTGCTTTTTTGGTCCTAAGGAATTTGAAATAGGAGTATGTATGGCACATTTATATTTGGCAAAACAACCCTACCCTATTATCCAGAAAGCAATGGATTTCTACAAAGAAAAAGCGCCCTTCGATGATGTATTAATGATGAAATTCATGGCTGTGGAAATGATGCGAAGAATCTTAGGATTAGCTCAACTACCGATCAGTCAAACACTGGAAGAAAGGAAAGCACTAGTGGAAAGAGGCGTCATGATGCTGACTAAATATTAAAAACCAAACACTATACAATGAAGAAATTAATACTAATCTTATGCTATTTGCTGAGTTTCCATCTATCTGCTCAAAATAGCAATACTTATTCTTCTGTAGTCATCGACTCAAGAGGAGAGCCTATTCCCGGGGCAGTTGTAAATGAAATGGGTACTGAAAGATTTGCAGTCACTTTAAAAGATGGTAGTTTTCAACTGAAAACACCGTCTGAGAACTTCTTACTGAACATTCAATTCTTAGGCTTTGAGGATTTGCAGATAGATATTCGAAATGGAAATATCCCTGCTAACATCATGTTGACTGAAGATCTGGAGCAGCTCGATGAAGTGGTTGTAACTGCATTAGGGATTGAAAGAGAGAAGCAGTCTTTAGCCTCATCAATAGGAAAAATAGACAGCAAGCAGCTAACAGATGTACCCATGACAAATCTTGTTAACAGTATGGCAGGTCAAGTTTCTGGTGTCCAAATTACCAATGGTTCCTCAGGAGTGGGGTCCTCTTCCAGAATTATAATCAGAGGTGAAAATTCTTTAACTGGCACTAATCAACCATTATTTGTGGTTGATGGCGTACCTATCAGTAACGAACAAATCACCAGCGATTTAGTAAACAACGGATCATTACAAGAAGTGGACTGGGGAAATGGTGGTGCTGAAATTGATCCAGAAAATATTGCTTCAATATTTATTTTAAAGGGAGCAGGATCTGCTGCCCTTTATGGTTCCAGAGCGGCAAATGGTGTTGTTTTAATCACGACTAAAAGAGGAAAGGCTCAACAAGGTTTAGGAATTAGCACGAGCAGTTCACTTACATTTGAAACACTCTTAACATTACCTGATTATCAAAATGAATATGGTGGTGGAATTGGTGATTTCGCTTTTGATACAGGTCTTGGTGCCCTGGATGGAACAGCTGGCATTTTCAGCTACGGTCCAAAATTAGATCAAGGTGATTTCATAGCGCAATTTGATGGACCTTCTACTGATATCAACGGAAACCCTGTAAGGGGTGGAGATGTAATAGCTAGGACTAGAGCAGATGGTAGCTTGACAGAAATCAGACCAACTGAATGGGTATCTAGACCCAATAATATCAGGAATTTCTTTGAGACAGGCATCACATCTCAAAATAATATTGCAGTAAATTCAGCTAGTGACAAAGGAAATATACGGCTGGCTTACAGCAACTTGCGAAATGAGGGTATACTACCTAATACTGATTTAAACAGAGACGGTCTGGCGATCAGTTTAGACCAACAATTAACTGACCAATTAAGTGTAAATACATATGTTAATTACATCAATACAAGAAGTAAAAACCGCCCTAACTTAGGTTATGGCTACGAAAATGTAATGTATGGCTTTAACTGGACACAAAGACAAACAAACTTTGAGCCGCTCAAAAATTATTGGCAGGCCGGTCAGGAAGGTTTAGAGCAGTTCAACTACAATTACGCTTGGGTCAATAATCCTTACTTCACCTTATTTGAAAACACGAATAGTTTTGACAAGCATCGAGTATTAGGAAATGCCTCCGTAAATTATGATTTCAGTGAGAAATTACGTTTTACGGTAAGAAGCGGTACTGACATCTACAATGACAACAGGGCATTTCGAAGAGCACTAAGCACCAACGCCAATCCTACGGGTAGTTATCGTGAAGATCAGGTGTTTTACAAAGAAATGAATACAGATTTCCTACTGTCTTATTCCGATCGAATAAATGAAAATTTCACTTATGATCTTTCGGTAGGAGCAAATCGCTTCGATCAGACCGTCACCTACAAATTTACTGAAGCTTCTCAACTAGCGCTACCAAATATTTATACATTAGCCAATTCTAATGCACCCTTAACAGGGAATAATGAATTATTTGAAAAGCGTATCAATAGTATTTATGGCACAGGAAATATCAATTTTAGAAATGCCCTCTATCTTGACGTTACCGTACGTAATGACTGGAGCAGCACGCTACCCATAGACAACAATTCTTTTGCTTACTATTCAAGCGGCTTAAGTTATGTATTATCCAATATGGTAGAACTACCACAGCTTTTCACTTTTGTGAAACTGAGAGCCAGTGCAGCCAGCGTAGGTAATGACACGGATCCATATCAACTGCTGAATACTTTTGCTTTCAACCAGAACTATGGTGATAAGCTTAAGGTAACTAACCAAAGCACTTTAAAAAATCTGAATTTGAGGCCAGAAAGACTGACCGCCTACGAAACAGGAGCAGAAATTTGGCTTCTTAAAGATAGGATTCAAACAGATATTACCGTTTACCAAAACACTAGTACCGACCAAATCATTGCTCGGCCTATTTCCTTAACTACTGGTTTTGCCAATAAACTGGAAAACGGTGGAAAAGTACAAACTAGAGGACTTGAAGCATCAATCACAGGATTAGCCGTCAAGCAAAACAACTTTCAATGGAAAGTAGCGGCTAATTATTCCGCTTACAGAAGTCGAGTACTAGAATTACCTGAAGGGGTAGATCAATTTGTAACAGGTAATGCTGATTTCTTTGGTGGTGCAGGCGGCTCCAATTCTTTATTCTATATAGCCAAAGAAAATGGTCTAGTTGGCGATATGTACGGGACTGGTTTCAAAAAGGTAAACGGCAGAACTGTATATGACAGCAATGGAGCTCCTATTACAGACGGGACATTACGACTGTTAGGCAATTACAACCCTGATTTCTCTGTAGGTCTCAGCAATGAGTTCTCCTATAAGAATATAATCATGAATGTCCTGTTTGACTTCAGATATGGAGGTATTATCGCTTCAAGGACAAGGTCTTTAGGTAATACTTCTGGAGTTTTGAAAGAAACTTTAGCAGGTCGAGAAAATGGAATTATTGGAGATGGAATAGTCAACATTGGAACCGAAGAAAACCCTAACTATGTCGAGAACACCACCAGTGTTTCAGCAATTTCTTACTATAACGCCATTTACTCAAGAGGAAACGAAGAAAGCTCTATTTATGATGCTTCTTATATTAAATTGAGGCAAGTAGGTCTTTATTATAGTTTAAGTAAGCAGCTGAGCCAAAGAATCGGTTTCCAGAGCGTCAAATTTGGATTCATCGGCAGCAATCTCTTACTGTTCACGGAAAACCCTCATGTTGATCCCGAATTAAATGCTCTACAAGGCAGAAACATAGTACAGGGTGTAGATGATATGTCATTACCCTCCACAAGAAGTTTCGGTTTCAGCATTAAAACAAAATTTTAAGAAGTAAAAAATGAAAATATTCAACTATACATTCACCTTACTGCTAGCCGCTCTGTTGATTACGGCCTGCACAGATAACTTTGAGGAAATCAATGAAAATCCCAATTCCCCGGAAAATGTGGAGCCTCAATTTTTACTCACTAATATTATTTCAGTTTCTAGTGATCAGAATACCTACTATCAAGGTTTTGATCAGTCAAATTACTTTTCTCAACATGTTGCAGCGATCGACTTTGGATTTTTAGACAGATACATCATTGGTTCTAATTCAACCTATTGGGCTGTGGTAAATGGGTTGCTGACCGACATCAACTCAATGAAGGCATCTCCTACCTCAAATGAAGCATACGCAGCAGTAGGAGATATTATGAGGTGTTTCCTGTTCACCCAAATGACCGATATTTGGAATGATGTCCCTTATACCGAGGCAGGAAGATTAGAGGAAGGAATTGACAAACCAAAATATGATACTCAGGAAAGTATTTATACGGATCCTGAAACCGGTATTTTAGCAGTATTGACAAGGTCAGCGAATACGTTAGAGAGCACAAATCAGCTCATAAACGGTGATGTAATGTTCAATAACGACTTGGATAAATGGGTAAGGTTCGCAAATTCGCTTCGAGTAAGGTACCTAATGAGGATAAGTAAGAGATTGAATGACTTCTCTGAATTATCTTCTTTAGCCAACTCTGGTAAATTGATGGAATCCAATGCAGATAATGCCGTATTGCCGTATTTGGCATCCGCTCCGAACCAGTTTCCATTTTTTCTTTCTTCTGTAGGTGGGTTAGTAGAGCATGTGATGAGCAAGACAGCTGATTCTGTCCTTAGCCTTTGGGATGATCCAAGGATTGCAGTACTATATCAGCCAGTAGCTGCCGGTTTAGCTAATGACTCTGTTTACTATCGAGGCATCCAAAATGGTCAAACTAATGAGCGAGTGCAACAACTTGGACTAGGAGTCAATGATTTATCTGTTGTAGGATCAATTTTTAGGGATGTTCCTGACGGAGCAGACGCACAATTCATGCAGTATGCAGAAGTACAATTTGCTTTGGCTGAAGCAGTTGAAAGAAATTATATTGCTGGAAATGTTCAGCAGTACTATGAAAATGGAGTAAGAGCAAGTTTCGAATATTATGGTGTTGATGTCCCAGAAGACTACTTCTCAAGGGATGCAGTTGAATTGAACGGTACTGATAACATCACCAAAATAATGACCCAAAAATGGTTGAGTCTCATCAATATTGGGCACGAAGCATGGTTCAACATCAGAAGAACTGGCATACCTTCTTTACAGGCCGGACCAGACGCAGTTAATGAAGGAAGATATCCTGTTCGGTATTTATACCCGGAATCAGAGCAAGCCACAAATACTGAAAATTATCAAGAAGCAGTCCAAAGAATTGGTGGTGATGATATCAACAGCAAAGGATGGTGGGAACGTGATTAATTAGTAATTAATCATTGGGCAATTAATAATTCGAAATCTAGACCTGTCAGGTTTTGAAAAGCTGACAGGTCTCTTTCTCTTGAAACGCTAGCCATATTCATAATCAAAAAATTCATAATTCGTAATTAAAAGTATGGAACTAATATTTGTTTACAATGCTAATTCAGGAAAATGGAATGGCTACATGGACATCATGCACAAAATATTCTCTCCCAAAACTTATCCCTGCAGCTTATGTGACATCACCTACGGGACTTTCAAAATCAGGGAAGAATGGGCTGAATTTAAAAAGACTTTGGATATCCCGCTAACCTTTTTACACAAGGATGAATGGTTGGAACAATACGGAATTAAAGATAATCTCCCTGCTATTTTCATAAAAGAAGGGAATAAAATTCAAAACTGGATACCTGCCGAAACACTGGATCAGCAGGATTTAGGTTCATTGAAAAATCTTATTGTGAAAAAATTGGAGATGGTTAAATAACATCCGTGTAGTTTTATTTTTTATGCACTAATTCTCAAAAAATCTATCCTCCTCCCAATTTTTAGTATTATTGCGGATATATTTTTTGATCCTATAATATTCTTCTTTTGTTCTGATGATATGGTCATGGAATCGGGTTTGCCAGCCATTTTCCAAATTTAAACGATTAGCATGTTTTGTAACAGCAGATTTGTAGGAACCAATAATGGATGAGATAGAATTTTTCCCAGGGTTTTGGAACCTGGTTTTGCCCGTCAATATTTCTGGATTATTCATTTCCGTGGGTGTAGAGACAATGCATGCATTGTCTCTACCGTACCCTGTTCTACCGTTATCAGCACCATCATTCCATAATGAATTAAAATCAAAAACCTCAAAATAGACAGGTGGCGGAAAACCATTTTGCAAAACCAATATTCCATGGATATGATTTGGCATTACCACAAACTCATCTAAATGCACTGATATTGCGTGGTGGGGAATTTCATGCCAGAATACATTTGCCAAAATGCCCTGATGAGACAATTGCATTTTTCCATCGATTATTTCACCAAAAAAATGATGCCGATCTTTTGTACAAATTGTAACGAAATAACTGGCATCCCATCTGTAATCCCATTTTTGCCTTCGGGCAGATGCTGTTCTATAGGTGTTTTTGAACTTTTCACTCATAATCAATGGGGAATTGCTTACAAATTGAAAATCTAATTATCCCATATTTGTTGGTCTAATATCAATCTACAACACATCATTAGCCAAATTGGCCAATTCTGAACGCTCCCCTTTTTCGAGCGTGACATGTGCATACAGTTCATGTCCTTTTACCCTATCTATCAAATAGCTAAGTCCATTGGATTGGGAATCTAAGTAAGGCGTATCAATTTGATTAACATCACCAGTAAATACGATTTTTGTATTCTCTCCTGCCCTTGTAATAATGGTTTTCACCTCATGAGGTGTTAAGTTCTGTGCTTCATCAACAATAAAATAAATATTAGATAAACTTCTTCCCCTGATATAAGCCAAGGGCTGAATAGTTAATTTCTCCTTATTGACCATGTCCGTAATATTCAAAAACTCTCGTTCATGCTCCTGAAATTGATGTTGAATATATTTAAGGTTATCCCAAAGCGGTTCCATATAAGGGTTCAATTTGGATTTTATGTCTCCAGGAAGATAGCCTATATCTTTATTTGATAACGGCACAATAGGTCTTGCTAAAAATATCTGTTTAAAATCTTTGCGTTGTTCCAAAGCAGAAGCTAATGCAATCAAGGTTTTACCAGTACCCGCCACTCCTTGCAAGGTCATTAATTTTATTTCCGGATTAAGCAAGGCATGAATAGCAAAGGCCTGTTCTGCATTTTTAGGCATAATGCCATAAGCCGACTTTTTATCAACCTTATCTATTTGATTAGTCAATGCATTGTAATAACCCAGGGCTGAATTCTTATTACTTTTCAAAATATAAAAAGTATTGTTCATGGGTTTCTTCTTGCCCATAATGTCTGATACCTCACAATGATAAGTATCATAAAGCTTATTGATAGTCTCGGTGGTAACAGTCTCCAACTGCAATTTCCCTGAATGTAAATCACTCACATTTTTCACCTTACCTGTCTGATAATCTTCTGAGCGTAATCCACAGCTTTTGGCCTTCAACCGCAGATTAATATCCTTCGTGACCAAAATAACCGTTTTATCTTTTAACTCCTTTTGCAGCTGTACGGCACTTCCTAAGATTTTGTGATCGGGTATATCTTCTAAAAATATTTGATCTGATTCCACAGCTTCTTTGCTTGGCATCAAGACTTTAAATACACCTTTCGTCTTCCCATTCAATGGAATCCATTCACTCAAAGATCGGCCATCAGCCAATTTATCTATCATTCTGATGAACTCACGGGCTTCAAAATTCTTCGTATCATTTCCTTTTTTGAACTGATCGAGTTCCTCTAAAACTGTAATAGGTATAGCCACATCATGCTCTGCAAAGTTCATGATGGAGTCATGGGAATAAATAATAACTGAGGTATCGAGTACAAATACTTTTTCTTCTTTCTTCGCCTTCGCCATATATAGTAAAGTTGATATGATTTTAGAATCAATTTAAAAAATTATTGGTATTGTCAACCAGAAAAACGGTTCTAATATTTAAAAAATATATAAGTGACAGAGAATCAATTGGCTAAAAATGTAAAAAACTGATTTGATAATTCTAACTTGTTTAGTGTATTGATTTATTAAGTAAAGTACGTCACGTACTTTACTTAATATAAACAAATATATATTTGTGACTTAAAATTTCATCTAAAGCTTAAACCCAAAATCAAAGCCAATCCAGTGTGTGCGGTTTTCAGTTGCTTTCATTATTAAAGGCAAATCCAACTGTGCTTCTTCATTGGAGAAATAGCCAATATTGTAGGACACTCCTACTAATAAAGGAGGTGCGTATTTTTTAAATAGATCATAACTGAAATTCAAAGAAATCCTGCTGCTGGGCAAACCTTGGGTCCATTTCTCCCCTCTTTGCATCAAATACAATAAGTCATGGGATAGAGAAACTGAATTGTAATTTTTATTTTTATAATACTTCAATTCCAAACCATAACCCGTTGTCCAATTAATGTTTTTATTCCAACTATAATTGTAACCTACTATCAATCGATTGAGCAAATATTTACTGCCATTGGAAATGGTTAAATAAGTATTCATGATCTCATTGGCTGCCAAATTTCCTTCTCCATGACTAGTATTAGTATTAATCAACCCAACCGGAATACCTTTATTATCTTTACTTAAATTAATCAATCCGATTTGCCAGCCATTATTGCCATTAGTAATATTCATTAAGCCTAATTGGAAGTGGTCACGCATAAAAAAGAATCCTTTTTCATACATCAGACCAGCATCAAATGAATAATTAAACAAACCAATTTGAGCCATAGAATTCCTTTTAGGTGCATAATTCAAAATCCCCCCGATTTGCAAACCTAATGCGCCACGTTGAATGGCATTAAACATCCCAAGCTGAACCCCTTCAAAAGTTTTACTCACTCTGTTGAAAGCACCCATTTGAATTCCCTTCCCGTCACCTTCCACTTTATTGATTAAAGTTCCTATTTGAGCACCTCGAAACTCAAAATCAACTTGCTTTTTGGATCTGAAAGCTAAATTTCCAGTAACATTTGAAAATGCGGAAAGTTGCATTCCGTTGGTGTATAAAAATGAACGATTACTAATCCCACTAATCTGAAATCCTTGAATGGCTCCCGTATAACCAGAAAGCAGATGTAAAGAAAGATTAGATAAAATATAGTGGCTATGTTGGGAATTGTCCGCACCCGAACTAATACCGAGTTGTACTTTATGACGAACTAATTTATTGACTTGTGCATGCAAATTGAAAAGTGGTAATAGCAGAATACATAATAGTAAACGATAACGCATAATTAGTTTGTTGATAGTGAAACATAATGCGTCTGTGCTACTACCAATTATGGTAAAGGCAAAGCAATTCCAGCTCGGTTCAAGCCCGAATTTTTAAAATGGAAAAGGTTCTATATAATTTCAAGTAGAAAAGACCGATATCCATACACCCATAAAATGCATTCACTTTTTGAAATGCATACAAACACAAACACGATCTGAAAATAGATAGTCTAAAAGAAAAAACCAACAATTCAGTAGCTAAAATGGAAATAGCTTGGAAAAATAGTACCTAAAATCAAATGACAACCGTATATCAAAATAACTGCCTAACAATCGGTAGGAAAAACAAAGAATTCCGTATTTTTGACTTCAGGAAACGAAAATAGATTTAGAGTATGAGTGTTAAGACGGCTAAGAAAACCAATATATCAAACGAAATTTTAGAAAAGGCATATCGCTTAATGCATACTGCCAAAAGAATGGCTGAAATTTACGATGAAAATAAAGCCATTGCCTCAAAATATGTGCATAGTACTTCTCGCGGGCATGAAGCTATACAGTTGGCCGCTTCTATGCAATTAAAGCCCATCGATTATTTAGCGCCTTATTATCGAGATGAAAGTATATTATTAGGAATTGGTATGGAGCCTTACGAACTAATGCTCCAATTAATGGCTAAAAAAGATGACCCTTTCTCTGGGGGTCGTTCATACTACAATCACCCTTCCTTAAAAAGAGAAGGAATGCCGACCATTCCGCACCAAAGTTCTGCAACAGGCATGCAGGTGATTCCTGCAACAGGAATGGCTCATGGATTAATATTTAAAGAAGAGCATGGATTAGGAAGTGAAGGAGAAAAACCTGTCGTAGTATGTTCACTTGGTGACGGGTCTGTTACTGAAGGAGAAGTGGCAGAAGCATTCCAAATGGCTGTATTGAAAAATCTACCGATCATTTACTTGATACAAGATAATGACTGGGGAATTTCTGCTACAGGAAAGGAAATGCGTGCAATGGATGCTTATGAATACGCAGCAGGATTTAAAGGTTTGAAAAGAATGCAAGCCAATGGAACTGATTTTGAAGATTCTTATAATAAAATGGGAGATGCTATAAAGCATGTTAGAAATCGTAAGGGTCCTGTTTTGCTACATGCTAATTGTCCACTTTTAGGTCATCATACCTCAGGGGTAAGAAAAGAATGGTACAGAAGTGAAGACGATCTAGAGCTTCACTCAATGGGAGACCCGATCCCAAAGTTTCATCAATTCCTGTTAAAACATGATTTCTCAGAAGAGGAGTTAAAGAAACTAGAAAAGGAAGCCATAAAGACTGCCAATGAAGCATACCAAAAAGCTTTGGATGCTGAAGATGTTGATGCCAGTGAAGTAGAATTACATGAATTTGCAGAAACCCCTATAACGGAAGAAAAAGGACAAAGAAAGCCAAAAGGCGCTGAGAAATCCGTAATGGTAGATGCCGCATTGCATGCTGTTGACGATATTTTACAAAATAATCCGGAAGCACTTTTCTATGGACAAGATGTTGGAGGTACGCTAGGAGGTGTTTTCAGAGAGGCCGCTAACTTAGCTAAGAAATATGGCGATGGGCGTGTTTTCAATACGCCTATTCAAGAAGCTTATATTATTGGGAGCACTGCTGGTATGTCAACGGTCGGAGCAAAACCAATTGTTGAAATTCAATTTGCCGATTACATCTGGCCAGGTATGAATCAACTGGTTGAAGAACTTTCTAAGTCCTGCTATTTGTCAAACGGTAAATTTCCAATTCAATCTTTAATTAGGGTACCTATAGGAGCATACGGAGGTGGTGGTCCTTATCACTCTGGTTCAATTGAGTCAACTTTGTTGACTATCCGAGGAATAAAAGTAGTTTATCCCTCCAATGCAGCAGATATGAAAGGACTAATGAAGGCTGCTTTCTATGATCCAAATCCAGTAATAATGTTGGAGCATAAAGGCTTGTATTGGTCTAAAGTACCAGGAACAGATGGTGCTAAAAATCATGAGCCGGATGAAGATTATATTATTCCATTAGGGAAAGCAAGAATTGAGCAAGAGGCAGACCAAGAGAAAATTGATAATGGAGAAAGCATGACCATTATTACTTACGGAATGGGGATTTATTGGGCAAAAGCAGCTTCTAAAAAATTTAAAGGCCAAGTTGAGATCATCGATTTGAGAACATTAAATCCTTTGGATTGGGGATTAGTAAAAGAAAGAACAGAGAAACATGGCAGAGCATTGGTGCTGACGGAAGAGCCTCTGATGAATTCATTTGCGGAATCATTATCCGGTAGACTTAACCAAGAATGTTTCGAGTATTTAGATGCACCAGTTCGCTCCTATGGAGCTTTAAATCTACCTGCCATAGGACTTAATGTTGAATGGGAGAAAGCGATGTTGCCAAATGCTGAGAAAGTTGAGAAGCAGATCGAGGATCTTTTAGGCTATTGATAGACTAGGAAGCACAAAAATGAAAGTGTTTAGAATCGCTTAACTTACTGGAACAAAAAAGAGCACTCGCAATAATGAGAGTGCTCTTTTACTTTCTAAGAAATTTTAACTTTTTTATTCTTCATCAGCAGCAAGGCGAACCATCATCCCATCCATATCAGGATGCAATCTCATCTGGCAAGCTAATCGACTATTGTGCTCTGCATTAGGTAATATATCCAGCTGATCCATTTCCTGATCCCCCGGTTCATTTAAACTGTCAAAACCTTCTTCCACTTTCACATGACAAGTAGCACATAGTGCCATTCCCCCACAAGTAGCCAAAACTGGATACTCATTTGCTTTTAAGAATTCCATAAGGCTCAAGCCCATATCGGTTGGAGCCTCCAATTCTTGGACATCACCTGAATAATCTTGTACTTTTATTTTTATATCATTCATAACTTATTGCTTGCAGATTTCACTTTTCAAATCGCAAATATAAAGTAATTAGAAAGATTCGATACCGTTTACAGTAGTATATTTAAAACTAAGATGCTTTTCAGGATAAATGTGTTTAAAAGCTGATTGTGCCATCAATGCTGCTTCATGAAAACCACATAAAATCAATTTCAGTTTACCTGGATATGTATTGATATCACCTATCGCATAAATCCCAGGCACATTAGTTGAATAATCAGTAGTATTTACCTCTATTTGATTTTTGTGAATACTTAATCCCCAATCGGCAATTGGTCCCAATTTAGGACTCAAGCCAAACAAAGGAATTAAATAATCAGCGTCCAACTCTATTTCAGATTTATCAGCTCCTGTAACTTTTACTGAATTTAATTTACCATTTCCTGACAGAGAAGCTAAATTACTTTTCAACAATAAGTTGATTTTTCCTTCTTTGGCTAATTCAAATACTTTATCAGCTGAATCTGGTGCTCCACGGAAAGTCTCATTTCTATGTACCAAGGTAATTTTCTTAGCGATTTTAGAAAGTTCAATCGTCCAATCCAATGCAGAATCACCTCCACCGGCCAATATCACGTTTTTATCTCTGAACTGCTCAGGATCCTTCACCATATAGGAAACTCCTTTACCCTCAAAGTCAGCAATTTCTTTCATAGGTGGCTTACGAGGTTCGAAACAGCCTAATCCACCAGCAATCACAACTACTTTACATTCTATTTCGGTACCATCCGAAGTTCTTAAATTAAAACCAGTAGCAGTTTTTTCTACCTTATCTAATCTTTCACCTAAAGTATAGGTCGGATTGAATGGCTTTATTTGCTCAGTCAAATTATCCACCAATTCTTGTGCTTTGATAGTCGGATATCCCGGAATATCATAAATTGGTTTTTGCGGATAAATTTCAGAAAGTTGTCCTCCCACTTGTGGAAGCGCATCCACTAAATGGCATCGCAACTTCAATAATCCTGCTTCAAATACTGCAAATTGACCTACTGGTCCAGCTCCGATAATGCAAATGTCAGTTTGTATCATTGTTTTAATAAGTTATTATAAGTATAACTTCAATTCGCTGACAAAGTTCGTATAAAAATAGTTGTTTTACTAACTATATTGGAAAATATCTAAAAATGGGGATTACTCGATACTTAAAAAAAAAGATTAAAGTCGGTAGTCAGTCTTTTACGGAATAATCAGTTCTATCTACTATCAACCCACTATCTAACCAATGAATCGTATTTAAAACGAATTGAACATTTTGAGGGGCTGTAGGAGAATTGAAACCTACTTTAATCTCGTCCTGAACTATTTGAGCGGTAAACATAGCCGCTTCGGTAAAAAAGGCCACTTTCCCCTTTCCGTATTTCAATATTGCTCCCATTACTACTTTTTCCGTGGGCTTTACAACTGTACTTTCGTCAAATTGCCAGGCCACATCCGGAATTAAAAGGCGGTGGGTTGTCGGAAACTTAGCAATAACTATTGCGTCTGAAGGTGCCATTAAGGCTGAACCCGTAAATGCTGCTATGGAATCAATACCTTTAGTAATAGGTGTTTCAAATAGATTAGCTGCTTTCTTAGAATACGTTTCAGGAGGCCAACTGCTTCTTCCCGATTTCATAACGAAGCCGTCTTCATATGAAAATCCGAACTTTTCAGCAAGTTCATTTGCCGCTCCAGCAAACGGCATATGGTCTGCGATCACAAGCAAACTACCGCCATTTTCCACCCAAGATTCCAGCATATCTATTTCATTTTCAGAAAACGCATTAGCAATGGGACGGCTCCAATTACCGACATTAGTACTGTGCAAGGCATTGGAGATCACAAAGATATTCAAAGGATCAAGTGACTGTTTAGTGATTTCCTCTATGGAAATGGGATTATAACCGTCTGCGCACATCAATTTAGCAAAAGGGGCGAAATTGGTTTTAAGCTGGTGCAGATTATGATGTGAGGCATCAATTCCGATCAAAGCAGTCTTATCTACACCATATTTAGGGTTTTCAATAGAAATGGGGAAATCCATGTCTGGCTGCTGCTGAGCGTAGAGCTTAAAATTGAGAGCGAGAAAAATTAATAATAGATATTTCATCAATTTCTATTTACAATGGATCAAGAACAAAATATAAATCTACTCCGATCTTCCCTGAAAACTAATTAATATTTTTAACATATTTGCCCCAAAAAGCCTCACTCCAGCTTTTTCCTTGGTCCGTAGAGATTTCCCAAATTTGGAAAACGCTTCCATCTTTTTGCGGGACCCACTTTATTTGATCAATTTTCCCATTTAGCTCTTCAGATTGCATAATCATTTGTCCATCTTCAACATTACCATTAAGCAACAAAGCGTTTCCAGTATTGGAGATCCAACTTTGATGCCACATTCCGGTCTTGTTATTATAAAAATTATAGCTTGTTCCTGCTCCTCCCCTCTTGGAATTCCAGTTTTCTTGAATTCCGCAAGCATTTTGGATAATATGAATGATATTTGTCCCGATGTGATCGCCATTTTTATTATATACTTCCCAATTGCCTAACCAAAAATCAAAAGCTCGATGGTTTTCAGATTCACAATCTTGATTTTGAAATTCTTCCGAAGCTAAATTTGTATAGTTCTCGACTGTTTCATTTTTCACATTCTCTCGAAATTCATTAGGTTTTAAGTCATTCAAAAAATCACCATCAGGATTTTCACCGAGCCAATCATTAAAATGTTTTTCAATTTCATCTAACTGGCTTTTATTTGCATATCGAGTTTCTAATATAATGTCATATTCTTGACTTTTAGACTTCATCATTCTAAAACCCGAGATAACCCCTTTACCCAAAGCATATCTACGAAATTCAGCCCAGTTATTCTCGTAAAAATGAAAGGCTTCTTTTTCCTTTCCATTCAAAATCTTGACATAATCTAATACCGATAGGGCATTTGAATTCTCAATAGGTAATGGTAATTTCAGAATTACCGGAAGATTGCCATCCTCATTTTGAATAACTCCATTCTCATTTAAACCCCAAAAACTTGTAGCTACATATATCAAATGATTCCCATCAATAAAGCCCAAAGTTGGCTCGCCCATAGCAGGATGGTTTTTTTCCAAATACTCAAAATCCTCTATTTCAACTCTGTCTGTATTCAGTTGCAATAAAATGACTCGATGTGGTGTCACGCCATTTTGAATCGCTAGGAGGTTTCCTTCGTGAGCATAAAGACCATCAATTCCTTTCAAAGACAAATCAGGTAGGGATTTCATTTTCTGAATTCTTCTAGTAGCTGAATCGAAAACGAATAGTCCTTGACTATAGTCAGCTAAAAACACTTTACTCCCAATCTGCACTACCCCTTGAAGCGACAAGATATATTCTGAACTAATCCAGCTTTCCAGTTTATCATCTTTAAGTCTGTAAACTGTATTGGTTTTGCTGTCAGAAACCAATAATTGGTCATTTTCGGTTAAAATCACGTCTCCGAAAATATGCTTTTGATTATCATCAATGGAAATACTATCCAACAACTTTCCACTTCTCAAATCAGCTTTATACAGCTTAGATTGCTCAAAATGAGCTGAGCTTTCGCTTAAGCCAGCTTGTGTAAATCCTGCTCCTGTAAACCAAAATAAACTGTCCTGAACCACCATTCCTGTGATGGCATAGGAGAAATTATTTTTAAAAAATGTTACTAAATCCCCATCTTTATAGGAGTAAATATTGCGCTTATTGATACTACTTAGAAGATAACTATTTTGGTATGGATTGTAGGCAACGTCTTCAATGTGGAGATTTGAGATAGGGATCACGAAGGCAGAATCAGAGGAAATAATAGGTTCCATCATTTCTTTTTGATAGGCTAAAAGCTCTCCATATGCTTGTGTGCTTTCTAATTTCTTGAAATCCACTCTTTGAGGATCATAATTTTCAGCATCTGTATTGATTACATATCTTAACCAATAATTAGCATTATCGATTGAATCATTAAGTGCATACGCCATCGCCAAATAATAATTGATGGTTTGATGTTCTGGCCGCAGATCATGAGCTTTTTTGATCTGGGAGAGCATTTCTGGATAATTCCCTTCCGTGTAAGTTCGTGAAGCATCCTGAAAGTACGATTGATAAGTTTGTGCCTGAAGTGAAAAGCAGATGAAGCTGAAACATATAAATAAAGAAGAGCAAGTTCGCATAAATTTCATTTTTCAAAAAGTTGCACCATTAATTACACACAATATAAACCTAATTTAGGTGAAATGTATTGGGCACATCAATTAAGAGTCGCTTAAAAACAACCATCACTATAAATGCTTTGCATATAATTATTAAAAAGGTGATTATCGTCAAATAGTTTTTCAGCCTGTGATCGATAATAGTCGTCAAAATATTTGATTAACTTCAAGTCAAACTTAAACTAATGTGTCGATGAAGAGTATTTCAAGTTTTCTCATTACTTTATTACTTAGTATATCCTTGGGGGTTTCCCAAAACCACTACGGCAAAAACGGAATGGTATCCAGTGCTTCTACCTACGCCTCTCAAGCTGGTATAGAAATTCTAAAAGATGGAGGCAATGCGGTGGACGCCTCTGTTGCTACTGCATTTACGTTAGCAGTTACATGGCCGTTTGCAGGAAATTTGGGCGGTGGTGGATTTATGGTCATTCATACAGGGGAAGGAAATGTCACCACTTTTGATTTTAGGGAAAAAGCACCATTGGCCTCAACTAAAGATATGTTCTTAGATGAAAAAGGGAATCTGAAATCCGGTAGCAATCATTATTCTGCTCTTGCAATTGGAGTACCAGGAACTGTAGCTGGTTTATATGATGCCCATCAAAAGTATGGTAAAATACCTTGGGAAAAGCTGTTAGAACGTGCCATTCAGTTAGCAGAATACGGCTTTCCGTTACCCAAATCTTTGGCAAACGATTTCCTATATTTTGCAAAAAATCTTGACCAATTTCCAGAAATGCAAAGTTTTATTGAGAGAGATGGACAAGTTGTCGAGTTTGGAGAGTACTGGAAGCAACCTGCTTTGGCGGAAACTTTAAAAAAGATTCAAAAAGAAGGTAAAACAGCCTTTTATGAAGGAGAAGTAGCAGAAACCATAGTCGAATATATCCAATCGCAGGATGGTATTGTCACTTTAGAGGACTTAAAGCAATATGAGGCGATCGAACGTGCCCCTATTCATTCTATCTTTAACGATTATGAATTGTACGGGATGCCTTTACCAAGCTCTGGAGGTGTGGCTGTCACTCAAATGATGAATATGTGGGAGCATTTAGAAGAAATCCCTACAATGGGTTCAGTTCAATACTATCATACGTTAGCCGAAATCATGCGCAAAGCATTCAAAGATCGGGCACAATATTTGGGTGATGCAGATTTCATTGATATACCGGAATTGGAAAAATTACTTTCCGAAGATTATGCTGATGAACTATTGAAAGAAATTGATTTTGAGCAAGCTGGTAAAAGCGACAGTAATGATCTTCAACGTATTTCTGAAGGTCAAGAAACTACTCATCTATCAATTATGGATGGAAATGGAATGGCAGTTTCTTTAACTACTACCTTAGAGCAAGGCTATGGGGTAAAAATGCACTCTCCTAAACTAGGCTTTTTATTCAATAATGAAATGGGAGATTTCAATGCCGTTCCTGGGAAAACTACTAATAGTGGACAGATTGGAACTCCAGCTAATATTATAGCACCGGGAAAACGGATGTTATCCAGTATGAGTCCATTTATAGTAATGAAAAATGATATACCATTTTTAGTAATTGGCAGTCCTGGTGGCAGAACAATTATCAACACTGTTTTTCAAACCATTCTTGCCACCACAGTTTACGATTTTCCCATGTCTCAAGCTATAGAAGCACCAAAAATCCACCATCAGTGGTTGCCTGATCAAATCATTTATGAAGAATATAAAATGGCACCTGAAACATTAAAAGCTCTGGAAGCAATGGGCCATAAAATCCAAATGCGTAATTTTTTGGGCCGGTTAATGGGAATAAAATTTAATGCTGAAACGGGCTATATGGAGGGAGCGGCTGATAGCAATAGTCCCGATGGCGGAGTTGCTTCTTATTAATTCAAGGATTTTTGTTCCACTTTGATCATACTCCAAAAAATTTTATCTACCGGATGCACATAAGGATCTGACATCACATAACCAATTTCATATAGTTCTACGGCTTTTTGCAATTCGATTTTTGCCTTTTTTAGATTGTTTTCTGCTTTGAAGACCTTAGACATGTAAAAATGATTTTCTGCCAAATCATTATAGTCTTGCTGCTTTTTAAAATTTAATTTAGCATTGGATAAATCTCCATTTTCTAAATACAGGACGCCCAAATGGATATAATCGTAAATCCCAATCACATATCCTTCAGCCTGTAATTGAGTTTCTATGAGGTCGATTGCTTTTTGCTTCCTACCAAGTGCTTTGTAGCAAAGTGCACGGACTACTTGTAAATGATAATTACCATTAGCTGAATGCCCAATATCTGCATTAGAAATTCTCAGTAATTCTTCAATATCTACAATTGTTCCACCGTAATCACGGAAGAATTGATATCTGCAGGAAGCCCTATAGCCTAAATTTCCAAGAGGATCATATTTTACCGCTAAATCAATTAGTCTTTTCCATTCAATAAAATCACCACTTTTTAAGTACGCAACTGATTTCGCTCTATAAGGATAAGCAAAAGTAGGGTCTATCTTTATAGCCTTATCCATAGCGATTTGATATTCTTTACTGAATTGATAGTGACCCTTGGCATTTTCAGTTTGCAAGCAAGCTTCATATTTCAATGTATCCCCTTCATTTAAAAAGTAATTGCAGTTAGGCTGAGTAAAGGAATTATAACTGAAGGCTAAAAAGAAGAAAGATAAATATAACTTCATAGATTTTTGGGCTAGGTTAAGGCATTATTTCAATAATATTACCTCCATCAATTTTAAAAATAAGGTATTGGTAATAATCCCAGGGTGTATTGTTCATCTCCTCCATTTCGATAGGGAGCCAACCGTCCATTTTCTTGCTCAAACTGAGAATTTGATCAGTGATTGATTTATCAAAAGCCATGGGTTGATAATCTTGTCCCATACCCTTCAAACGGAACCTTCCAGTCTCTCCTTTGCAATTTACGATAAATCTAATTCGCAAGAAGCCAATCTGCTTAGATTCAGTTGGTTTATAGTTTTCTAGGAAATACTTATCAATGGCGGGCTTTTCACCTTTATATTGTACACCTTTGCTGAAATTGAAATATTGCCGAACGTTATTATCTGTATAGCATAATTTAAAATCAGGATTATCAATTTCTTCATCAAATTGGATATCTCCAACCCAACGTAAATAGGGTTCTTTTTCAATATCCTTAATTTCATTACAAGAAAACATACCTATTGAAAGGCAAAGAAAGCTCATTAATATTTTATTCAAAATAATAAATTAAGGTTGATAGTTTATTGATTTTTGGCTGGTCTATTTAAGATTAATCCTCGCAGGATACATCTTGTAAATCTTCATTCCAGCAATGGAAATCCGTATCATTAAAGTGATTTTCGCTTTTCACCCGACCAAATTTCAGCTCACTGTTCCAATAGATTTCTATCAAATCATTCGTTTGAGTATTGGAAATTTCCACTGAGCGATTCAAATCACTATTGTCATCTCTACTGTAATTGATATAACTACCTAGTAATTCACCTTCTTTTTCTATAGTGAAATCAGCGTTTGCAACAGTTCTGTCTTCATTTCTAGACCATTCAGTGCTGATCCAAGCTGAAGGATTCTGTGGACTTTCGTAGAGTGTCCAACTTCCGCTATTACCATCGACATTAGATTGACCTTCAAACCAAACAAAATCATCTACATTGTTAGAGTTGGAAGAAATATAGCCTTTCCAATCCACATTTCCGTTCACCACATCGGCTGTTAAACGAATTGCAAAATCATTGGCATTTGCAGAAAAATTACTTTCCCAAGTCCATACACCAGCATCTGTATCATAAACAGGATTTTGGGTGATTGTGGCTTTGAATGCTGTTACTGGAACAGCCAAACCACCTGTTAGTAAAGCAGAATATACACTAACATTAATTGCTGAGTAAAACCAGTTTTCAATTGTTTGATTCCTTTGGTTTCCTTCCGTTTGGAAATCATCAAAGTTTGGTGCCATACTATATTCTGGCGGCATTACAGGTTGTGGATCTTGGTCGTTTTCATTGCTAGAATCACAAGACCATAAAATTACTGTTAGACTCAAAAATAGACTCAATAACTTTTTCATAATTACATAAATTTTATTCTGTACTGTACTAAGATACACTATTCTTTGTAAAAGTTGGAATCTTGCATTCTAAACGTTACAAAAGTTTTTAAATTTTATGAGATTTAAGATTTATCGAATTCGCTAAAACTTTCATTCCTTCTAACAGTTAACTAAGTATGTCTTCAAAACGCCATTTTACTAGTTTTACCTACGTTAATTTGATTTTTTCTCCGTTTTTGAAGCATTATTTATTAGTTTAAAGTTTCTATGCAAAATTATTTCAATCGCTACCAAGAAATCAGGAAAACAACAGAGGGCATCTGCGAACCTCTTCAAATAGAGGATTACGTTGCACAGCCAACCGAGGATGTAAGCCCTCCAAAATGGCATCTAGCTCATACTACTTGGTTTTTCGAGACTTTTTTATTGAAGAAATTTTCAAAAGAATATAAAGAATTTCATCCTCAGTTCGCCTTCCTTTTCAATAGCTATTATGTGAGTGCAGGGGAAAGGATGTTGCGACCCAATCGCGGTAATATGACCCGACCAACCGTAAAAGAAATCTATCAGTACAGGAAATATGTAGATATTGCCGTTGGGGAATTGCTTTCTCAAATCATTACGGATGAAATGAAAAACATTCTAGAGATCGGCTTCAACCATGAACAGCAACATCAGGAATTATTATTTTATGACATCAAATATATTCTAGGTCACAACCCTCTATTCCCTGTTTATGACAAAGGCTTTGAGGAATATTTCACTGAAGATTGGGAGCAGGATTGGGTACAAATCAATAAAGGGAATTATAAAATTGGTTTTGAAGGCAAGCGCTTTTCTTTTGATAATGAACATAAATATCATGAAGTGCATTTGGAGGGCGCAAAAATCAGTAATCGATTAGTGACTAATGGCGAATATGCTGAATTTATAGAAGATAAAGGCTATGAAAAACATACTTTTTGGCACTCAGACGCCAGAGCATGGTTAGAGGAAACTGGGATTTCAGCTCCTTTATATTGGCATAAAATTGAAGGGGACTGGTATTATTACACACTTGCTGGCTTAAAACCTATTGACAAATCCGCACCATTGATGCATATCAGCTTTTATGAGGCCTATGCCTTTGCAGAATGGAAAGGACTGCGGCTACCTACAGAAATTGAATGGGAAACAGCATCTAACTTATTTGACTGGGGTAAACGGTGGGAACATACAGCCAGCGCATATCTTCCATACCCTGGCTATAAAAAACCAGAAGGTGCCATAGGCGAGTACAATGGAAAATTTATGGTTAACCAAATGGTAATGCGCGGTTCTTCTCGAGCCACCTCAATCAATCACTCACGTAAAACATACAGAAACTTTTTTCATCCGCATTTGCAATGGCATTTCAGTGGGATCAGATTAGCAAAAGATTTATGACAACAACCGAAAAAATTAATTTCTCTGTAGGAGATGCAGTAAAAGAAGGTCTCACACAAAAAGAAAAATCACTTCCTAGTTGGCTTTTTTATGACGCTGAAGGAGATCGTTTATTTCAGGAAATAATGAATATGCCAGAATATTATCTCACTAATTGTGAGTACGATATTTTTCAGAAATATAAGGATGAAATTCTTTCCATAATTTCAACTGATGCTGATGGATTTAATTTGATTGAATTTGGCGCGGGAGACGGTTTGAAAACAGAAATTCTATTGAAACATTTTGTAGCGGAGAAAGCAAATTTCAATTATAAGCCAGTCGACATTTCTCAAAATGTACTTAATCTATTGCAGGAAAGAATGCAAAAGTCTATTCCAGATCTAGATATTAAACCTATTAATAAGGAATACTTTTCTGCTTTGGATGCATTAAATGCTGAAAGAAAAAATCCAATGGTGGTTCTTTTTATGGGTGGAAATATTGGGAATTTTGAACTACCCGCTGCACAATCTTTTGTAAATCACATATCAAGTAAGCTTAGAAAAGGCGACCGAATTATCATGGGTTTTGACATGAAAAAAGACCCGGAACTGATCAGAAATGCCTACAATGATACACAGGGTATTACTCGACTGTTTAATATGAATTTATTAAAAAGACTAAATAGTGAATTGGATGCCAATTTTAATTTAGAGGAATTTAAGCATTATCCATCTTATGACCCGCAAACCGGCACTACGAAAAGTTTCTTAATTTCGCAGAAAGAGCAGGAGGTCAACTTAAAATTCATTAATACCACTGTCCATTTTAAAGCTTGGGAACTTATTCATGTGGAAGTATCCCAAAAATTTGATGAGGATATGATTGAAAATATTGCAAAAGAAGCGGGTTTAAATGTAGAAAAGTATTTTTATGACGACAAAAGATATTTTGCCGATGTGGTGATGAGGAAATAGTTAAACCCGTCAAAGCTTCACTGGTCTTAGCGTCTCGCTGAGACCTTGTCCTGTAAGTCTTAGCGAGACGGTAAGACTAGGAGGTTTAACTGTCAAAACCCATAATTCTTGAACCAAAAAATGCAGCACAACAGACCCAAAATTAAGCTTCAAAAAACAACCTTCGAATATTTGATTGAGATTGCCAACTTGGCAATTCTAGTGCTGACATGGCTTTATATTTTCTTATCATATTCAGAACTAAATAGCGAAATCCCGGTCCATTTTAATGCCTCAGGAGAAGCTGATAGATATGGTGGTAAACAATCTATATTTTTACTCCCTCTGATAAGTACCATGCTTTTCATTGGTTTATCAGTCTTAAATAAGTATCCGCACATATTTAATTACCCTACTGAAATAACAGAGGAAAATGCTAAAAGGCAATACAGAAATGCTTCTAATTTAATCAGGATATTGAATTTAATCATAGGATTTGTATTTGCATATATAATTTATGAAACGATAAATGCTAAAACAGGAAATTCTGAAACATTAGGAAAATGGTTTTTACCAACATTTATTATCATCATTAATATACCTGCACTATACTTTCTAACTAAAGCATTTAAGAAGAAGTGATTGATGGAAAGCTTTTTTACCGGTCTTAGCGGCTCTCTAAGACATTACCCAAATACCTTTAAATCTTAGCGAAAGGCTAAGACTAGATGGTAAATCACAGCCTTTGGCTGCAATCATTATTGTCTAAAAGCATTTTTCAAACGCCCTTATTAGTGTTAAACTATCGGTGACTATCCTCATCCTCTAAAATACTCAAATAACTTTCATATCGGCTAGGGGCAATTTTCCCTTCCTCCATCGCAGCTCGAAAAGCACAACCTGGCTCATGGGTGTGAGTACAATTATTAAATTTGCAATCACCAATATATTGCCTCATTTCAGGAAAGTAATGACTAAGCTCTTCATTGCCAATATCCCATAAGCCCAATTCCTTAATGCCTGGGGTATCAATCACAAAAGTTCCTGCCCATGCCTCAAACATTTCGGCAAAAGTAGTGGTATGCACTCCTTTTCCAACTGATTCGGACACCTCCCCTATTCTTTGTTCTATATATGGTGAAATTAAGTTCAGCAAGGTAGATTTCCCTACTCCTGAATGACCTGCAAGAAGTGAGGTTTTTCCTTCTAAAGAGGCTTTAAATTCTTCTATCCCTACATTCTCTTCAGCCGATACCAATAAAACTTTATATCCCAATTCCTGATAATCGAATTTAAGTGCTTCATAATATTCTAAGCCCTCTTCATCCAATAAATCTGCTTTATTAAATACCAATACTGCAGGAATTCGAAACGACTCGCAACTCACTAAAAAACGGTCGATAAATCCTAAACTCGTTCTGGGAAAAGCCAGGGTGACCACCAAAACTGCCTGATCAATATTAGAAGCCAATCTGTGGCTATGCTTTTTCTTTCTAGTTGATTTTCTAATAAGGTAATTTTCTCGGGGTAAAACATCTTTTATAATGGCTTCCTTTTCATTTTCAGGTGCAATATTTACCCAATCTCCTACCGCCACAGGATTAGTCACTTTCTCATCATCCAAGCGAAGTTTACCCCTCAATCGGCACTCATAGAATTTACCGTCAGCAAAAACTGTGTACCAACTTCCAGTCGATTTAAAAACTCTTCCTTTAATCATGATAACTTCATTTTGTGGATGATAGGCCCTATATGTTTCATTATCTTCTCAGTAGCTCCGAAATTCTTATTAACATATTCCAATGCTCTTTGAGAGGATTCCTCTAATTTAATTTCCTCTGATTTTATTAGGGACAAAAACTCCTGTGAATCTGCCACTTTAAAAGCTGCTTTAGCCTTTATTAAATCCACTGCTTCTTGAAATTTACTGTAATTTCTGTTTCCAAAAAAAACAGGTAAGCCAAAGCAAGCAGCTTCCAACGTATTATGCAATCCATCTCCAAATGCTCCTCCTATGAATGCTATTTTTCCATATTGATAGAGGGATGACAGCATGCCTATATTATCAATCAGAATAACTCTTGTTTCCGATTTAAAAGCAGACTCTATTTCACTTAAACGACAAGTAGAAATTGCCAATATCTCTTCATGTACTCTCAAATTACTCTCGCTAATATCATGTGGAGCAATAATGGCTTTCCACTCCGGGTTTTGATGTAAAAATGGTGCAATTACTTCAATGTCAGACTCCCAGGTACTTCCTCCAATTAAAATAGGATGGTCGTTAGAGAATTCAACAAACATTTCCTCAGGCCTAACATCATCCGTAATAGACTTCACCCTATCAAAACGTGTGTCTCCACTAACCGTCACATTATGAATGTGAATCCCTTTCAGTAGTGCCGCTACAGTTTTGTTTTGGACAAAAATATGATCAAAATACTTCAATATGTTTCTATGGAAACCTCCATAAAATTTAAAAAACCGTTGATTAGAACGGAAAATAGCTGAAATGGAATATACCCAGCAATCTGATTCTGACAATGCTTTTAAATGGTAGTGCCAGAATTCATATTTTATAATGAATGCCATCTTAGGATTTGTGATATTGACGAACTGCCTGGCATTTGCAGCAGTATCCAAAGGCATGTAACAAATGTAATCTGCCAACTCATAGTTCTTTCGAACCTCATAACCGGAGGGTGAAAAAAAAGTCAACAAGATAAAGAAGTTTGGATGATCTTTCTTAAATGCTTCCATGACAGGTCTACCTTGCTCAAATTCACCTAAAGATGCACAATGGAACCAAACCACTGGCTGCTCAACGGACTCAAACCTTTGCTCCAAATCAGAAAATAAATCCTTACGACCCTCTACAAACTTCTTGGATTTCTTACTAATAAGTGCATGAAGTTTTACCCCCAGACTTAAAAACAAAATACCCAACCGATAAAAAAATTCACCCATGAGGTAAAATTAAGGGTAAATATTCTCTAAAAAGAACCATTTAAAAATATTAATGTAATTTCATCACCCCTTTCTCCTCACAAAAATAGCAACAAGGGCAGAAGTTAGGGCACCCATGATTAAAGCTCCAACTACACTTTGTAATAAATAACTATTCAAATTGAAATAATCTTTTGCTTCTTCTTGTGTCATCTGTCCCTGCTCGATCGCGTAAGCTTTTAGGTTCTCAAAATATTCAGGTGTGATTAATTCATGCGTAACCAATTGACTAAATGGTGTCAATATCACAACCACGGCCGTAATGATCATACCTGAAACAAACCCTTGCTTCCAAGTCATTACATTATT
The DNA here is from genome assembly GCF_963974845.1 of uncultured Marivirga sp. NCBI lineage: Bacteria > Pseudomonadati > Bacteroidota > Cytophagia > Cytophagales > Marivirgaceae > Marivirga > uncultured Marivirga sp. The sequence continues at coordinate 82,365 of NZ_CAXBEQ010000007.1, forward strand.
GAAATGCTTTTTACGTTTTTCTAACAATGCTAATACGTATACAATAATAGAAGGAATCGCTACAAAATTGGTATAAGTAGCATGATCTGCTATATTTTCATCATGCCATCCCATAGCCTTTTCAAAAAACATCCAGAGAAGCATCATAATCACAAATATTAATCCCCATTTAATTTCAATCAGGTACTTTTTCATGTCTTATTTTCTTTTGTTGACTTACTAAATATACTCCAAAAAATATCATCATTGCAAATAATGTCTTTTCCCAGCGAAAAACTTCTTGACCAATTAGAATAGTAATAAGCGTAGCAAATACAGGTTGTAAATAAATATAATATCCCACAATGGTAGAATTAACATGCTTCAAAGCCATGGCATTCAAAAGATAAGCCAAAAACGTAGTTCCAATTATTACATAAATGATACTATACCAAATTCCTGTTGGGAAAGTCTGAAATTCCACATCGAAGATTGGCACAATTCCAAAGGGCACAATCATGATCGTCCCGAAAAGGAACACCCATTTAATCACCGTAATGGGTTCATATCTGTGCATGAGTGGCTTCACCATTACCAAATAAATTCCATAAAAAGTAGCATTAAGGAAAATAAAAATGTCTCCTAAAAACGCATCGTTATCTATACTAACTTCTTTATTTAAAACCAACATAATCACTCCTGATGCACCAATTAGAATCCCTAGGACTTTGCGCCAGGTAATCTTCTCGTTCAGCAGCCAAAAGGAAATTGCCAAGACTATGATCGGATTGGCTGTCATGATGATACTCGCATTCACAGGACTGGTCAGACTTAGTCCATTGAAGAAAATAAGCTGATTTCCCATCACCCCAAAAACTGCACACTTAGCAAATAACCAGTAATCTTTTTTTCTGATGACTTTTTCTGAAGAGGTGAGAGCATGATAAATCCAAAAAAGAACAGTGGCCACCGTTGCTCTCAACAATATAAAAGCATTGGGACTCATATAATTAGGCATCACTCCTTTTGCGATAACGTAATTCGCTCCATAGATCAAGCCTACAAGTGCCAGTGCTCCGTGAATTTGCCAGGTCTTATTCATTTGGCAAAAGTAAGGGATTATGCGGATATTGCAGATTATTAAGTTAGAAGGATTATGATATTTGGAGAAGATAAACCGTTGGCGGAAAGAATGCGACCTACACGATTGGATGAACTAGTTGGTCAGCAACATTTAGTGGGTGAAAAAGGCGTTTTAAGATTAACAATTGCGCAAGGAAAAGTACCCTCAATGCTCTTCTGGGGACCTCCAGGAGTCGGAAAGACTACCATTGCTAATATTATTGCTAATCAAGTAAAGGCTCCATTCCAGACTTTAAGTGCAATAAGTGCCGGGGTAAAGGATGTACGAGAAGTGATTCAACGGGCATCCCGTTCGGGAAAAATCATCCTATTTATTGATGAAATTCATCGCTTCAACAAGTCTCAGCAAGATGCTCTTTTGGGTGCTGTAGAAAAAGGGGTGATTACTTTAATAGGTGCCACTACAGAAAATCCTTCCTTTGAGGTGAATTCAGCTCTCCTTTCTAGATGTCAAGTTTATACCTTAAAAGCACTCGAATTGGACGATCTAAAAGGGCTAATAAAAACTGCATTAGGGAAAGATGAAAAATTAAAAGAGCTCAATATTGATATTAAAGAATATGAAGCCCTAATTCAGCTGTCAGGTGGTGATGCAAGAAAACTTCTGAACTTATTCGAATTGGTAATCGATGCCTTTGGTCAGAATGAACAAATCGAGATTACTAACGACAAAGTGAAAGAAATTGCACAGAATAGAATGGCAATTTATGATAAATCCGGTGAGCAACACTACGATATCATATCAGCATTCATCAAAAGTATAAGAGGAAGTGACCCAAATGCCGCACTTTACTGGCTAGCAAGAATGATCGAAGGAGGGGAAGATGTGAAATTTATAGCCAGAAGATTATTGATTTCTGCCTCTGAGGATATTGGACTAGCCAACCCAAATGCTCTATTAATTGCTACTAACACTTTTCAAGCCGTTACGATGATTGGGTATCCAGAAGCAGAAATTGTTTTGGCGCAATGTGTAACCTATTTAGCCTGTTCTCCGAAAAGCAACGCTTCCTACCTGGCCATTAAAAAAGCTAAACAATTAGTTCGAGAAACTGGTGATTTACCTGTGCCTTTGCATTTACGAAATGCCCCGACAAAGCTGATGAAAGACATGAATTACGGTAGCGGATATAAGTATTCTCACGACTTTCCTGAAAATTTTGCCTTCCAAGAGTTTATGCCCGATGAGATTAGTAAAAAGACTCTCTACGAGCCTCAGGGCAATGCCAGAGAAAAAGATTTTCGACAAAAGCTACAAAATCTATGGCGAAAAAAGTACAATTATGACTAATCTAAGAATTATGGTATTTTTTTTATTCATTTAATTAGCTACCTTTAATTTTGATATAACTAAGCACAAACTATAACTAAGAAAGCACATGGATCCAAAACTGGAAAAGTGGAAAGAGATTGAATTCAATGTGGATCTACCGCATGCAAAATATGAAGTCTCTAATTACGGTCGGATAAAAAGTTATTCTACACGTGAAACCGGAAAAATCATCAAGGGCTCCAATGTTAATGGCTATCAAGCCATTATGGTTCGATTTGACAAAAGAATTACGCAAAGCTATTATGTACACCGTCTAGTTGCTGAATCATTTATCCCAAAAGATAATGACAATCAGGTTTATGTGACTCACTTGGATTACGATAAATCAAATAATCATGTTAGTAATTTAAAATGGGTTTCTGAAAGAGAGCTGGCAGACCACAATAACAAAAATCCAAAAGTTTTAAAGAAAAGAGTTACAGGATATAAATTAACAGAATCTGATGTTAGAGTGATTAAAAAAATGTTGAAAAACGAGAAGACGAGATACAGTCAAATCGCCAGACAGTTTGGAATCACTCATACACAACTGAATAGAATTAGAAAAGGACACAATTGGGGACATGTAACAATTGATGATTAATTAATTATCAATTTCATCTTGAATTAAAAAGCATGCTTACTTTAATTAGGAGCATGCTTTTTTACTTTTACGAGCTATATCTTTATCCTAATCATAAATTTATACTCTGGATTGCAAAAGCTTCAAGCAATACAATTGTTTATCCCGTAATTCTGCGCTAATTTTAAGCCCAAATTGGTATACAAAATGCAAAGAGACAATATTATATTCGACCTTATTAAAAAGGAGCAAAAAAGACAGGAAATCGGTGTGGAATTGATCGCATCTGAGAATTTCACTTCGCCCGAAGTAATGGAAGCAATGGGCAGCGTGTTGACCAATAAATATGCAGAAGGCTTACCAGGTAAAAGATATTACGGTGGATGCGAAGTGGTAGATGAGGTTGAAAATTTGGCAATAGAAAGAGTTAAAGAATTATTTGGTGCTACTTGGGCTAATGTTCAGCCACATTCTGGTGCTCAAGCAAATGCAGCAGTGATGCTAGCTTGTCTGAATCCTGGCGATAAAATATTAGGTTTTGACTTATCCCATGGTGGTCATTTAACACATGGCTCGACAGTTAATTTTTCTGGTAAATTGTATCAGCCTTCTTTTTATGGCGTAGAGGAAGAAACAGGCTTGATTGACTGGAATAAAGTTGAGGCCACTGCTAAAAAAGAAATGCCGAAAATGATCATTTGCGGTGCCTCTGCATATAGCCGCGAATGGAACTATAAAAAACTAAGGGAAGTTGCCGATGAAGTAGGCGCTATCCTGTTAGCAGATATATCTCATCCTAGCGGTTTAATTGCCAGAGGGCTCTTAGATGATCCTTTGGACTATTGTCATATTGTAACCACGACAACTCATAAAACTTTAAGAGGGCCAAGAGGTGGCTTAATTATGATGCGGGATGATTTTGACAATCCATTTGGATATAAGAATCCTAAAGGTGAATTACGTAAAATGACTCAACTATTGGATTCAGGTGTATTCCCAGGTACGCAAGGAGGACCTTTAGAGCACGTCATAGCTGCCAAGGCTGTTGCATTTGGACAATGTTTGACCGATGATTATTTCAATTATATTCTCCAAGTGAAGAAAAACGCTGAGGTTATGGCTAAAGCGTTTATGGAGCGAGATTATAAAATCATATCAGGTGGAACAGACAACCATTTAATGCTGATCGATTTACGTTCAAAAGGAATTACCGGTAAAATCGCTGAGGCCGTTTTAGGTGAAGCAGATATCACTATCAATAAAAATATGGTGCCTTTTGATGATAAATCACCATTTGTTACTTCCGGTATGAGAATAGGAACTGCTGCAGTAACATCGAGGGGATTAGTTGAATCTGATATGGGAAGAATTGTGGATTTCATTGATACAGTAATCACTCAGCATGAAGACAAGCAAAAAATTGCACAAGTTAAGAGTGAAATCAATGAATGGATGGTAGAGTTTCCTTTGTTTAAATAAATTATGCCAGCAGATCAACCACAAGCGGAGATGAGCTTTTTAGATCATCTGGAGGCATTTCGATGGCACATCGTTAGGGCCTTATCCGCAGTTGTACTTTTTTCTATCATAGCTTTTGCTTCAAAAGAGTTTGTCTTTGGAACCTTAATTTTGGGCCCTTCCAGACCTGACTTCTGGTTTTACCAAATGGCTTGTAATCTGGGGCAAACTGTAGCGAATTCAACTGCTTTTTGCATAGAAGAGCTACCATTCATTATTCAAAGTAGGAAAATGACTGGGCAATTCAGTATGCACATCACATCTTCCATAGTATTGGGTATTATAGTGGCCTTTCCATATTTCTTTTGGGAAATGTGGCGATTTGTGAGCCCAGCATTATATGAAAATGAAAAGAAGACAAGCAGAGGCGCTACTTTTTTTGTAAGCTTGCTATTTATGTCTGGAGTTTTGTTCGGATATTATATAGTCGCACCTATTTCTATCAACTTTTTGGCAAATTATCAAGTAGATGCTTCCGTTTTGAATGAATTCGATATTACTTCCTATGTTTCTACTTTAACCATGTTGGTACTAGCATGTGGATTAATGTTTCAGCTGCCTATGGTGATTTTGTTTATGAGTAAGGCTGGGATTATCAATCCACAGATTTTGAAAAAGTATAGAAAAATTGCTATTGTAGTTATTTTAGTAATTAGTGCTTTCATAACTCCACCTGATCCTATAAGTCAATTGCTGATTTCCTTTCCGTTATTGATTTTATATGAGATAAGTATTTATATTTCTGCTATTATCCACAAGAGGAAGGATAAGAAAGAAGCAGATTTAAAGAAATTAGAAGAAAGCTAATAAACACATAGTATGCTATTTGCCAATATACCGGGACTTACAGATTTAAAAGATCAGCTGATAAAGGGTGTTAAAACCGGTAAAATTGCCCATGCACAATTATTTTGGGGAAATCCGGGTACTGCCAACTTACCAATGGCTTTGGCTTATGCAACCTATTTAAATTGCGAAAATCCTAATGAAGATGATGCTTGTGGAGAGTGCAATTCCTGCCATAAAAATGCGAAATTCATTCATCCCGATTTTCAGTTCTCATTTCCAACTGCAGCTAACGACAATATTAAAGGCGATGACTCTAAACTGAGTAATAACTTTATGAAGTATTGGAGATCTTTTCTCCTGAAAGATCCTTTTGCGTCAGTATCAAATTGGATTGATCATATTGGTACAGGAAATAGGCAGTTGAATTTAGCAAAAGACGAAAGCAAAAACATTATCCGAAATTTATCTTTGAAAGCATTTGAAGGAAAATACAAGATTATGCTGATCTGGTTACCAGAATATTTACACCCTTCTGCTGCCAATGCACTTTTGAAAATTATTGAGGAACCTTCTGATAAGACTGTATTTTTATTAGTGTCCAATAATAGAGAAAAACTAATCGGTACAATCATTTCAAGAACTCAAGCCGTGCATGTACCGAATTATTCTGATGAAGAAGTAAAGAGTATTCTGGTCTCCAAATATGAGGTCGCTGAAAATCAAGCAAAGCAACTAGCTCATATTGCCCAGGGTGATTTGCATAAAGCTGTAGAATTGATAGATGACGTTTCAGATGATGCACAACAAGAATTTGAACAATGGATGCGTGAATGTTGGGCTAACGATTACACTAAACTAGTGAGGCGATCAGAAGACTTTCATAAGTGGGGTAAAATGAATCAACAACAATGGCTTGTTCATGCAGAAAATATTTTGAGGGAATCACTAGTAGCACTAATGCAAAGTACTGAATTGATGAGAGTTCCTGACGAACACGAGCAATTTGTTATGAAATTCAGTAAAACCTTAAGCTTAGAAAAAATTGCTCAGATGAATGACATCCTTAATAAGGCCACATACTATTTGGAAAGAAATGCCAGTGCAAAAATGACTTTACTAAATGTTTCTCTTCAGCTTTCTGCTATTCTGAGAATGAAATAGTAAACATAGCTTTCGCGAGGCTCTCCATTTTCAACTTGACTCTTTTTACAACAAAAACCCGTTTTCCGCCTTTGACGGCTGAGGTATATTTTGATCATTGATCATTTCCCGCAAATCAATTTCAATTGTTTATGATATGGCCGTAATTGGAACATCATTATAGCTTCCCTCAAAGGGGTTCTCAGAAAAATCACCTATCTTCTCCATAAGAAAGAAAACCCAAATCACTAATGCTGGTAGAATTGGTGACAGCCAATACATCCAGTGTATCATATTCTGAAAGATATCCAACATCCCAAATAAAACTAGAAACGCAAATACAAATGTCAGCCTCAAAGCACTTGATTTAGCATTAAACAGTATAAACTTATACATAAATTTCAATAAATACACAACACAATAAAATTGGAGTTCGACTTTAAATTCTAAACAATCTGCTGCTCAGTGTATTTTTCTTAATAAAATTTCCATAAATTATACAGACAACGTATCGACAGTCATATGCCTAAAATATTTTTTACAATAGCTCTATTTATTTTGTCTTTTTCCGCAGTAGGTCAAATTCTACATTTTGAGAACTTTGCAGTTATTTTAGACACTACTAAGCATATTACAGGAAATATTGTACCTAGTTTCCAATATCAAAACCTAAAAGAAGACCTGATTAAGTTTGAAAATACTGCTGATTTTTCAATTCTTTTTGATCACAATGCCTTCACAATTGCCAATAAGGTAGAATTATCACGCTTTGGTGATGAGACATTTGAAAGCGGTGGCTATTTTTTTATCGAATATAGAAGAATACAAGACACCCTCCCTTTCGCTTTAGAACCCTATTTTCAGGCTCATTGGAACGAAGTAAGGGGGTTGGACAGGAAGTATGCAGCAGGAGCAAACTTTAGGTGGAGAATACTGTATAAAAGAAGTGCTGGAATTTTCGCTGGAATTGGTCCTTTTTATGAGTACGAAAGATGGGATTACAGAGGTGTTCCTGATTCCGAAGTTATTCCCAACCCAGCAAACCCGATCACCAACGAACAAATAAGATTAGGTAGCTACATTAGCTACAAACAAAGAATTTCGGACAAGTTCCTGTTGGATTTAAGTATATACTACCAAGATAAAATAGAGAATCTCTTTAATGTGCCGAGGGCAGGAAGTAGCTCAAGATTAACTTATAAACTAACCAAATATCTGGGCCTAACCCTGCTATATCAAAATACATATGACCCAAGCCCAGTAGTTCCTATTGATAAATTATATCACAATGTGACTTTTAGTTTCAGTATTAATATTTGATTATTAATAAACTATTCCAAAAACCTGAAGTAAATCTTGGTTTTCACCTCTTATTTCTGAAATAACCCTTAAGCCGCTTTCAGATTCTTCGATTTTTACTAAACCATAATTTAGCTTGTTTACTAACTTTCCAATTCGGTGTTGATTGGGTTCTTGTGGTGCATTTTCCCAAACATGAGTTAAGCCACTAGAAGTAACATCAATCAATGGATAATCTAGATCCTCTACCTGTAAACTGGAAATTTCGGAAATATGTCGATCCCCACTTAAAAGTAATGCGCCTTTTGGTTGCTTCTTTTGAATTAAATCAATTAGCTTCTGTCTCTCTTTCGGAAAGTTGGCCCATTTTTCATAATCATGATCTTCTGGGATGAATTGAATACCACTAGCAATTATATAAAGAGAAACTGTCGGATCCGATAATTCCTTTTCCAACCAAGCCCACTGAGCCTCACCTAGAATCGTACCTTTTTCGTTCTTTTGATAAACTCGGTTAACGCGATCCAAATGATCCCTATGATATCGGGCATCCAATAAAATCACTTTAATGGTATGTGATTTCCACTTTAAATCATAGGAAGAGTAAGCCCCTTCTCTTTCTCTTCTAGGATCAACTTGAGATACGTCAAAGAAATCTAAAAATAATTGTTGGCTCTCTTTCTTAAACTTATATTCTTGTCCAGCGTCATTTTTACCGTAATCATGATCATCCCAAACACCAATAATCGGCACTTGTTCTCTCAGGGTTTTGTAATCAATCTGATTTTTCTGCAACTCATATTTCTCTCGCAAGACTGTCATGTCATCTGTATCACCATAAATATTATCCCCCAGAAACATAAAAAGATCCGGGTCATGTTCAATTATAGGTTGCCATAAGGGTTGTTCTAAGTTTTGTCGATTACATGAGCCAAAGGCCAAAGTCAATGTGTTTTTAGAATCGAATTCAAAAGTTTGATCCTGAGCAAAAACGGAAGTGATAGTAAAAAGAGAAATCAAAACTGATAAAGTAAATCTTGGCATAGTTTCTTCGTTTGTCGATTAATCGCAAATTTATTGCATTAATCAACAATGACAGCTATTAAAGATTAAATTTTTGCTAATTTCTATTAAGAATTGATATTATTCGCAGCGCTATGCAGATAAAGGAAAACTGAATCTATTGAGCCACAATTTTAAAGACTGTAATGATACGCTCAGAATTATAAAGATTTAAGGCTTGCTGCAGTCTTCTTGTAGCCAGTCGGTAATCTTGGTTGTGTATTGCAATCAGCCCCTGATTGAAATACTGTAATGCGCTTAATTGTCTCAAACTTATCTCTTTATAAATAGTCTTCGAATTTGGTTGACCGTAGCTATTAGCTCCTACCGATTGCTGATGATTCATCAAAGCAGAATTAGTATCCGGTAAAAAATCTTTTTTAAAATCCTGAACCTCTTCTTCATCAGAAATCCAACCGTTTCCCGGGTCGGTGGTTTCTAAAACATATTCTTGCTCACCTATTTCTGCAATTATAAAAACGTGATAGTCTGTTTCGATTATCTTGTGGGTAATATCAAAATACTTTAACAAGATAGAATAAGTGATACTCGCTGATACGCAATCGTAATCCCCAGTTTCCAATAAATTATTGAAAGTAGTTCCTTTTTTATATTCTTTTAGAAGTTTTTGATGTGTTTTGTAAAACAAATACTCCAAAAAGTACTCGTTATCTGCTTTTGATTTGCTCTCTAACTTTCTAATTAACCTATTCCAAGCATTATGATTTTCAAATTTATCAACTGACGCAATAAATGTAATGTCATTCAAAAGCTCTTTGTCCTTTGGGTCAAAATTTTGAGCTTTTATATGAAGTGTGCTTAAGAGAATTAAAACAAGCACTCCTGAAATATAATTTAAAATATGCCGATATGGTGTTAAAACTGCTTTCAATATTACCTTAATGTTAACATATAACGATTTTGCATTATATAAAGTTAACAATTTATTAATAAATATAATAAATAGATAATATAAAATTTCTTTCAAGCCAATTTTTTTAATTAGCTGACTTATAGTTTTTTATACTAAAAAAATCAGTTTAAAGCTCATTAACGTGTTCTAAATAGTAATCCGCTTGTTCTAATAGATCATGTTTATCTTGATCGGATTTTTTATCCCAGGTCCTGTACATCATCGAAACTCGCTGGTTTTTTTTCAGTTTATCCCTGTGTGTATTATAGAAGTTCCAGTAGAGACTATTAAAAGGGCAGGCTTTTTCCCCTACTTTCTTTTTATGGTCATAGAAACAATTGGAGCAATAATTACTCATTTTATGCATATAATTAGCACTAGCAAGATAGGGTTTAGAGCCTACGATTCCTCCATCTGCAAATTGGCTCATTCCTCTTGTGTTGGTTATTTCTACCCATTCTATTGCATCAATATAAATTCCCAGATACCATTTATCCACCTCAGCAGGATTAGTCATGTTTAGTAATGCAAAGTTTCCAGTCACCATCAAGCGTTGGATATGATGAGCGTATGCATCAGATAAAGATTGTTTTATAGACTTCTCCATACACTTCATTTTGGTCTCCCCCGTCCAGTAGAAATCTGGTAGTTTTCTATCATGCTCGAAGAAATTCTTTTCTGCATAATCAGGCATCTTTGCCCAATAGATCCCTCTCATATATTCTCTCCATCCAATCACCTGTCGAATGTAGCCTTCCACCTGAGCGATGTTTATTTTATCCTGATTATCTTCCCATTCTTCAACGACTTTATCAACCAATTCCTTCGGTGAAATTAATTTTGAATTAAGGGCAAATGAAACTCTTGAATGAAACAAGAATTTCTGTTCTGTGTGCATGGCATCCTGATAAGTTCCAAAATTCTGCAACAGTTCACGGCAAAAATAGCGAGTAAATTGGAGAGCCTCCTTCCTATTTATAGGCCAATGAAAATTTTTGGCATCGATCTTACCTATAGTTTTGATTCCCGAATCCTCTATTTCTGACAGGACATCAGCAACATCCGTTTTATAGCTGTATGCAGGAGGAATTGGAACATCCCCCTTATATTTATTTCTATTTTCTTGGTCAAAATTCCACTTCCCTCCAACTGGCTCTTTTCCATCCATGAGAATATCGTGCTCTTTTCTCATCTGCCGGTAGAAATTCTCCATTAAGAATTGTTTTTTACCTTCAAAAAATTCAGCAATATCACTTCTTTTCGTTAAAAAATGTTCCGAATCTACCGCAGCGGAAGAAATTGAAAGTTCCGTGCACAGGCCTTGCAACTGTTGGTCCAACCTATATTCATCGGGCAATTGGTATTCAAAATGTTCTATATTATTTTCCTGTATTATTCGATTAATGTTTTCTAATAGTGATTGTTTATTATTGCTATCAGATATTTTCAAATAGAGAAAATTATGACCTTTCTCTTCTAAATTGATCTTAAAACTTCTCATAGCTGAAAAGAAAGCAACTACTTTTTGAATGTGATGAGTAACATAATCCGTTTCCTGGCGCATTTCCATCATCACATATAATACTTCCTCATTGACATCCGAAAACCAGGAATGTCTTTCATTAAGTTGATCTCCCAATACTAATCTTAAAGTCTTTTTCATAACTGCAATTTCATAATCAACTATGATTAAAATCAATTGTTAAAAGGTATCACTCCTAAATAATAAATTTCCTTTATCCTTAGTGCGAAGAAAGCCGTCATCTCTAACTTTGATTATTGTAATAGTAAAATCTCACTGCTCAGTTCAACAATCAATAAAAAACTAAGATGAATTATCAAAAACAGCAAAATGAGAAAGTAGGTCAAATAGTATTACGTAATGATTAATAAAATAAATGATTAATAACAGTTCGATATACACTGCGTATTCTTTAGGTATTGTTTTTTATTTCTAAATTTACACTAGTATAAAATTAAGAGAATTTATGAGAAAGCTATTAATCGTCCTCGGTAGTATAATTGCACTTTTCGTGTTGACCATTATATTGGTTCCAGTTCTATTTAAGGATCGAATAGTTTCGGCTGTTCAGACGGAAATTGATAACTCGGTCAATGCTAATGTGAATTTTGAACTGTCAAAAATCAGTATTTCTTTACTCTCTAACTTTCCCGATCTAACGCTAGGTGTACGTGATTTTTCCATTACTGGCAAAGAAACATTTGAAGGCGATACACTTTTTTCCGCCAAGGATTTCGCTGTAGAAATGGACATAGTTGCTATTATAAAAGGAGAACCCTTAAATATTAAGGGGATTATGCTTGATCAACCCTTAATCAATATTCTAGTATTAGAAGATGGTTCGGCAAACTATGATATTACCTATCCTTCAGAAAACGAAGAAACTGAAGCGCCTTCTACTTCTCAAGAGGAGTTTAAATTTGGAATTGATCATTGGGAAATTAAGAATGGTAGAATCAACTATTATGATCAAATGTATGAAGTGGCTATTTCACTAACGGGAGTCGATCACACTGGAAATGGTGATTTTACGCAATCTGTTTTTGATATGCAAACCAAAACTACAGCCGAAGATTTTTCTTTTGCTTATGGTGGCGATGTTTTTGTAGCACATAAAACTTTAGAAGCAGATTTATTTCTAGGGATGGATATGGAAAATATGAAATTTACTTTTAAGGATGCTAAGGCAACCTTAAACGATTTCCACCTGAATTTTGATGGTTATTTCGCAATGCCCACCGATGATTATGATATGGATATCAATTTTGCTACTACTGATACCGAATTTAAAAATGTGCTTTCTTTAGTGCCCGGAATGTATGCTGACGGTTTTGACGATTTAGAAACAAAAGGTGAATTTGATTTTTCAGGTTATATCAAAGGAATTTATAGTGATACCAAAATGCCCGGATTTGCTGTGGACTTAGTAGTGAGAGATGCATTTGTAAAGGCACCCGATGTTCCGCTTCCGATAGAGAAAATAGCAATGGAATTGCATGCAAAATCTGAATCAGGCGATTTAAAGGATGGATTTTTAGAATTGAAAAATTTTGGGCTGACTATCGATAAAGACCGATTTACCGCACAGGCCGTGGTCAATAATTTTGATTCCCCGATTTGGGAATTAAGTATGCAAGGAGGTTTAAATTTAGATATCATTTCTAAAATAGAACCCTCTGAAGATTTCAAAATGGGCGGAATCATAAAAGCCGATATTAACTCTAAAGGTTCTTATGTAGATGTAGAGCAAGAGAATTATGATAAACTGATCACCACGGGTAATCTTGTCATGCAAAATTTTTCCTATGCTGAAAAAGATGCTCCAGATTTTACAATTACGAACGCCACTATGGATTTTAATCCACAATCCATCAATCTCACTGCTTTAACAGGAAACTACGGGAAAAGCGATTTTACTTTGAATGGAAGCGTTAGTAATTACATCGCCTATGCAATTGATGAGAATGCGATCATCCAGGGTAATATGAAATTGGCCTCTAACCTATTGGATATCAACGAAATGATGGGCGTATCAGAAGAAGACACGACAGAAAGCCCGGAAGATTCAACAGCAATGGAAGTCGTGGTGATTCCTAAAACTATAGATTTTACTTTCGATGCCACTGCACAAACTATCAAATATGATAATTTTGTGATGAAAAATGCAGTTGGTCAAATTCAGGTAAAAGACGGAATCTTAACATTAGACCCTATGAAAGTAGATATGTTAGGAGGTTCTATTAAAATGGCTGGGGTTTATAATAGTCAAGACGAATATGAGCCAAAATTCAATTTCAGACTAGATATTTCTCAAATTAGCATTCCCGAAACATTCAAAAATGTAGTGACAGTACAAAAATTTGTACCAATTGCTGAGAAAATGGAGGGTAAATTTAGTACAGACTTCACTATTGGCGGTTTGCTGACTCAAGAAATGATTCCTGACTTAGCAAGCCTTAGTGGTGGCGGATTGATCAAAATTGCAGAGGCAGCAGTAAAAGATTCGAAAGTCATCAAAGGAGTAACTTCTCTTTCAAAACTGGATAATACCAATGAAGTGCAAATCAAAGACGTGAAAGTTCAAGCTGAAATTAAAGACGGTAGATTAAGTGTAAAACCATTTGATGTTAATATGGGGAAATACAAGGCTACCATTGACGGAAGTACAGGATTAGCAGGAGATATTGCCTATAACTTAAAAGTGAATGTACCAACAGGTAGTATAGGAAAGGCAGCCAATACTGCCATTTCCAATTTATTAGGAAGCAATATAGAAGCTGTTGGGAGTTCTGTCAATCTAAATTTCAATATAGGTGGCACCTATACCGACCCACGTGTACAGTTAGGTAAAACCACAACTGAAGGAGGCAGCTCAGTTACCTCTTCTGTAAAGGAGCAAGCAGTTGATAAACTAAATGAGGAGAAAGAAAAACTGAAGGCTGAAGTAGAGGAGAAAGCTCAGGCTGTGAAAGATAGTGCAAAAGCAGAATTGGAGAGAAAGAAAAAGCAAGCTGAAGAAGAGGCAAAGAAAAAAGCTGAAGAAGAAAAAGAAAAATTGAAGAAGAAAGCCAAGAACAAATTAAAAGATATGTTTGGTGATGGTCGCTAACAGCTAGCAATTCGCTAAAATATGTATCTGAGCAGGAATTTCTAAATTCCTGCTTTTTTTATTTCAGTGTAATATTGCTTAATAAAAGATTTAAAATAAGGTCAATATCATACTATTTGATGTATAAGAATCTTTATGCCAATTGCTTAAGTTCCTGAACCACTTTTAGCCACAAAATACAACTAAGATCTAATTCTGCAAATGGTAGATGGATTCAAAAGAAGCTATTACTTTGGAAGGAAGGCGGATGGAGTAAAAAGGTAATTCAGTGACAACAAGCAAGGAAAGTATAGAAAACTGCGGATAACGTTTTTGCTAATATTTAATTGGATAATAAGGAATCTCTAGAACCAAAAGTCATTTTTCAATCGTAAACAAATTATTTTGCAGAAGCAATGAATTCTGAGTTCGTTTATTAAAAAGGGAAACCCACTTTAGGACGGGCCAAAACCTTAATCTATCCGTTTTACACTGTATTCTGCTTTACTTAGGATACGAATGATTTTCATTATTCTTTTAAAAAATCCAAAATGTTGCTCTAAACTTTTTTAAGCATAATTTCAATATCGAATTCATGCTTATATGAAATGATAAAATTCTAAGGTTTCCAAGAACTAAGTGACTGAAAGAAAAGAAAGTTCTATCAGCTTTTATTACCACCAGTTAGTCAATGACTAATCACTTCTAAAACCAACAAGCTAAAAATCAATATTCTAACTCACTAAATACACAAAATACTGTATCAGAAAAATGCTTTCTATCTAAACAAAATATTTTAAAAACGTAAGGGAGAATACAAGCTAAAATTTCATAGCAATTGGTAAGTCAAACTGAAATATTTACCTAATTTTAGCTTTTTAATTTTTACAGTTTAAATATTACAAATATGCCAACAGCAATTTATAAGGTACCTATTCCGAAGAACGAACCGGTAAACAGTTATGCACCTGGAACTCCCCAAAGAGCTTCTTTACAAGCCAAAATCAAAGAATTGAGAGCTCAAGAAGTAGACGTTCCGATGTATATTGGTGCTGAAGAGGTAAGAACTGGAAAAACACATCCTCTGAATCCTCCTCATGATCATCAGCATAAATTAGGGCAGTTCCATGAAGGTGATGGCAGTCATGTTGAGCAAGCAATCAAAGCTGCTTTAGCTGCCAAGCAAGATTGGGCGGATTTACCGTGGCAACAAAGAGCGTCAGTTTTCTTAAAGGCCGCTGATTTGATATCAGGCCCTTACCGAGATAAAATTAATGCTGCTACCATGTTGGCACAGTCAAAAAATGCTTACCAAGCTGAAATAGATTCGGCATGTGAACTGGCTGATTTCTTAAGGTTCAATGTGAAGTACATGACCGAAATATATGAAGAACAGCCTTTTTCACCTGATGGCGTTTGGAATAAAATGGAATACAGACCTTTAGAAGGATTTGTGTTTGCATTAACTCCATTCAACTTTACGGCAATTGCGGGTAATCTACCTTCGAGTGCAGCACTTATGGGGAATACTGTAGTATGGAAACCCGCTTATTCGCAAATCTATTCTGCTAATGTGGTAATGGAAATTTTCCGAGAAGCTGGTGTACCAGATGGTGTCATCAACTTAATTTATGTAGACGGCCCTACTACCGGAGAAAAGATTTTCAAGCATCCTGACTTCGCTGGAATTCACTTCACAGGAAGTACTGGCGTATTCCAAAATATCTGGAAAACTATAGGGGAAAACATTGAAACCTACAAATCATACCCAAGAATAGTAGGCGAAACTGGTGGTAAGGATTTCATCTTAGCACATAAAACAGCTGATGCCAAACAAGTAGCGACTGCCATAACAAGAGGAGCATTTGAATTCCAAGGGCAGAAATGTTCTGCTGCTTCAAGAGTCTACGTTGCCAACAATATTTGGGATGAAGTAAAAGAAAACTTGGTTGCTGATATCAAAGATATCAAGATGGGTGGCCCCGAAGACTTTGAAAACTTCTTCAATGCAGTAATTGACAGAAAGGCGTTTGATAAAATCAAAGGATATATCGAAACAGCAAAAGAAAGCAATGTTGCAGAAGTAATTGCAGGTGGAGAATGTGATGATTCTAAAGGGTACTTTATTCAACCCACTGTCATCGTTACTAAAGACCCTCAGTTTGTAACTATGCAAGAAGAAATTTTCGGCCCAGTAGTAACAATCTATGTGTACGATGCGGAAAATTTTGAAGAAACATTAACTCTAGTTGATGAGACTTCTCCTTATGCCTTGACAGGAGCGATTTTCAGTAATGACCGGTATATCATAGAAAGAGCGACAAAACGCTTAAGCCAAGCTGCTGGTAATTTCTATATAAACGATAAACCAACGGGCGCAGTGGTAAATCAAAATCCATTTGGAGGTGCTAGAAAATCAGGTACTAATGATAAAGCAGGTTCAAAATTGAACTTACTGCGTTGGTGCTCTGCGAGAATGGTAAAAGAAACATTTGTCACTCCTACCGATTACAAATATCCTTTCATGGGAGAATAATCGGAGAAAATCAAGATTTAAAGCCTTCGGAAGTGATTTCGAAGGCTTTTTTTTATTCTAAATCCTGAAGATTTCAACACTTACTTCATAGAAACCACTGAAAATACCAAGCAAGATGGGAAACTGGGTAACCTCCTCAACTTACTACAAAAAAGGGCTTAGAAATTTAACAATAGGCAGAACAATTAGATGTAATATTTGTATTATATTCGCAATTAAATTAAAAAATAATTCAATCTAAAACAATCGACTTATGATGAAAAGACTTATGATCGGGTCTTTGTGCTTATTGATGGCCTACGGCTCAATGGCGCAAAAAAAGGAAATCGAGTTTACTGAATTCGATTTAGACAATGGAATGCATGTGATTTTACATCAAGATAATTCCACTCCAATAGTGGTAGTTTCAGTAATGTACCATGTAGGTTCCAAAAATGAAAACCCTGAAAGAACAGGTTTTGCTCACTTCTTTGAGCACTTATTATTTGAAGGGTCAAAAAATATTGAAAGAGGTCAATTTGACAAATATATCACCAATGCTGGTGGTGTTAACAATGCCAATACGTCAAATGACAGAACTTACTATTATGAAATCTTACCATCAAATCAATTAAAACTAGGTTTATGGTTAGAATCTGAAAGATTAATGCACGCGCAAATACAAGATATAGGTGTGGAAACACAACGCGAAGTTGTAAAAGAAGAGAAGAGACAAAGGTATGACAATCAGCCTTATGGGACTATCTTACCTGAAATCATGAAAAGAGCATATACTGAGCATCCTTATAGATGGACGCCAATCGGCTCTTTGGAGCATTTAAATGCTGCGTCTTTGGATGAGTTTGTAGAATTTTACGAAACTTTCTATGTTCCTGAGAATGCGACTTTATCTATAGCTGGAGATATTGAAATTGATGAGGCCAAAAAATTAGTGAAAGACTATTTTGGTCCTATTGAAAAAGGTGGAAAAGAAATACCAAGACCAGACATAGTGGAGCCGGAACAAAAAGTAGAAGTTCGAGATACTATTTATGACAACATTCAATTGCCTGCTGTAATTCAAGCATACCATATGCCAGCACAAGGCACCGAAGATTCATATGCGTTGGAAATGTTGAGCACGGCACTTTCCGGTGGTCAATCAGCCAGAATGTACAAGTCTTTGGTTGATGAACAACAAAAAGCACTACAAGTTGCCGCTATCCCATTTTCATCCGAAGATCCCGGATTGTATCTCCTTTTCGGATTACCTACAATAGGTGGTGATTTGAAAGAATTGGAAAATGCAATGGATGCAGAAATCCAAAAAGTACAAGAGGAACTTATTTCTGACCAAGAATTTGAAAAAATCAGAAACCAAAAGGAAAATGATTTTATTTCTGGTAACAGTACCATGGCCGGAATTGCAGAGAGTTTAGCAAACTATCATGTTTATTATGGCGATGCTGACTTAATCAATAAAGAGATAGATCGATATATGAAAGTTACTAAAGAAGATATTAGAAGAGTAGCTCAAGAGTATCTCACTGAAGATAATAGAGTAGTACTTTATTACTTACCAAAATCTCAACAAAATCAATAATTCGATTCACGAAATAATTTTAGAAAAATGGTTAAAAAGATATATTTAAGTTTCGTTTTCGCTCTGATGGCAAGTTTTGCATTTGCCCAAGTGGACAGAACAACTGCTCCGGAACCTACACCGGCAAAGGAAATTAATATAGGTGAGCCTACTACTTTCACTTTGAAAAATGGTTTAAAAGTATTTGTGGTGGAAAATCACAAATTGCCAAGAGTGGCATTTTCTTTAACTTTTGATAGAGATCCCGTATTGGAAGGAGATAAAGCTGGCTACGTGAGCATGGCAGGTCAAATGTTGATGAAAGGAACTGAGAATCGTACTAAAGCAGAATTAGATCAAGATATTGACTTCATAGGAGCTAACATCAATACTTATTCAACTGGAATGTTTGCAACCTCACTAACTAAACATCAAGATAAATTGATGGAGTTAATGACAGATGTATTGTTCAACCCAGCATTCCCTGAGGACGAATTGGATAAATTAAAAAAGCAGACTTTATCCGGCTTAGCGGCTTCCAAAGATGATCCTAACGCAATCGCTTCAAATGTAAGAGGAAAATTGGTTTATGGTGATAATCATCCATATGGAGAGTTTGAAACTGAAGAGTCAGTAGAGAATATAACTTTAGCGGAAATTAAGGCCTATTATGACAGTTATTTCAGACCTAACATAGGTTATTTGGCGATTGTCGGAGATATTACTCCTAAAGAAGCCAAGAAGCTAATCAAGAAGAATTTTGAGAAATGGGAGAAAGGTAATGTTCCGACTGCTGAATACGAAATCCCTAGTCCTCCGGAAGAAACTTTAGTTGCTCTTGTGGACAGAGAAGCTTCTGTTCAGTCTGTAGTAAATGTAACCTACCCTGTTGAATTAACAATTGGTGACGAGGATGTTATTGTTGCTAGAGTTTTAAATCAAATCCTAGGCGGTGGCTTCTCTTCAAGATTAATGCAAAATTTAAGAGAGGACAAGGCCTTTACTTATGGAGCAAGATCTTCTTTAAGCGCAGATGAATTTGTTGGTAGTTTTACTGCAAGTGCAAGCGTTCGGAATGAGGTAACTGATAGTGCTGTAAACGAATTTATGGCTGAGTTAACGAAAATAAATGAAGAAGGTGTTACCCAAGAAGAGCTAGATGCTGCCAAAGCTTCTATTGCAGGTAGTTTTGCTCGATCGTTGGAAAGTCCACAAACAGTGGCATCATTTGCTATCAATACTGCTCGATATAATTTGCCAAAAGACTATTATGCGAATTATTTGAAAAATCTTGAGGCGGTAACTTTAGAAGACGTTAAAGCAGCAGCACAAAAATACATTTTACCAAATAATGCCAATATTTTGGTAGTGGGTAAAGGAGAAGATGTAGCAAAAAGCTTATCCCGATTTGGTGAGCTGAAATATTACAATCGAAAAGGAGAAGAATATGATCCGAATGATAAAAGCGCTATGCCTGCTGATCTAACAGCTGAAAAAGTATTGGAAAAGTATTTTGAAGCCCTAGGTGGCAAAGCGAAATTAGAGGCTGTTAAGTCAATGAAAACTTCTTATAATGCAAGTGTTCAAGGTCAAAACATTAGCATTAACGAAGTAAAAGATAATAGTAATTATAAGCAAGAAGTTGCAATGGGCCCAATGGTTCTCAGCAAAGTTTTGGTAAATGATGAAGGCGTAAAGGTATTTCAACAAGGTCAAGAAGTTCCTTTACCAGAGCAAGCTAAGGCAGGAGTAAAAGCAGGAGCAAAGATTTTCCCAGAACTACACTATTCTGAAATGGGTGCTACGCTTGAACTAAAAAATGTAGAAGAAATAAACGGAAAGCCTGCTTATGGCGTGGCTGTTACTATGCCTTCAGGTCAAACAAGTACTTCCTATTTCGATGCTGAATCAGGGTTAAAAGTAAAAACTTCTTCAGCTCAGGCTTCTGAGGAAATTAAAAGCTATAAAGAGGTAGATGGAATTATGATTCCTGAAAAAAGAGCTATTAATCAAGGCTTCCAAATGAATGCTGATTTGCAGTCAGCTGAATTAAATATCGAGATTAAAGAGGATACTTTTCAGTAATTAAAATAATAAGTTTTTAAAAAAGCTCGAATAAAGGAATGATTTATTCGGGCTTTTTTTTTCAGAACTCATTGGTTTATCTTCGTCAATTGCAAGTCTGCAAAGTTTCACATTTTATGCTGCATTTCTTGCTGCATTCACAATCCCAAACATACTTCTCAGAATCAATTTTTTATAGATATCTTCATTTTCCACACCTTCCCTTAACTTTTGAATTGCATACTGCTGAATTGTAATCAAAGGTAACACTATTCTCTCTCTAATAGCTATTGATGCTTGGGATACAGGAGCTTCATGCAATAGTCCTTTTTTACCACTGATTTCATCCAACTCCTCCTTACTCAGGTCGAATTCCTTTTTCATTAACTGCCAGAATTCTCCATATTCTTTATCCTTACCTAGATAAGCCGTAGCAGGGTAAAAAGATTTTGCGATGGACTGCATGGAGTTGCCCAATAGGGTTCTAAAAAATAGAGAGTCAGAATATAATTGTTTGATATCCTTTGCTTTCCCTTTCTGCTTGAGCGTGCTAAGTGCAGTGCCTACTCCGTAAAATCCAGGGATGTTTTGTTTCATTTGAGCCCATGCACCAACAAACGGGATAGCTCTAAGATCTTCAAATTTCAATTCACCTTTTTTTCCTCTACTCGTAGGTCTACTTCCGATATTGGTATCACCAAAGTATTTTAGTGGGGTTACATTACCTAAATAGCTTGTGAATTTCTCGTGACTTTTAAAGTCCTTATAGAGTTGGTAAGCAGTTTCTGCCAACTGATCTAATAAGGCTCGTTCCTTTTCAGCAAGCACTCTATTATCATCGGCAAACAAATGATTTTCCAATCCTGCTGATAGCAACTGCTCCATATTATAACGACAAGATCCTACTTTCCCATAATTAGAACTGATGGTTTGACCTTGGATAGTCACTTGAACTTCCTCATCTTCTATTTTAGGGCCTAGGGAAGCATAAAAATCATGCATATTCCCGCCACCTCTTGCAGGAGGACCTCCTCTCCCATCAAAGAAAATTACTTTAATACCATATTCTCTTGAAATTTCCGTAAGTGCTTCCTTAGCCTGAAAAATTGACCAATTAGCTCGTAAATAACCACCATCTTTAGTACCATCAGAGAAGCCTACCATGATCGTCTGCTTATCTCCTCTGCTCTTAATGTGCTTTCTATAAAATGGTATTTCATACAACTGCTTCATAATGTCTGAGGCATTAGCTAAATCATCAATGGTTTCAAATAGCGGAACTATATCTAGTGACTCATAAGCACTAGCACTTAATTTAATCCTTGCTAACTGGAAAACCTCCATTACATGCAGAGCTGACTGACAATTACTGATTATGTATCGATGACAAGCTCTGTTTCCATTTCTTTTCTTAATCTCTTCCAATGCATCAAAGCTTTTTAGCATTTCTTGGTGAAAAGCATCGTAAATACTATTGTCACTTGGTAGTTTTTCAACGCCAAGTAGATGATTAATTTTGTCTTGCTCTGGCATTTTTTCATATTGAGCAGCAATATTTTTATCATCTTGATGCTCCAAAATATCTTCCCACAAAGCATCATGTTTGCGGCTATCCTGCCGGATATCCATGATGGAAAAATGGAAGCCAAATATTCTCACCTTTAAAATGAATTTCTCTAAAAGCTCAGAAAATATTCCGTTATGTTCAGCCTTCAGGTTTTTGAGCGCTTCTTTCAACATCCGGATTAATTCTTCCGGATTATTAAATCCCTTTGACTTATTTCCATAAAGAGAATCATAAACTTTTTGCTCTGCTTGTAGGATTTTATCCTCCACCCCTTTAAAAGTTAGTCTTCGTCTTATGGCACGTAGATCTCTGTAGTAGCATTTCAAAATAGTTTCTCTCAGCCTATCTGCTACTTTAACAGTAATATCATGAGTGACAAATGGATTACCATCTCTGTCCCCTCCTGGCCAAAAACCAACGGTTAGTAAATCAGGATTTATCCAATCTTCCCAATGCTCATCTAATTCTTCAACCAAATCATACAGAATTGAGGGTATACTTTTATAAAATACATTTTCTAAATACCAGCACAGACTAACTGCCTCATCGTAAGGACTTGGTTTTACTTTGTTAATAAAAGGGGTTTTTCCTAACTGCAACATCAAGGAATTAATAGAAGCTAGATCATTCTTTCTGATGGCGTTTTCGAGATCAGTATTGATCGCCAAAACATTGCCAGGATAAAACTGAGTGGGGTGGGCAGTTAGCACAATTCGAACTGAAAAAGTCTCTAATTTTTCCTTTAGCTCCTTCAGTTTGTTCGCATGTCTGACCCTTCCAATGAGCTCTTTTATGGAACCTTTCCCTTCTACATTAAATATCTTTTCAAAAGCAGCATCTTCAATAGAGTCAAAAAGTAAAACCTGCCTTTCTACATACTGAATTAATTGAAACAGTAACTGATGAAGCTCTTTTTCATCTTTATCTCCTAAAATTTCCCTCTTAAATTGATCAATTATCTCTATTGGTTCTTTTCCGTTCTTAAAACCTTGTTGGCTTAACTGCTCAAGTATGGGCAAAAGTGTCCCTGTCCTGTATATATGGTCATAAGGCAAATCTAAAAAAAGACTATTATATGCTGTATATCTAGTTGCCACTTCATCCTGATAATTGACTTTTTTCATCATTTCAAATTTTATAGGGTGATTTTAGAAGGTTTATATTTTAAATTTACGAAAATACTAACTTAATACACTTAAAAATGGACCGTCTTTTTTACAATAGATCAAAATTCCCCTCCCTATTCAGAATCAAAATCAAGGAAAAGTGCTCTTCAGAAGCTAGAAATAGTATTTTGATGTAATTAAAACTCAAGAAGTAATACTACTGGTCCTTTTTCACTTAGTAATTTGACTTAGCAATTCTTGCTCCCGCACAACAAACCTTTTAAAGCTTCCTGGCTCATTTCCTGTAATTCTCAAAACTGAATCACTGGTATCAGGAGTAGCTTGGAATCTTGGGAAGTAATGTAACATTATCATTACTAAAATCAACATGGTAGGTACACCCTCTTTACTCTTTCTGATAAAGAAGGAGACCAAATTCGGAGACTTAAAGGTGATGCTCTGGCCAGTAATTTCGTTGATTTGATGAACCATTTCCCCAAAGGTCAGCTTTTCGTTATTTGTCAAATCGTAAGCTTCATTTTGATGATCTTCGGAGCTTAGTAATATTTTAGCTGCCACTAAGCCAATATCTTTTGCATCTACCACAGTAAATTTTGCATTTCCAGCAGGTAAAAAAACCTCCGACTTTTCAATTATGTCTTTTCTTAAAGTGGTAGTGAAATTTTGCATAAAATAAGCTGGTCTCAGAAATGTATAGGGAATCCCTGAATCCATTATCATTTTTTCGATTTTATAATGAGGAATGATGCTATTTTTATCAGCACCTTGAACCGAAAGAAAAACGATATGTTCTAAGCCCAACTTGATTGCTTCAGCAATTAAGGGTTGAAAATACTTCTTAGTGTCCGATATTTGCGGTGGCCTTAACAAAAATAAAGTATCAATACCCTCAAGATATTTATTGAATTGATCAACTTTTTCAAAATCAAATTCTTGAAATTCAAGGAACTCGGGTTTTTCAAAAGCCATGACATCATTCTTAATATCCCTCAATCCAGCTACAACTTCAGCATCGATCTTGAGACTTAACAAAGCATCGATAGTAGCTTTGCCAATATTTCCAGTTGCACCAGTAATTAATATCCTCATAATTTCCAATTGCTATATTTAAAAACTTTGGACGTTTATCCCCTTATAATGCTTACGTATATTTAAGAAAAATCATCAATTGAATTGGTCAAAATTATGATGAAAATCCTATTACTTCTATTACAATAAATCATTGAAATATTTTCGTTCGCTTTCCTGTAAAAACTTATTAAAATTAAACCAGAATAATCCATAGTAGCTATCGCCCAAAATCATTTTTTTATACTGTTGCTTAATTTTTGTAAGTAGTTTCAATAACTAACAAACGGCATTTGCTTGCCATATTTCTCAAATTCTTTTTCTTTACAAAGCTGCAGAATAAAATCAGCCAAATCCGCTCTGCCAATTTTCGTGCTAGCATCTACCCCTACCCAGCCGATTCTATAATCTTCCTTTTTAGTATCATCAGTCAACCTTGGACCTCGTACAATAATCCAGTCTCTATCACTTTTTTTCAATAATTCTGCATGGTCTTTGGCATCATTTAAGATTTTAGGTACCGCAATTTTCATGATGAATCGAATCATTTTATCAGGAAATTTAGGTTGATCTTTTTCAGGAAAAGGCAGCCCACCTCCTGACAAAGAAATGATTTGATTGATTCCCGATTCCTTCATAGCTCCTATGATATTTTTGGTGCCTTGCGTTTGTAAACCATCGGGCGATCCTTTCACATGACCAAACAAACTGACGACCATATCAGTACCAGACAGGGTTTTCGCTACATCTTCAGCATTTAATACATCTCCTTTAATGACTTCTAAGTTTGCAGATTGATCTTGGATCTTACCAGGGTTTCTAGCTAACGCCTTTATTGAATAACCTTCTTTCAGCGCTTGATTTACAAATTGTGCTCCTGTCTTTCCACTTGCTCCGAATACTGCTAATTTCTTCATGACTTACTTTTTTGTCTTAGTTACTTGCTATTATACCTATTAATTTTGTACTTGTTCCCACTACATATACACACCTTTTTGTAAGTATGGAAAATGATTTGATTAAGGTTACACCAAGATGTCCGATTCGAACAACACTAGAATTGGTAGGTGGGAAATGGAAGCTCTTAATTATTATTCAATTGGCTACTGAACCCAAGCGTTTATCAAAATTGAAGCGAGACATCCCTGACATCAGTGAAAAAATGCTGATTCAAGAATTGAAGAATTTAGTGGACAGTGAATTAGTAATTCGAACCAATTATGGAGAAGTCCCGCCCAAAGTAGAGTATAAACTAAGTGATAAAGGTAAATTAGCTTTACCCTTAATTGGGCATATGAAAGAATTTGCTGAACAATATTTAGCCCAGTAGGGATATTCTGTTACTGTTACTTTTATTTTCAATTACAATATGTGATGAGGTATCTGCAAACTGTTTTGCAGAAGAAGTCGAATCTAGTATCCTTTTGTCTGGAATGGTCTTCCCTTTATTGACTCTGCTACAAAATAAAAAAAGGAGCCACCGAGGCTCCTTTTGTAAATCATGTAGTAATTTGATTAATGTCTTCCAGTACCATAATCGATATCCAGAATAATCTCATCCTGGGAGTTTAAAAATAGGTCATTGCTATTATAAGAGAGTGAAAAGTTTCTTGGACCGACACGGTTAACATTTTCCAGATACCCTTCTCCAGTATTGTTAAGAATCAAATTTCCACTCCATTGGTATTCATCCCCTTTTTGAGTCCCTCCAATAATTTGAACATTAGCACCTTCTCCTGGAAGTTCCGCAAATTGTGGGACGATCTCTATGGAAAATTTCTCCCTATAGCCATTCCCTATATTGTAGCCGTAGTAATTACTTGCAATAGTACCATCATCAACAATAAAGTCTATATTCACTTTTTCATGAACAGGTTCGGTAACATATGCCACTGGTGTTGCAACGGAATAAAATTGAGTTCGATAGTTCTTATTATCAGAAAACGCAATTTCTCCATTATTCGATTCAATTATATCAGAAACCGTCAAATAGCCTTGACCTTCTGATTCAATTCGACTACTTGTATTATATACATCATTTTTTAAGTACTCAAATATAACAGTTGGTATAGCAGTGTAGGGAGAGGAATTTGCACTGTTGTCTAATTCAAAGTTCCATTGCGTTCTAAATTCCAATATTTCAAACGCAGCTGCTTCGTCCGGATTACCTCCTTCAAAACTAATAGTAGGATTGGTATAATTCTGGCCCTGCTCAATAATTTCTACACCCGTTATTTTTGAATTAAAGTTAACTGTAGCTTCCGACTGAGCATTTATATTCCATTGAGAAAAAGTAATTGTAATGCTATCGATTTTTTGCTCGTTGTAAAGCGAATAATAATTATCGCCAAACCATCTCCTGTTTTCAAAAACAAAAGATAAACTTTCATCTAATTGTTGCTGTGTAATTTTTCCGCTTTCATCAACAACAAAACCATTTGAATAAATACCAAAAGATTCTACACAACAACTGGAATTATAGTAGCCTCGGATGTAATAATCAACATAATTTCCAGGAGTATATTGGCCACTGCTGTCTATTGTGATCGATTGTATTGCATATTCTGCTTTCGCTTCTAGTTCCGCTCCTTCACCAGTTGGATCACTTATTACCACTTCTGGAGTACCATTATAACCTGATCCTGCTGTAAAAGAAAACAAAACCTCACCAAATTCCTGATTATTCGGTGAAACATCTATTTCATCATAATAATTTTGTACATCTGCAAATAATGCCCGGCCTGCCTTGGTAAAATTATTCACTTGAAAACCTTTACCTGGTGCTGGTGGCTCCGGAATTAGTGTTTTGATTCCACTCACAAAAGGAACGTTGCTCACTTGCTCATTATAACCAAAAGTAGTCAAAACAGAATCTAAAACAGCTTCATCAGTCTCTGAATCAAAGTAGGCCAGCTTCTGCTTCAAACGCAATTGAGGAATCATTAAATCTACAGAGACTCCTTCATTTCCCGTAGGGATTATAAGCTCATATTCTCCAAACTCATTAGTCACTGCTTCCCCCAGACCTCCTTCAACATTTAATGAATATTCAGAAAATCTGATTCCTTCGCTTACATTCACAATATTCCCCGAAAAGTCCGCTTTTATTAATTGGCTTTTCACCGCTTCAGCTGTTTTATTGGTTAAGTCCGTTTCAATGCTAACTTTCCCTTTAATCTTAGCTGTATTGGTTCCATTTCCTTTGTTGTAAAGAGGTATTATTGCAGATTCGTTTTTTGTGATAGGTGCTACTATATCATCAATAATTTCATAATTGTAACCTCTTTCAAATTTGAATTCAATCAATCCTAACGCAGAATAATATCCCTCTCTTTGGACTTCTATAATATTACCCCCAACAGAGACCTCATCAAAAACAACATTCCCTGATGCATCCGATACTTCTGTGAGTTCAATTAGTTCGCCATCTAATGAAGACGTAAGCTTCACTGCTGCTCCTTCAATTGGAGTGGTTCCGTCTAATATTTTCATGTTTACATTATAGAACTCGCCTGCCTTATTTAACATTGCCAACTGTTCAGCAATCTTCATAGAATCCTTCACATCATTAATAACTGTAATGTTATTGACATCTGGTTCAATAGGTGGTGCTTCTTCACAGGAAGTAAAAATGGTTAATCCAAGTAAAATTGATAGGTAAATAAATTTTTTCATATAAAATAACTGTTAAATACAGTTGCGAAATAAGCTAAATTTATTTATTAACCATAAACATATACTAATTAATAATAATGAAATCGATAAAAATTGATAAACTTAGTTTTACAATTCAAAATATCCACTACTACCATTGAAAAAGCACCTCATCATAAGTACTTATGTTATTAATTACAGTGAAAAAAATTACAGCTTAATTTTCAAGCCTCCATTGATAACGAAACCATCAACAGGAGCATAAATATCTCGGAATTCCGGATCATCTATACTTCCAGTATAAATCGTATCAAATGCCGTTTGTCGTGTATCTAAAAAATTCTCGAAATTCAAAAAGACAGAAAAATATTCTCCGATAGTCTTTTCTGTCATCAAACCTGTAATCCAATACGCTTGCCCAATCTCACCGTCATTTAATTGTTGAGGGCTGAAATAATAAGCTTCCAAGCCTATCCAAAAATTTCCATGCTTTTCATACATCAATACATTATTTAATCTATTCTTAGCTACTAAGGGGAAGGTGCTTTGGTCGCCATTGGAATACGTATTTACATCTGAATAAGTATATCCTAGGAAGAGCTTGAAATCATGATAAGACCATTTCATATTAACTTCCGCTCCTTTGGTATCTATATAGCCATCAAATTGTTGAAATTCATAGGTAGTTCCAATATTTCTCAACATCAGTGGATTTTCAATTTGCGTATAGAAAAACAAGACATTGCTAGAGAGCGTCAGCTCATCTGTAACGGATTTCTTATAATTGATATCGAAATTAGCACCCAGCGATCGCTCAGCATCAGTCAAATTTGTATTGATGGGCTGAATATTTCTGAACTGCCTTTTCTCTGCATCTTCTGAAAAAACGGTAGGAGTCTTATAGCCCAAACCTCCTCCTAGTCTTAAAGTAAGTTCCTGTTGAGGCTCAAACATTAAAGACAGCTTAGGCAAGGGAAATAATCCGTATTCGCTATGGTAGTCAATTCTGAAACCTGTTTCCAAGGTCCAAAGGTCTGCCATAT
This sequence comes from uncultured Marivirga sp., assembly GCF_963974845.1. Lineage (NCBI taxonomy): Bacteria > Pseudomonadati > Bacteroidota > Cytophagia > Cytophagales > Marivirgaceae > Marivirga > uncultured Marivirga sp. The sequence continues at coordinate 111,333 of NZ_CAXBEQ010000007.1, forward strand.
TCCAGATATTTTGAGCAAAAAGTCCCACAGTGTTGTTCTCAAAATCTAACTCCTGATTAGGTGAACCTTCAAATTGATTAAACTGGTCTGTCCAAAGATTGGCACCAGCCACCCATTCAGAAACTTCATTAAAAGTTGAATAATTGATCTCACTAAAAGAAGAAATCTGCCTGCCGGAAAATGTAAAATCCGGAACTTCTATACTTCTATCATAAAAATTAATACTGTTTTTAACCTCTATTTGGGAATTTCCATCTGTTTGATGAGTGAAATTTAGCTGGGATGAAATCCTATCGGTTTCATTATTTTCGTAATAAGCATCGGTTACATTTTCTCCATTTACGTAATCCATATTACCCCCTAAACGATCTTCAGTCACGATATTTACACCAACATTCATTTCTGTTTCTTCATTGAAATAAAGAAATAAGCGAGGATTTAGAGTAAAACGATCAAATTTAGGAATAGCCGTAAGTCCAATATCTGCTGGATCGTATGCCGTTCCTTTATTATAGGAAGCAAAAATTGTTGTTCCGATTTTGTCATTTCTTTTAGAATAGAAAGTACTTGCATCTAAACCCAGTGCTGAAGTTCCGTTAAACATGAAACTTAATTCTCGATCTTCTTTTGGCTTTTTCGTGATTAGATTTACTAATCCTGCAATGGCTCCACCACCATATAAAGTGGAGGAAGAACCCTTGATCACCTCTACTTGCTTCAAATCAAGCGGTGCGATTTGCATGAGACTTAAGCCACCCGAAAAACCAGAATAAAGAGGCATACCATCACGCATTAATTGAGTGTACTTTCCATCCAAACCTTGGATTCTAATACTTGAATTGTAGCTGGTAGCAGAGGTTTGTTGGGTTTGAATACCCGTACTTTCATTCAGCAACATTCTAATATCACCTGGTTTCATATTTCCTTTTTCAGCCAACTCCTCGCCAGCAATCATCTCCACTCTAGTAGGAATATCTTCTATAGTTCTACTACTTCTAGTAGAGGTAACCGTAACCTCTTCCATTTCTTCATGGTCATGATGCATTGAAATTTTTATAGGCAATAAATCATCCGAAATAGGAAATGAATATGTCTTTTTGATGGTTTCATAGCCTACATAACTAATTTGAAGTTGATGCTTGCCATCTGGAATGTCAGTAAAATTGACAGTTCCATTTACATCCGTGATTTTTCCCTTATCAAGATTGGGAAAGTAGACTGTGGCCCCTACTATCGGTTCAGCTGTCTCTTCATCTAGAATAGCAGCTTTAAAAGAGTTTTGTGAATAAGTAATTTGACTGCTCAAAAAAAGCAGTGATAATAATATATATTTTAACATTTCAATTGAGATTTAAGATGGTAATTTATTGCACATCCTGCAAATGGAGGAAGTGTTAAACTAAATGCAAAATTCCTAAATCTGTTTGGGAGGTTTTAGAAGAGAGGGGCTATATATTTGTGGTGCGCCCAGAAAGTAGCTAGCACTAAAGTCAGGCTGTTCATAGAATTGGGAACTTAAATTTGAGAATTCTAAATTAAGTAAGCTAAACCCAGTACAAGAACCACAGGAAAAGAAAGGTAAACATGGTAACTCCGGACTATCGTTTTCTGAAGACTGAGTAGCATCATCTGTACAGGAAACTTCCTCATGGCAGATCTCTTCATCTATACAACAGGGTGCAGCAGATAAACCTAGGATCAAAATTGATAGGAAAATAGTGATCACCTTCATCCTGCAAAGATAGTCGATTGGATTTCAAATACCAGTACTTGAACTAATTGTCAGTTGTATATTATTGAACTTTATTCTAAAAATCGAAGAATCGAATCAGCTAATAACTTAGGATTTACTTTTTCAATTGGATGAGGGCAATTGGGAAAAACCTGAAATTCACCTTTCGAAAGTGACTTATAAAAAGCTATCGTTTCCTCAAAACTCACCATGTGGTCTTGATCTCCAAGTGCTAATCGAATAGGCAAATCGATAGCAGCAATATTTTCTGTAGTCAATATTGGGTTATGTCCTAAATCGAGCATCATATTAGCTGTTTGCTTACAAAGATTCATCCAATTTTTTCCATGTGAATTTTTTAGATGCTGCGCAAATTGCGGGACTTTCTCTTGAATTTTCTCAGGATTCAGCATTTTGCTCTCTTTTTCTGCTTGCTCGGGTTTCCAATCTAACTTGGTGCCTAAGGTAATTATTTTCTTGAAGAACTGCCCCCTTTTCAATGCTAAGGAAAGTGCAACATATCCGCCCATGCTAAAACCAAATACATGTGCAGACGGAATATTTTCTTTTTCCAGGATGGTTTCAAAATCTTCAACTAAATTTTCCATACTGAAACTAGAATCTAAAGTTGACCGCCTTCCATGCCATTTCAAATCCGGTACAAGGACATTGAAATCTTTTGATAAAAATGGGACTAAGCTGTCAAAAGAATTTGAGCTACCCAAAGCACCGTGAAGAAGTATTAGGTTTTGTTTCTGCATAATCATTCTTTTTTAATCATAGCGCTGATCGCTCTAACAGTTACAACCGTTATACCAAAAGCTAGTATCTTACAAAAATTTGCACCAACACAATTTAAACATCTATTTGGACTTATTTAGCCATCAATATCAAAACTAGAATGAGATTATCAATCTCAAAAACCACGATAGGACATCCCAGATATTTCAATCTATAAATACCCCGCCAGCCAATAAGCTGAGTAGCCCATCCATTCTTTAAATAAAATATTCCATTTTAAGAGAGCATCATCTGATGGTAAGAACATAGAAGGATTGATCATTTCATCATTAGTTAGAAAAACTGTAGAATAGGGCTGAATTTTATAACCTTCCTTTTCAAAACAACCCATCGCTCTTGGCATATGGGAAGCACTAGTGATCAATAGGATTTTGTTTTGCTTGCTTAAATAATCATTGGCAAAACGTGCACTTTCTACTGTGTTTCTTGATTCATCCTCAATTATTACTTTATCAATCGGAAATTTTACAGACTTCAAATAGGATAATAACACTCTAGATTCTTGTAAATCCTTCCTTAAAGCAGTGGCACCTCCACCGGAAATGTACAAAGTATCAATAATTCCTTGCTCAAACAGCATCATGGATTGCAAAAGACGATCAGCATTTTGATTGAAATACACTCGATCTTTAGGTTCTTTCAGGGTATTGGTCATGCCTGTTAAAAGAACTCCGTAAGTGAAATCATCACTTTTCAGCTGCTCCAAATCTGCAGGTTCTGTTTGCCAAGCTTTTAAAAAAGAGTTAGCTAAGAAATCATTAGTAAAAATAAGGAATAATGCAAAACCTAAAATGGCTAAATATTTTCGGAATTTCCATTTCCTAAATATGAAAAATGCCAACCATGCCAAACCTACTAGAGTAGCCGGCATCAGTAAATAACTTATAGTTTTGGAGAGGATGAAAAACATCAATAAAAATTAATTCAATTAACTTTTATAAATCCCTTTATACTGATCTCTTTTCACAGTACAGTTTATCCATCCTTCATCTAAGTCCGCGCCAATTGCTTTATAAAATTCAATCGATGGTTCGTTCCAGTCTAGTACTTGCCAAGTACAAAGTCGGCAGTTTTGTTCGTCTGCTTCCTTCAATATAGCATTCAACAATTTCCTGCCGTAGCCATTTCCTCTTTCTGACTCCGTTACCACTAAATCTTCCAAGTACATCACTTTCCCATTCCAAGTAGAATAGCGAAAATAATAAAGGGCAATACCTACAATTTCTTTTTCAGTTTCAGCCACAAATAGACCGTAAGCTGGGTTATCACCAAAACCATCTTTGATGAGCTCATCAACATCTACTACAACAGCCTCAGGTTCACGTTCGTAAACTGCCAACTCTTGGATTAATTCTAAAGTTCTCGGGATATCTTTCTCGGTTGCTTTTCTTATTGTTACGCTCATAGGTTAAAATTAACCGCTAAGTCGCTAAGGCGCAAAGAATGCTGTAAATAAATCAGCAATCTTCAATTTAAATAAGGAGTTATGCCGTCTCCATAGCTTTTTTCGATTTGCGGTATAAGAAACTGTTAAAAATATTTCTCTTGGCAAAGCGATAGGGTTTATCAGCATTCAAAAGCTTTTGATATACATTCTTATTCACTCCAAAATATTCATAAGTACTTCCATCTAAGAAGGAAACTTCAAGCAGTAAGCCTTTGTGTCTGAAATCTAGGATATTGGATTCAGTAGTGGTTTTAGTGTATTCTGCTAGATTTGCTTCTTTTGTTTCAGGAGATATACTGATGAGGAAATGATAACCGTCAATAATCTGCTGACTTTTGATTTCTGCTTCTTCTGCTTTAGGATCTCCAGCCTGAAATTTATCAGGATGCCATTCTTTTACTAGATTTCTGTAGGTTGATTTTAACTGCTTCAGGTCGATTGGGCCTTCTACATTAAATAATTTTTTGTATTCGTTAATACGCTTCATATAGGTAATTTCTCAATTGGAGCGCAAAGGTAGTTAATAATAGTTCATAAATAGCTGTTGATGAAAAATATAGCGCTAGAATCTAGTTTTCTATCTCAGCATTATTAACAGTACTTTTTGATGTACAATCGCATTGAAAAAGAGAGATGAACCATCTGCTAGGGGAGACTGAAAAACATTTTTTAAAATTCATTTGCAATCTGAATCATTTTCAAATAATCGTTAACAAGCTCTTGATTGATTTTTTTAGGATCAATTTTACTGAGGATCAATTTTAACCGTTGAATGGCCGCTATTCGATCTTCCAATTCATCATCATCTATGCAATTAATCAAATCTATGCAGGCATCATATTTTATGGCACTGCTTTTGGGCAGCAGCTCTACACCTGTCATTAAAGATTGTAAGCTCACTTTCTGTCCGTGGCTGTCTCGCAAGAAATTCGATAAGTCTAAGATAAGGTTTTCAAGTGAAGTGGTTTTGAAACTAGCCAAGTGCTCTTGAATAATGATGGAAGCCCTCTGCTTTGCAAAATCAGTATCAATGTCGGGCGGTTTATCAAAATAGCCAACCAGTAGACCCATCACCAAATGAAAAGGATTCAGTTTCACCTGTTCTTTATTATCAAATTTCATTTTTTCTTCTTCAGTCAGGAAATAAGGCAGACTGAAATCTTGCTGAGCATTTAAGCGAATCCCTATTTCAGAATTATGATTAAAATGCTTCCATATGACGGCATATTTTTCTGAACTCATGCGTATTTTCTTATTTCTTAAGGCTACATGAAATCATAGATTTCATGTGCTTCTTGGGTTTTGTTTTCAACTTGCGGTGCAAAACTGCAATGTTTCATTTGCTTTAGCAAAATGAAGTATAGAAATAACATATATATAATAGCACTACATAGTTATTTTATTCATTTTAGCACTGGAAAAATCATTGGGCCTAATTAAGTTGAGAAAACGATTTGCCCTGAAATCTATCACTAAATCAAGCTGATTGAAAACAAGCAGCCTACTGTCATTTTTGATCATCCATAAAGCAGTTAATCTTCAGTTTTACTTTCTTTGTCTTTGGCTTTAGCATGATCCGCAGGCTCCATTTTCCCATAATGATAATCAGAATACACTTTAGTGAACTCCGCTCCAAAGAAGACAATCATTGCAGAATAGGAAGTCCATAACAAAATCAATACTACTGAACTGGCAGGCCCGTAGCCCGATCCGGGATCAGTTGTACCAAAATAGAATCCCAAAGCAAATTCGCCTAAAACGAAGAGTAATGCGGTCATGAATGCCCCAATCCACACTGTACGCCATTGCACTTTTGCGTCTGGCAACACCTTTAGCAAAAGGGCAAATAGTAAAGTAATCACCCCAAGCGAAACCAGCACGTTTAAAATCTTAACAATAAAAAGTAAGGCCTCGGAGAAATATTGTTCTATCCAAGTTCCAAAAGCTGACAATAAAGAGGAAAGGAGTAAAAAAACCAACAACAAAAATCCGATTGATAAGATAACACCAAAAGAAAATAATCTTGTCCTGATGAATGGCCATACACCTGCCTTTTGTTTATCGCCTTCCACTTCCCAGATTTCATTAAAAGACCTTTGCAACTGTGCAAAAACAGTAGTAGCCCCTATCAAGATGGTACCAAAACCAATAATACTGGCAAAAGTAGAATCTTCCGTCTCCAGAGATCTTTTCAGCAAAGCTTGAACAGAATCTGCTGTATTTTCTCCGATGGCATCAGAGATTTGGCGGTGCAGTTCTCCACTAACTACTTCATCCCCGAAAATGTAGCCTGCAATAGTTATAGAAACTACCAGTAAACCCGGGAGGGCAAAAATAGAATAATAAGCTATAATAGGGCCTTGTCTAAAGGGTTCTTTCGATATCCACTTTTTAGCTGTTTCTTTAATTAATTTCCAGAATGTCTGTAGATTTTTAATACCCATTTACAATTATTTAATGAAAAATTTTATTGAACGTTAATCTTTATTATTGATTAAACTTAGGGTCTCAAAAAGAGATAACTAACTGTTTTACAATGACATTAGAGAAAATGTATATCGAAATCAAAACAGTTACAATATATTACCAAAACCGAATTTTTCATAAATAGTTACAAATCTCTCCAATCAAATCATTTTTGACTTTATGAATTACAACTCGTTTGCTATTCTTTCAAACTGGCCTAAAGATAAAAAAACAGGTATTAGCCAGTCCAAGACTTCTAGAGCATGGTGGAATTGAAAAAATAAGAATTTCAATGAAGTATGACAATTGATCTGTGATGAAAGTAATCTGAATGAACAGCAAGTAAAAAATGATTTTTTGAAAGTTAAGAGCAACCATTAACTTATAGTAGAAATTTTCAAGTGATGCCATAGGTGTAACAAAAATGTCACGGGACCAGACTACTTAAAAAAAAGACCTGAAAAGTATTTTCTCAGGTCTCCTAATTGGCAATCTAGTCAATTTCAACTACATTTCCTCATCCATAGGAACCACCCCCATATTATACCAGGCAAAAGAATACTTATCCGCTATGCCATCTATTATTTTATCCGTTGGTTTTCCAGCTCCATGTCCGGCATTGGTTTCAATTCTAATTAAAACAGGACTTTCACTGGCATGTTTTTCCTGCAATTCCGCAGCAAATTTGAATGAATGAGCCGGCACTACCCTATCGTCATGATCGGCTGTGGTAACCATAGTAGCTGGATATTTCACGCCTGCTTTCACATTGTGAACCGGAGAGTAGCCTTTCAAGTACTCAAACATTTCTTTGCTATCTTCTGAGGTTCCATAGTCATAAGCCCAGCCTGCGCCTGCCGTAAAAGTATGATATCTTAACATATCCATTACCCCTACAGCCGGGAAGGCTACTTGCATTAAATCCGGTCGCTGCGTCATAGTAGCCCCTACTAGTAAACCACCATTAGAACCACCGGAAATGGCCAGTTTATCAGAACTAGTATAGCCTTCGGCAATAAGATACTCAGCAGCTGCAATGAAATCATCAAACACGTTTTGCTTCTGCATTTTAGTACCGGCTTTGTGCCATTCTTCTCCATATTCTCCACCACCTCTTAAGTTGGGTTGTGCGTAAATTCCACCTTCTTCCAACCATACTAATCGAGCTACACTAAAGCTTGGACGCAAACTCACATTAAATCCGCCATAAGCATAAAGCTCTGTTGGGTTTTTACCATTTTTCTCCATTCCTTTTTTATAGGTGATGAACATTGGGACTTTAGTGCCATCCTTGCTTTCGTAAAATACTTGCTCGGTTTCGTAATCTTCTGAATTGAAATCTATTTCTGGTTTCCAATACAATTCAGAAGTCCCTTTTTCAATATCATATTCAAAAATGGCTGAAGGATAAGTGAAGGATGTAAAGCTGTAATATAGTTTTTCATCATCTTTTTCAGCGCCAAAACCACCGGCAGAACCAATGCCTGGTAATTCCACTTGACGAACTTTATTGCCTTCATAATCAAATTGATGGATTTCGGTCTTTACATCTACCATATAATTGGCAAAAATGTAACCACCTGCAGTGCTGACGTTCAATACATTTTCCGTTTCTGGGATGACATCTTTATAATTTTCGGTAGAAGGATCATTGGCATCCACCTCAACCAATCTTTTGTTGGGCGCATTTAAATTGGTTTCAATCAGTAATCTATCACCATCATTATCCAAAACTGAGTGTTCGCTCTCAAAACCTTCTGCTATGGGCACAATAGGATTACTCCAATCTGATAAATCTTTTACATATAATTCATTACCACTTGTACTTACAGAGGCCGAAATAAACAAGAACTTTTCATCATCGCTGACATATCCACCAATATAGCGTCTTGGGGTTTCGCTTCCGCCAAATATCAATTCATCTTCAGATTGAGGTGTGTTGAGTTTGTGATAATATAGTTTATGTTCCTGAGTTTTAGCTGAAAGCTCACTTCCTTCTGGTTTGTCATAACTGCTGTAGAAAAAACCTTCATTTCCTTTCCATGAAACACCACTAAATTTCACATTGCGAATAGTATCTTCCACAATGGATTTATCTTCCGCATTCATGACGATCACTTTTCTCCAATCAGAACCGCCTTCAGAAATGGAATAAGCCAAAAGGCTTCCATCTTTGGTAAAAAAAGTGCCTGCCAATGAAGTGGTAGCATCCTCAGAAAAGGTATTGGGATCAAGGAATACGCTTTCCGCACCATCTAAGCCTTTTTTTCGGTAAACTACCCATTGATTTTGCAAACCATCATTTTTGTAAGTGTAATAATAATCACCATGCTTTCTTGGGGCACTTTCCTTGGCATAATTCCAAAGTTCAGTTAAGCGCTCTTCAATTTTATCACGGAATGGAATATTATTCAAATAGCCGAAAGTGACTTCATTTTGTGCCTTTACCCATTCTGCTGTTTGCTCAGAGCGATCGTCCTCCAGCCAACGGTAAGGATCAGGCACATCTGTACCAAAATAAGTATCCACAGTATCTACTTTAGCTGTTTCAGGATAATCTTTTATCTCCATTTTCTGATTTTTTTCACCACTATTGCATGCAAAGAATGCCAAAGCAAGTGGAAAAGCCCATATTTTGTTCATAGTTATACCATTAAAATTTCACCTAAAATAAGGGCTTTTGTGGAGAAAAGCATGTGATTTATAAAAACGGTGGATGTTGGGGATGGTGGGTTAAAATAGGAAGGTCCTTTTTATAGACAAAGCAGGCCTAATATGTAAGAATAAAAATCATGAATTGTAATTTTAATCTGGTATTTAAGAAAAGTAAGAGTCCATCATTTGAGTTTAGCTTAAATTTTAAAAGAAAAATTTTTAAAATTACTCGATATCTCTACTCCAAAAAAGGAATTTTACCTAGTCAGTATTTTAGTAGATACATATTGAGGCTATTCATTGTACGAAGGTCACTCAAAGCACTTTTAACTCCATAGAAATCAAACAAGCTCATTTTTCAAACCCGAAGCACCTTAATTCATTTAGCATGAATGTTAAATAGACGCCAGCTTTGGAACTGGCGCTCTATATTCTTACACAATGAATTTAATACGATTCTATTTTTTTGAACAACCAGCTTTGCTCGTGATTCGTGCCCTGATCCCAAGTTAATCTTAATTCATCATCAATGACTTCTGCCGAAGGGGCAATGATCCCAATAGATCCATAATCGTATTGAACATTTCTATTAGGATCTATTAAATCAATATACGAAAAATCAACAGTACCCAACTCTCCCTTATTACCTGCATGCGACCATTTCCCTGTATAGGCAAAATTCTCTTCAAAGTCTTTATACTTTTCCACACAAGCTTCTTGTGAGGCAGCGGAATCAACAATCTGATATTTCTTTTTGAAAGAGTTACGATAATCACCATTTTCCGAAAATTCTAGGAAGTAGTCATCGAAAGGAATTTGATATGATGTTTCTAAACTATTTCCGTCCTGACAGTCTATTGATACATCTACCCATTCACCTAGATCATTAATTGGAATCTCCTCATCAATATTAAAAAATACTTTGTCTAACTTCCATTTCCCGGTAATAGAGTTCGTACCTCCCCAATCTCTTACTTCAACACATATTTCTTTTTTTTGACTTACACCCTGATTGCTGTAAACTGCCAAATCAAAGCAAAAAGACCCCTTAGTTACTACCTCTTCAAAAACACCATCAATAATAACGTGCAATTGATTATCTACAGCTAAGTTGAAATGATTATCTACTTTATTTCCGTCTAAATCTTTTAACTGAATAAGAATCCCATTGACGGACTCAAAGGCGAAATTTAATTCTACTCTAAATCCAGTGTTTAAAAAACCGCTAATGGATTCACTAATCTCAAAATCAAAATTCTCAGTCGATGGAGGAATGTCTCCATCATTTATTTCAGCGTTTTTAATAAAAATTCCGGACTCAATATCAACTAAATTTATGGCTGGACCATTATCTTGCACTGGTCCTTCCCCTATCCTCTCCTCCTGGCATGAAATCAACATGAAAAGAAAACAAAACATTGCAATTGTGAATAAAGTATACTTAGCACTCATTTTCTATTATTTAGGTTATAAACTTATTAGAATAAAAGTAAATCAAGTTTCATGCCAAAGACAATAATGATCATCTGCAACGAGCGGTTTATTGCGACATTATCAAGGTTTAATTATAAAAGTGAAAAATTGATCTAGTAAAATGCCTAGGGAAAATATTTTACTTACAACGGATCGAAGATTTAAGTGTAATTCAAAATCCAGTAATCTCACACTTCACAATCGCCAGATTATCTCCATCTTTAAAATTTTCAATTTTTGATAGTAGTCTTTGGTTCAGCTCACTTTTTGATGAATTTGTAACTAGCGTTTTTCCAAAGTTTTCATTTTGTGCTTCTAAGCTTACAATAAAATAAATATCGTTACCATCCATGGCTACCGGTCTATATTGGTAGCCGATTTTTTCATCGGTTTTCAAACCGAAAACATCATTACTGATCTTATCAAAAACAGTTGATTCCCCTGTTTTAGTGTTGGTATAGAAATGAAAATTTTGCTCATTCTTCCTAACTGAAGCAAATAGTAGATTTTCTTCTAATAGAAAATTTCCTAGACCGTAGGCATATCCACTTTTGGCCATATCTTGGCTAAATTCTCTAACATCCTGATAAGAATTTTCAAACAATTCGGCCGGAATGTTATCTTGACCAAAATCAAGATATAAAGAATCTTTAACCGCATCTTCACCCAATTCATAAACGTACTGATTGTAAACCTGATAGAAACTGGATGGATTCTTGGAGAAATTTCTCGGCTCTATAAAAAGCATAAATCCTGCCTTTTGCTCATCAAAAGGAATATAGCTGGACTTTACCTTTCCTTCATTTTTATTCCAAATTTGCATTTGATAACCTGACTTTCCAGCATAGAAATTGCCACCGAAAAGGAAATAGTGCTCTCCATCTATACTAAGAAGGCTTGTCACTTGTTGTAATTTTTCATTTTGATATACAGAAAGTAACTCACCTTCCATATTATAGGTTAAAATTTTTCCTGACTGTCCATCGAGCAGCTCAATCTGCCCTTTCTTATTAATGAAAAAATTATTTAGCTTTTGATATTGATTGGACCCTTCTCCTTTAGCCGATATAATAAACTCTTTAGCTGTAAGCGTATTTTTAATGACAAGATAATCTAATCCCCAACCACAATGAAGCACTACATAATCATTATGAGTGGAAACTTTCATTAAATTATCCACCACCAAACTATCAGAAAAATAAATGACATCTTTCAACTTAAAATGATCGCTTACTTTTAAGGTTTGGGCTTTGTCTAAGTTGATTTTGATTGTTTCATCTTGTGATTTTTCTTTACTCTCATTGTTTGTACAAGAAATAAGAAATACACTAAAAATTGATAAAATAATAATACTACTCGCTAATTTCATAAAGAGATTTAATTTGGGTTGAATATAATTTTATTTCAATAATTTTTTTAATTCTTGCTCCTCCACTTCCAACAAGCCAACCTTGGGTAATCTTTTCGTCAACTCTCTCCATTTAGCGTCTTGCTTATAAATCTTTTGAAGCATTTTTACTGCCTGATCTATTTTCCCATCATTTGCCAAAGTAATGGCCGTCCAATATTGCATTTCAAGGTTTTCCGGGAACATTTCCATGGCTGCATTATACTCATTCATGGCCTCTTGCATTTTTCCTTTTTCCACAAAATAATCGCCTTGGTTCATGTGCTCATAGGCTCTATAAACTTTCACCAATCTGTTTAATTCCAGACCTGGATTTTGATGATCATCTACTCTTAAATCCAATACTCTATCATTCCAAGGTTCATTTGAAGCTTCTGCTTTTACCACCAAAAGTGCAGCAGATTGCTTTCCTCTGATATCTCCGCCCTGAGCTTGTGCGGCATCCAATACTTTGACCATACGCTCTGCCAAAGCCAAATCACTGTGTTTTTTCCAAGCTACTTCCATGGCAGGAACCACGGTTTCGTTCAGCATCATATTGGCTTGTACTGAAAAGTTATCGCCATTGGCATGACCTGCTTCGTCTATACATTTCGCTCCTGTATGTGTGGCTACTCTTCCTTTGACATCTAAAATTGCGACTTGTCTGAAAGCTTTTCCATCGTCATTGTTCAACAAACTGTCCATTGCTTCTTGAGGACTTAATCCTGCTTTGAGCATGGCCAAGCCTCTTAAGCCAAATGATTTATTGGTGAAAGATTGTGTGGCCACAACCCCCACACCGGCTTCTCCCCAGGAAACAGCTGTTCCAACGCTGAACCAATGGCTCTGTACGGCTACGGCCATTTCACCAGTTTTGGCGTCTCTTGCTACAATAGAATAGGTATGGGCAAGAGGATCGTTTGGTCTATTAAGTTGAGCTAATGAATTGAAACTGAAAAAAGCAGAACTGCATCCTTAATAATGCGATAGCAACCAAAGTCACTTGTTTTTCAAAGCAGAACGCTTTTAATTGATTTAGACACTTACATTAAATGGACACCAGCTTTGGAACTGGCGCCATATTTTCTTTAATACTTTAGCTGATACTATTCTATTCTTTTGAAAACAAAGCTTGTCTCATAATTCGTGTCAAAGTTCCTAACTAACCTTAATTCATCATCAAAAACTCGAACTGAAGAAATGATAAAAATAGATCCATAATCGTATTGAATACTACTTTCAGGATTTATTAAATCAATAAAAGAAAAATCAATAGTACCCAACTCTCCTTCTTTAGCTGCAAACGACCATTTACCCTTGTAGTAATAATTCTCCTCAGAGTCTGAATCTACGATCTGATAATCTTTTTTGAAGTAACGCAGATAATCTCCATTTTCCGAAAATTCAAAAAAATAATCAACCCAATCAATTGGAATCTGCTGATCATTGTGATCAAATGCTTTGTCAAATTTCCATATACCAATAATAGATGACGTACCTCCCCATTCTCTCACATCAACACGTATTTCTTTTTTTTGACTTACACCCTGACTGCTGTAAACTGCTATATCAAAACTAAAAGACCCCATCCTAACTACCTCATCAAAAACACCAAAAAATCTACTGCTGCCTTGATCATTTACAGCTAGGTCGAAATGATTATCTACTTTATTTCCATCTAAATCTTTAAATTGAATATAATATCCATTAATGGACTCAATTGAAGACACATCTCCTCTAAAGCCAGTATTTAAAAAACCACCTATAAAGCTAGTACTTGAAAAATCGGGTTTATGTGCAGATCCAATAACGGTAAAATTGAAATCCTTAGTCGCATTAGGAATATTTCCTTCATTTACTTCAGCGTTTTTAATAAATACTCCGGATTTAATAACATCTAGACTGATAGGGTTTTCGGTTACAACTTGATTATTGACTGGTTCTTTCTCTATCTTCTCCTCTTTGCAAGAAAGCAGGATAGCAAGACAAAAACAAACCGACAGGGTATATAAAGTGAACTTAACTCTCATTTCTTTTTATTTAGGTTATAAGCTTTTTACAATATAAGTAAATCAAGTTTCATGCCAAAGACAATAATGATCATCTGCAACGAGCGGTTTATTGCGACATTATCAAGGTTTAATTATAAAAGTGAAAAATTGATCTAGTAAAATGCCTAGGGAAAATATTTTACTTACAACGGATCGAAGATTTAAGTGTAATTCAAAATCCAGTAATCTCACACTTCACAATCGCCAGATTATCTCCATCTTTAAAATTTTCAATTTTTGATAGTAGTCTTTGGTTCAGCTCACTTTTTGATGAATTTGTAACTAGCGTTTTTCCAAAGTTTTCATTTTGTGCTTCTAAGCTTACAATAAAATAAATATCGTTACCATCCATGGCTACCGGTCTATATTGGTAGCCGATTTTTTCATCGGTTTTCAAACCGAAAACATCATTACTGATCTTATCAAAAACAGTTGATTCCCCTGTTTTAGTGTTGGTATAGAAATGAAAATTTTGCTCATTCTTCCTAACTGAAGCAAATAGTAGATTTTCTTCTAATAGAAAATTTCCTAGACCGTAGGCATATCCACTTTTGGCCATATCTTGGCTAAATTCTCTAACATCCTGATAAGAATTTTCAAACAATTCGGCCGGAATGTTATCTTGACCAAAATCAAGATATAAAGAATCTTTAACCGCATCTTCACCCAATTCATAAACGTACTGATTGTAAACCTGATAGAAACTGGATGGATTCTTGGAGAAATTTCTCGGCTCTATAAAAAGCATAAATCCTGCCTTTTGCTCATCAAAAGGAATATAGCTGGACTTTACCTTTCCTTCATTTTTATTCCAAATTTGCATTTGATAACCTGACTTTCCAGCATAGAAATTCCCCCCGTAAATGAAATAATCCTCACCATTTAGGCTTAAGAAACTGCCGGCATTTTGCAGTTTTTCATTTTGATATACTGACAGCAATTCACCTTTTAAATTATAGGTTAAGATTTTTCCTGCTTGTCCGTCTAGTAACTCAATCTGCCCTTTATGATTAATGAAGAAATCACTTAGCTTTTGATATTGATTGGGACCTTCCCCTTTTGCTGATATCGCTACCTCCGCTCCCGTTTTCATGTCCTTTATGAGGAGGTAATCTAATCCCCAACCACAATGAAGCACTACATACTCATTATGAGTGGAAACTTTCATTAAATTATCCACCACCAAACTGTCAGAAAAATAAATGACATCTTTCAGTTCAAAATGATCGCTTGTTTTTAAGGTTTGGGCTTGGTCTAAGTCGATTGTGATTGTTTCCTCTTGTGATTTTTCTTTACTCTCATTGTTTGTACAAGAAATAAGAAATACACTAAAAATTGATAAAGATAAAACGCTACTCGTTAATTTCATAAAGGGTTTTTAATCTGGGTTGAATATAATTTTATTTCAATAATTTCTTTAATTCTTGATCCTCCACTTCCAACAAGCCAACCTTGGGTAATCTTTTCGTCAATTCTCGCCAATTAGCGTCTTGCTTATAAATCTTTTGAAGCATTTTTACTGCCTGATCTGTTTTGCCGTCATTTGCTAAGGTTATAGCCGTCCAATATTGCATTTCAAGGTTTTCAGGGAACATTTCCATGGCCGAATTATATTGGTTCATTGCTTCTTGCATTTTACCCTTTTCCACAAAATAATCGCCTTGGTTCATGTGCTCATAGGCTCTATAAACTTTCACCAATCTGTTTAATTCCAGACCTGGATTTTGATGATCATCTACTCTTAAATCCAATACTCTATCATTCCAAGGTTCATTTGAAGCTTCTGCTTTTACCACCAAAAGTGCAGCAGATTGCTTTCCTCTGATATCTCCGCCCTGAGCTTGTGCGGCATCCAATACTTTGACCATACGCTCTGCCAAAGCCAAATCACTGTGTTTTTTCCAAGCTACTTCCATGGCAGGAACCACGGTTTCGTTCAGCATCATATTGGCTTGTACTGAAAAGTTATCGCCATTGGCATGACCTGCTTCGTCTATACATTTCGCTCCTGTATGTGTGGCTACTCTTCCTTTGACATCTAAAATTGCGACTTGTCTGAAAGCTTTTCCATCGTCATTGTTCAACAAACTGTCCATTGCTTCTTGAGGACTTAATCCTGCTTTGAGCATGGCCAAGCCTCTTAAGCCAAATGATTTATTGGTGAAAGATTGTGTGGCCACAACCCCCACACCGGCTTCTCCCCAGGAAACAGCTGTTCCAACGCTGAACCAATGGCTCTGTACGGCTACGGCCATTTCACCAGTTTTGGCGTCTCTTGCTACAATAGAATAGGTATGGGCAAGAGGATCGTTTGGTCTATTAAGTTGAGCTAATGAATTGAAACTGAAAAATGCAGCGCAAAGAATTATGAATAGTGGTCTCATGAGTTTTTATTTTTGATTGGATAGAAATTCTTTTATGAATCGATTATAATCTTCAGGATTATCATTTAAAGTTGAATGACCAGATGCTGGCACGACTTCAAATCTTGAATTGGGCACTAAACTGCTAAAATAATCAATCGTTTCAGGTCTAGCTTCATCGAACTCTCCCGTTAAAAACAATACCGGCACCTCAATTTCGGACAAGCTGGCTGTTCTATCAAAGTCTTTTAAAGTTCCTGTGCATCTAAATTCACTTGGGCCCCACATATAATTATAAATCACACTATTACCAGACACCTCAACCGTATCCATTGGATGAGATTTCTTTGATGTTCTCAATCCAAATTGACTCCAATAATAGGAATTTGCCTTATCATATGCAGGAGTATTATACTCCCCAGTTCTATTTGCTTCCTGCACTATTTTTTGTAAACTATCAGGTAATTGAGTGACTAATGTATCAGCATCCGCTTCCCAACGCGGAGTTGAAATCAAAGGACTAGTGAGAATCAAACCTTCGATCCCTTCTGGGTGATGCATATAATATTCCACCGCCAAGGCGCCACCCCATGATTGCCCTAGCAAATAAAAACCTTCTAGCTTTAAATGATCTACAACCGCCTTCACTTGATTGACAAAATGATCAACCGTCATGAGCGTGGTATCATTATGATAATCTGACCTACCACTGCCTAACTGATCAAATAGAATTACTTTTCTATCTTCATTTTGAGGACTTAGTTTATAAAAATAACGATGCGTCCCTCCTGGTCCTCCGTGTAAAGTTAAAATCGGAATACCGTCTCCATCCCCCATTACTTTATACCATAACTCACCTCCTTCTACTTGAATTTTACCTTCGTGAGCAGAAAGTTGATCCTTCGATTCTTTAGTTTGACAACTAATCAATAAGAAAAGTGACAGCGCAGCTAAATAGATTTTCATGAAATAGTGATTTAATTAAATTTCAAATTAATAAATAAATCTTGAAAGTATTTCACTTTTCAAGTTAAGACATAAAAAAACGCATGAAGCAGAGCTCCATGCGTTTTCAATTTCAATTAATTTATCTAGAATTATTTCACAATGAAATTCGCACTTACAGCTTCTTTTGCTGTGTTCGCTTTCAAGATATACATTCCTTTTTCTAAAGTAGAAACATCAATGCTAGTGACATCTTTTCCAGTATTGATTGATTTTACAAGAGCACCATTACTACTGTAAATCTTTATACCTTTTGAAGAATCAATATTTCTGATATTTACATTTAGCTGACCTTGTACCGGATTTGGATACAAGCTAAAGTTTGCAATATTATCTTCTTTACCTAATAGCTCAGAATCGAAATCAGTCATGGCGTAATTCGATGGACTATTGGTTATATTCACGGTATAGTCTTCTACTTCACCATAATTAAAGGTTTCACAAGGAGTTCCCTGAGCATTGTATTTCATTGTAACTCTCATTCTAGTATTTCCTGTCAAAGCAGTAGATGGAATATTCAATGTAGCACTCAATAAGTTACTACTACTTGAAGAACCATTAACTAATCTTTCACCAGTACTGAAAGTACCATCCTGGTTTAAGTCAATCCAAACACTCCAGTATTCAGTATAACTACTACCACTAAATCCGGCTTGAACATTCATAGAAGTAGATGTACCACGCTGAACATTTGCAACTTGGTTAGTGAAATCAGCATAACCGCCATTGTCACCACTGGTATTATCAATTGATCCTAGCACAATTCTTTGAATCCATTCATAGCTTGAATCATCTCCACTTGAGTTACAATATGTTATTACAACTGGAGCATCTGTCGTGAATAGATCAGAAGAAGAATAGTTAGAATTACTGCTTGAGCAATTACTTCTTACTTGCCATTCATATTCCGTATCTGCTGAAAGCCCACTTACACTTCTTGAATTAGAAGAAGCAGATAATGTAGACCATGTGCTAGTTCCGTTTTCTCTGATTCTAACAGTATAGTTATTGGCAGCACTTTCAGAAGACCAGCTCAATGTAGCTGTATTTTCTCCAATGCTTGATACACTTAAGCTTGAAGGGACAGTACATACTTCAGGAGTACCTGTAGTAATATTTACCGTATAATCTTCTACCTCACCATAAGAGAAAGATTCACAAGAAGTAGGTACCCCATTATATTTCATAGAAACTCTCATCGTTGTGTTTCCAGATTGGGCACTGGTAGGTACCGTAAAGCTTCCACTAACTGGTGTGTTTTGCGTTGCAGACTGCGTCCAAACTTGCTCTCCTGCATCTGTAAAATCGCCATCCTGGTTATAATCAATCCAAACACTATAGCCTTCACTGTAAACTGTTCCAGTCCATTCTGGAGTTACTGTGATTGTATTAGCATCTCCTTTACCTAAATCAGTAGACTGAGAAGTGAAATCTGCATACCCAGAACCAGCAGCTCCAGAAGAATTATCTACACTCGCAAGCTGAACTCTTCCAATATACTCATCAGAAACATTGTTTCCGTTTGAATCACAATATACTAACTGTACCTCTGTAGTTGTAAAGCTTACACTTGAAGAATAAGTAGAGTTACTTCCGTCAGAACACTTGCTTCTTACTTGTGCTTCATATTGCGTAGTAGAACTTAATCCAGATAGAGTAATAGAACTAGATGAAGTACTTTCAGTTGTCCAAGAAGAAGTTCCTGAAACTCTGTATCGCACATCATAGGTAGTACCTGTTACCGCATCCCAGCTTAAATCAACACTATTTGAACCTACGTTCGAAGGTGATAAGCTAGTTGGAGTAGTGGCATCACAAACAACTGGCGTCCCAGAAAGACCAGTTACTACTAATGAGAAATCTTGACTTCCACTTGCCAAAGATCCTTTGTGAGTTACTGTAATTGTATAAGAACCACTTGCATTATTGATATCAACTCTCTCGTATGGATCAACATTATTATCTCCTTTTGAATTGCTATTCACACCAGTTAATCTGTAAGGTGAATATGTAGTAGAATTTTTAGTAACTCTAATATCTAAATCATTCACTAATACTGGAGTGCTAAGGTTTGTAGTTCCTGTATTTGCAGTACCGCCTTGGTCAGTCCAAGAAATTGAAGCCAATAAAGGACTCGTTCCATCAGATTCAACCGTAACAGAATATGATTGACCATTATTCAAGGTTAATTCTTCTACTTTCGATATATCACCAGCACCGGTCATAGTTTCAGCTGCTCTTTTGGCATTCATTAGACCCCATCCCCAAACAGCATCCGGACCTGTGATTCCTGCATCATCAGCAGTATGTAAAACAACACCTTTAATTGTGGCTGCTCTCGCATAATTTCCAAATACATTGTTTGCATGTTCTTGCAAAACTAAAATTGAACCTGCAACATTAGGAGATGCCATTGATGTTCCTGTAATAGAGTTGTAAGCGGTATTACTGCTTTCATAAGTCGAGTAAACACCAGTTCCATTACCCGTAATATCAGGCTTGATTCTATAATCATCAGTTGGTCCTTCACTTGAAGAACTATTGATACTAACTCCAATTAAATTACCATTACTGTCGATGTTGGCATCTTGTGCATTGGCAACAACCAAGTTATTTTTCGAAGTAGCATGTCCAGATAATTTGTCAAATGAGCTATTGCCACCTAATGGACTACCGTTTGAAGAGTTATCGTTTCCATCATTACCGCCTGCAACTACCATCATATAATAAGGAGAATTGTACATCAGATTGTCCCAATCTCTAGACTCAGCTATGTATGCACCAAAATACCAATCGGGTAATTGACTGGCTCTATATCCGTACGAGTGGTTGGAGACAAGCATTCCGTTAGAAGCTGCATTTGTAGCTTCCGAAAGATCACTATTCCAATCATAACCTATTGCATTTGCTTGTGGCGCCATTCCTTTTGCATTTGCTTGAACGCCAGATGCGATAATAGTACCTGTTACGTGCGCAGCATGAAAGTTCAATGTGCTAGATCCGTCACCTACTGAGAAACGATTAGAACCGCCAGGCCCATCGTATTCTTGGTGAGAAGCACGTGCTAAACCACCATCCCAAACGTGAGCAGTCATATTATCTCCATTTAGGTTTAAACCTAATCCGCCTCCTGAATTCAGGAAATTTGTTCTAGTGGATCGGGCTGCATCAGTATTATAAGTAATATAATAAATCGGCTCTCCTGTTGCAGTTACTTTTTGTAGTTCTGCATATCGACCATCGTCAAGATACATCTTTACTTCCCAGCCTTTTTGTTCAGCCATCGCGATAGCTTCTTCTTTTTCTTTTTGGGCTTTGGCTGAAAAATTTTGTTCGAGCTCCGTCAATACTTGTTTATTATATTGATTCGTGATTTTTGCTCTTTGTTGACTTGTCTGACCCATAGCAGTGCTCCCAATAAGGAAACATGCCAAAGCTATGAGGTTTAGTTTTGTAAAAATTGAATTCATTGTATTTAGGTTTAGTGAAAAATATGTCGAGTATTGGTTCGACTTTAAAAAAAATTATAATTATTCTAACACTTACTGTTCAACCAGCCATGTCATCTAAAGTGATAATCTTCTAAAAACATAATTTTAGGGTTAGACATACCATTTGAAATACATGTAAGTACATTGAATTTAAATGATATTTTTTGAGAAAGGTAAAGGACGTTTTTAAATAGCTCTTCAATATTATCCTTAAACATCTTAAAGTAGGTTTTGGTCAATTATGCGGTTAATTATCTTCATTTAACCACAATTATAAGAATTTTATTCTGAAAAAATAAATATAAAACAAATAAATATTTTGAAATGGAAACTGAAAACCCATGCACTTTTTATAAAATAAAGCTTAAAATCAACCTAAATGGAAATTCTACTAGATGTAATAAATTTATTTTATTTAAATATTTAATCAAGTTATTTTAACGGAAAAGTTATATTATAAGACAGAAAACTCAAGTAAACTAAACCATTATAAATTTGCACATTTCTAATATATTGTACTTCACACCTATTTAAACTGGCTATCCACGGTTACATATGATATAAAATGATTATTTTCCATTGTTCAAATAAATCTTACGCAACCTATGAAATTTCTCCTCCTATTAATTTTCAGCATATTCTTAATCTCTAATGAGGCTTTTAGCCAATATTATCCTGACCGAGAATGGGAAAGAAAATCTGCTAGTTCAATGAACATGAGCCAGCAATTACTAGATAGCGCTGTCAACATAGCAAGTCAAAATGAAAATTCTGTAGATAGGGATTTGCGAATTGCCATAATTGAAGCTTTTTCCAGAGAGCCTTATTTTGAAATCCTGGGCAAAACCAAAGAACGAGCTGGAACTGCCGGTTTAATTGTAAAAGAAGGGTATATTGTTGGGGAATGGGGAGACATAAACCGTGTTGATATGACATTTAGCGTTGCAAAGAGTTATTTATCTACTGTAGCTGGTTTGGCTTTGGATAAAAAACTGATTGACAATATTGAAGATAAAGTACATGAGTATGTATGGGATGGAACTTTCCAAGGGGACCACAATCAAAAAATCTCTTGGGACCACTTGCTGACTCAATCTTCTGATTGGTCAGGGCAACAATTTGGGCTTTATGACTGGGCAGACCGACCTCCTAAGACTGGTAATATCGATGACTGGAGAGCAAGAACTTTACATGAGCCTGGTACTCATTACAAATACAATGACGTTAGAGTAAATGTACTCGCATATGCACTCTTACAAGTCTGGAGAGAACCGCTCCCACACATTTTGAAAGAGCATATAATGGACCCCATTGGAGCCTCTTCAAGCTGGAGATGGTTAGGTTATCCTAATTCTTTTGTAAATGTTGATGGATTAAAAGTTCAGTCTGTTAGTGGTGGTGGACATTTCGGTGGCGGTATATTCATTAACACTTTAGATCATGCTCGCTTCGGATTACTTTTCATGAGAAATGGAAAATGGAATGACAAGCAGTTAATTTCGGAAAGCTGGGTCAAAAGCGTCCAAATATCATCACAGGCCAAGAATGATTATGGCTATCTCTGGTGGAACAACAGCCAAGAAAGTTGGGAAGGCGTATCCAAAGATGTATACTACGCTGCTGGTTTTGGAGGAAACTATATCATAATTGATGAAGAAAATGAATTGGTAATTATCACTCGTTGGATTGATAATTCCAAAATAGGTGATGTGGTTAGACTAGTTCAAAACTCAGTCAAATGAAAAATATTCCAATCATAGCGTTGATGGTCTTGATGCTATCCAGTGTTTTCAGTGCAGTGGCTCAATCAGAATATCAGAATGGCTACATCGTGACTAATCAAAACGATACCATTTATGGCCAACTTCAGGATAGAAGTCCTGAGCCTTTTGGTAAAATATACAACAAAGTGAAAATGAAAGGCTATTGGATATTCAATAAAAAATATGGGCCTAAAGATATCGTTTTTTACCAAATTGGTGATCTATCTTATGAATCGATATGGTATGATAGCTACACTGAATTATTTACTGTATTCCATAGAAGCGTTCCTGGTCAAGGAAAGAAAGTCTTTATGCGATTGTCTGTAAATGGTCAAGTAAAATTATATTGGGATGAATATAGAGATCCAGACAGCGGATATGAATTGGAAATCCCGTTCCTTCGAAAAGCAAATTCCACTGAAATGGTTAGAGTGACACAGGGAATCTTTGGATTTAAGAAAAAGCATTTGGCCAATCTTTTTTCGGACTGCTCTGAACTTGTAGAGAAAATGAATGATGGCTATTTTGAAATACCTGAGGAGATGGCAGATTTTTATAATCAAGAATGTTATTGACTTTCAATAAAGTAGGTTGTTTTAAGCTATATTTTCAAATCAGAGAATTTCTTTTTTCCCTTTACAAAAAATTGATTAATTATTGATTTCTGTAAAATCTCAGGATGTAACTGTCCACATGAGGTATTAGCTTGGAAGTCATTTTTCATTTTGCGAAAATCCTGATGGGCTTTTAAAATTGCATTTGCATTTGCTCTTTGTCCTTTAGCCACAAATTGAATAGCTGCCAATACATCCAAACGCTTTCTACGCTTTCTAATAGCATGGAATTCTTCCTTACTGAGATTCTTATATAACAATAGCCAATTATTTCTAAAATTTAAATAGGTCTTGAAAGGACTCTCCGCTTGTAAGGTTCCTCCTCCCACATGGTAAACAGTACTTTCTCCACAATAATATATTTCATAACCAAGATTTTTGGCTCGCCAACAAAAATCAATTTCCTCCATATGAGCAAAGAATTTGTCATCAAGGCCTCCTACTTCATGAAAGGTCTGAGCTTTCACAAACAAACATGCCCCAGTAGCCCAAAATACAGGGATAGTGTCATCATATTGACCTTGATCTTTTTCCTGATGTGAAAAAATCCTTCCTCTGCAAAATGGATATCCTAAAAAATCAATAAATCCTCCTGCCGCACCGGCATATTCAAAATATTCTTTCTGATGATATGACTTAATTTTAGGCTGACATGCTACTATATTTTCATTTTGCTTCATCAAACTTATGACTGGATCAATCCAATTGGGCGTAGTTTCCACATCAGAATTTAGTAATATATAGAAATCAGATTTGATTTCTTTTAAGGCATAATTATAACCTCCAGCGTAGCCTAAGTTTTCTGAAATCTTAATTAATCTTATATCAGGATGACTTTCTTGCAGGAAATTAATTGAGTCATCTGTTGAAGCATTGTCTGCAACAATTACTTCATAGGGATGGGAATTTTGTATAACAATCGGCAGGAATTTTTCTAGATAATCCCTGCCGTTAAAATTTAATATAACAACTGCTACGCTATCAGGCATTGAACATATTACCTAAATCCATTCCCGGTATGTTTGGGAGCGCACCATCTGTAGCTTTACGCATTTCTTCTTTTGCCAACACATCCACCTCTTCCATGGCTTTATTGACTGCAGCCACAGTTAAGTCCTGGATCATTTCCTTATCATTATCATTCACCAAAGAATCATCTATTTCAATACTTACTAACTGCTTTTTTCCGTTTACCTTGGCTTTAACCATCCCAGCACCGGCTTCTCCTTCTGCTGTGATGTGGACTAAATTTTCCTGAGCTTGCTTTACCTTGCCCTGTACTTCCTTAATTTGTCCCATCATTTTCATCATGTCAAACATATCTATCTTATTAAATTAAAAACACCACTTTTATAATACTCTTCTCCATATTCATCTTTTACACGCACAGTATAGGTGTAAGTTCCCTCAGGAGCAGGGCGTGTAGGCAGAAATCCATCCCAGCCGCTTCCTAATGTGTTACTTCGGAAAATCAAAGTCCCCCATCTATTGTAAATACTAAACTCTACTTCATCAATAAACTTACCCACCACAGTTATTTCCTCATTTAAGGCATCTCCATTAGGAGAGAAAGCCGAAGGGACAAAAAAACTTGACGGGATTTTATATCTCAGTAAATTAGAATACGCTATTAGCCCACTTTCCGAATGCGCTTCTACTTGGTAAAAAGCCAATTGATCAACACTTTGTGCTACGCTCTCACTGTAGAGGGTATCATTTCCAATACTATTTTCTTCAAGTAAGTTCATATTCTCATCATATTTCACTATAACATATTCGCTTAGACGTGAACTAAATCCAGTAAATGAATTCCAAGTAAAGTTAACGTCAGATGCATCTTGATTAAAGTTCAATAGAATGTTTTGGGCTGTGGTAACTACTGGAGAAATGCCCCCACAACTATTTACATACGCCACTGAATAATAAAATTGCCTTTCTTCGAACCCAAACTCTTCATCTAAATATGAATTTCCGCTTGCCGAATCAATCCTAAAGAATTGATCATTAAGATTAAGCTTCTTATACACAATGAATCTATCAGGATCTAGGCCTTGCGGCACTTGCCAGCTTAATTCGAGTTCTGTATTTGATATTACATTGGTAGCAATTTGTTCAATCGGGACTGTTATGTTTCGTTTAATAGCTGCCACTTCTTTGGGCAGAGACCTTTGCTCCAAACCGTTTGCATCGGTTGCTATAATCTGATATTCGTAAATTTGGCCACATAACACACTCTCATCTATGAAAGGTGAATTTCCAGTATACACTACTTCTCCATTTTTTAGCACCTTCGAATTTTCAAAGCTATTGGCATTCCATTCCACAATATTTCCTTGCAAATCAGCAATAGCAGAAAGTTGGATAGTACAAACTTCATTGGAAATCAACTGCTGTCCATCGCATTGGCTTGTAGCTACAATTCTGGCACAATAAAAATTTGCATTTAAATTTATACTCTGAAAAGTATAACTCCCAGTCTGTTGACCAGAAAAAGTAGTGACATTCTGGTAATTTCCACTTTCATTTTGCTTTAGTTGTAGCTGGTAACTTTGATTTTCGTTTAACGAAAAATTGATTTCAAAACTGTTTTCTGATAAGATTTCAATACTGTTAATGTTGGCTTCGCTTTCGTTTTGATCAATTGGAACAAATGTCTTAGTAAAAATATTATTATTACAGTTATTATTTCCGCTACTATTGAAGGAGCCCGTCACTGACATGCTATATTCTTGAGTAGGATCTGAATACTGATAAGTGAATGGAAATGCGGTAATGAATAACTCCTGAGGAGAAGATCCATCTCCAAAATCTACATTATAAAAATCAAAGCTTTCCTGCTGCTGATCTAGATCTAAAATCAGATCATCATTACAACTGGTTAATGATACAAAAGGAGTATTGGGTTCTATGATTTCTATGGTTATGCTGTCATAAACTTGAGTATTTGATAATTGCCTTAGAAATAATATACTATAAGTACCTGCATCCTGATAGGTAAAGCGGAAATCCTCTGCAGTTTGAGCCGGATTTCCGAAGCACTCGTTGTTTGAACCTATATTGGATAAATCAGCATCGAAACAAATAAAAGGTGTTCCGGTCGCATTGACAGGGGTCACTTCAATTTGAGTAGATTCACAGCCCTTCAAGTAGTTTACTGTAAACAAACCGTTCTCACTACTAAAACTTCCTTGCGCCAACAATGAGATTGAATTAAAAACCAGAAAAGAAATAAATAGTAATATCCTCAAGCCAAATTATTTTTAATAAAACGAACTGCTTTTACAATATCATGATGCAAAATTCGGTCGTCCTCTATTAACGATACCTCTAGCCTAAAATTACGAATTATTTCTTCTAAATGTGAGCTTGTCTTTAACGGTCTTCTAAATTTTATTGCCTGCGATGCATTTATCAATTCAATAGCTAAAACTTGGTAGGTATTTTCCACCACTTTATAAAGCTTAGTAGCAGCATTTGCTCCCATACTCACATGATCTTCCTGACCATTTGAGGAAACTATGCTATCCACCGAGGCCGGAGTACATAACTGTTTACTTTGACTCACCAAACTTGCTGCACTATACTGTGGAATCATCAAACCAGAATTCAAACCAGGATTCATCACAAGAAAATCAGGCAGACCTCGGCTTCCTGAAATTAATTGGTATGTTCTTCTTTCGGAAATACTTCCCAGTTCAGCTAAGGCAATCGCTAAAAAGTCCAATGAAAGTGCCAACGGCTGACCATGGAAATTACCTCCTGAGATAATTTCACCTTCTTCTGGAAATATATTGGGATTATCCGTAACGCCAGCCAATTCTTTTCCTATAATTTTTCGAACATAATCAATAGCATCATAACTTGCCCCGTGTACTTGAGGAATACAGCGGAAACTGTATGGATCTTGCACATGGACTTTACTTTGATTGATGATTTCGCTACCATTGAGCAGTTCCAAAATTTTCTTGGCCACTATTTTTTGGCCATCCTGGTTCCTAATCAAGTGAATTTTGGAATCAAAGGGCTCGGGACGACCATCAAAAGCATCTAATGATAAGGCACTTATTGTATTTGCCCAATTCAAAATATCTTCAGAAGCTAAGACTGCATGAACACCAAAAGCATTCATGAACTGTGTTCCGTTTAATAAAGCTAAACCTTCCTTTGCTTTCAGATGTATGGGCTCCCACTGCATTTTTGCCATCAAAGCTTCCCCACTAATTTTTTCATTTTTGAAATGGACTTCTCCCGTACCTATAAGAGGTAATGATAAATGAGCCAAAGGAGCTAAATCTCCTGACGCACCCAAAGAACCTGATTCATAAATTACTGGAACAATATCCGCATTAAAGAACTCCACCAATCGTTGAACCGTTTCTAACTGAACTCCGCTATGACCGTAAGCCAAAGACTGGATTTTTAGCAAAAGCATGAGCTTTACAATGCGTTTATCAATCTCGGGCCCGGTGCCACAAGCATGTGACATCACCAAATTAGACTGTAATTGCTCTAAATCAGCTTTGGAGATATTTCGGCTATAAAGCGAGCCAAAGCCGGTATTTATCCCGTAAATAGGAGCTTCGGAAGACTGAATATGTTCGTCTAAAAATTTCCGACAATTAATTATTGCGTTCACGGCCTTTTCTGCCAGTTTCAGCTTTTTATTATCTGCTAAAATAATTCTTATCTCCGCTAGGGTAAGATCGTGCTCGCCAAGTACAAAAAAATCACTCATATCCTAAAAATCGTTTTAAAATGCTTTCTGCATTCATACTTTCTTGCGTCCCTTCTTTCATATTCTTGAAAGTTAAATCGCCTGTTTTCATTTCCTCGGAGCCTACCAAAATCACAAATGGAATTTGCTTATCATTCGCATACTTCATCTGCTTTTTCAACTTTATCGGCTCTGGATAAAGTTCTGCTCTTATATTGGCAGTTCTTAATCTATGCAATACTTTCAAGCAGTATTTCCAGCTTTCTTCATCAAAACTCACCATCAAGACTTCAGTGCTACTTTCCGCATTATCAGGATATAATTCTAGCTCCTCCAACACATCGTAAATCCGGTCTACACCAAAAGAAATCCCAACACCGGAAACGTCTGGTAAACCAAATGTATCCGTTAGCCCGTCATATCGTCCTCCTCCACAAATACTGCCCATCTGAACATTCTTTGGCTTCACTTCAAAGATAGCTCCTGTATAATATGAAAGTCCACGAGCCAAGGTAACATCCAATTCCAATTGAGGCACATTTGCTCCGAACGAATCAAGAATATCAAATACATCAGTCAGTTCACTAATGCCTTTCTGACCCATTTCCGATTTCTTCAAGAATCCCTTTAAGAAATTCAATTGTTCTTTATTATCTCCGCTTAAAGCAAATAATGGTGACAAAGTATCGATAGCAGATTGCTCAAAACCTCTTTCTATGAGCTCTTCTTTAACTTTCTCCTCTCCTATCTTATCTAACTTATCAATAGCCACAGCGAAATCAGTTTCTTTACCTTCTGCGCCCATTACCTCTACTATTCCTGATAAAATTTTGCGATTATTGATTTTGATAGCGTAATCCAAACTATTAGCCTTTTTAGCTTGCAAACTTTTGAAAACCTCCTGGATCATCAAAACTATTTCTGCTTCACACAGCATGGAGTTTGTGCCAATGGCATCCGCATCACATTGATAAAATTCTCTGTATCTTCCTCTTTGCGGACGATCAGCTCTCCAAACCGGTTGAATTTGATATCGCTTGAAGGGAAAAGTCAAATTATGTTGGTTCATTACCACAAATCGTGCGAATGGTACGGTAAGGTCGTATCGAAGACCCTTTTCCGAAATTTTAGGCTGGAGAGATTTTGAATCAAATCGGTCCTCTTCTTCAGTTTTAGAAAGGAAATCTCCTGAATTCAATATTTTAAAAAGCAATTGATCTCCTTCATCTCCGTATTTCCCTTGCAATACACTTAGATTTTCCATTGCAGGTGTTTCTATGGGTGCATAACCGTATTTTTGATAGACCTTTTTTATGGTATCTAAAATGAAATGTCTCTTAGCCATTTCAGCAGGTCCAAAATCACGGGTTCCTTTAGGGATAGAAGGTTTTTGTTTGCTCATTTTTTACTATTTATTTTTAGACAAATCTACAAAATTTTGCGAGAACTAGGTCGGCAAATTAGGAGGTTTAGCTGTTGATAAGTTAGATAAAAAGAGAGGGGCGTATACTTGGTATTTCTAGTCAGACTGATCAGAAGCAAGTTGAAGTAGCACCCATATCCTGCAAACTCTCGATTTCGTTTAATTCAATAATTCTCAAATAATCAACTACTTCAATACTCGTCTCTGGTGTCTAGTTTCTAGTTTCTAGATTCTAGCTTCTTATTTAAAACAAACTAAAAGTTCTCAACTGCTCAATAAAATGCATAATAACTCCGGGCCAGATTGCAATCGTAATTAGTACCCCATACAGTGCACCAAATAAGTGAGCATCATGGTTCACATTATCCCCTTGTCTTTTACCTTGATAATAAGAATAAATCACATAAATGGCTCCAAAAATAAAGCCCGGCAAACATAACAATCCATACAAACATAAATCTGTCATTGGGTTAAATAAAATACTACTAAAAACTACTGCAGAAACAGCACCCGATGCTCCCAGCGCATTATAATTCGGATTTTCTTTATGTTTTAAAAGGCTTGGAATATCCGAAACTACTATTGCAGATAGATAAAGCCCCACATATAGGAAAGTGCCATAATTAGTTAATTGATTAAAATAGTACTCCACCGCATCTCCAAAGAAATACAGCGTAAGCATATTAAAAATTAAATGCACATAATCAGCGTGTAAAAAGCCCGAAGTGATCATCCTGTAATATTGCTTTCTATACACAATTTGATAAGGATTGAACATCCAAGCATACATTCTGGATGGATTACTGAAGGCTGGAATGCTCACTATACAAGTGACGATAATGATAATTAAAGTAGTACTCATTACTGTTCTCTGTTAATAAGGTAATTGAAGAAATCTTTAATGACGAGCTTCTTCTCTGAAGGCACATCTAAGTCATCCAAATTTTTAAATGCCTTTTCAAAATACTGATTCATTTTAGTTTCTGTTAGCTGCTTGATGCTGAGTTTATCATAAATCGCCTTCACAGCGTTTACTTTTTCACTACTATCAAAATCCTTCGCTCTTAACCATTGATTAAGCTCGTTAGAATTTTCTCCGCTAGCTAATTCCTTTGCTTTGATTAATAGATAAGTCTTTTTATTGGCGATGATATCTCCACCTACTTGCTTTCCAAATTTCTCCTGATCAGCATAAACATCAAGCAAATCATCCATCAACTGAAATCCAATACCAGCATTAACTCCCATTTGATACAGCAATGCATGATCAGCTTCATTATCCATTGCAAGGATCCCTCCAAACTCAAGACTAAAACCCAACAGAACAGCAGTTTTCAAACGGATCATTTCTAAATACTCATCTTCATGCACTTGCTCCTGATCTTCAAAATTCATGTCAATTTGTTGCCCCTCGCAAACTTCAATTGCACATTGGTTGAATTTTTCCAGGACCTCTGTGAGTTTCTCATTCGGAACATATTGAATGAGTTGCTGATAAGCTTTAACCAGCATTACATCACCTGAAAGTATAGCAACAGGCTCGTTCCACTTTTTATGCACCGTATCTTGACCTCTTCTTAAGGGCGCCTTATCCATGATATCGTCATGCATTAAAGTGAAATTATGGAAGATCTCTACAGCTAAAGAAGCTGGTATAACTTTTTCAATTTCGTCTTGATAAAGCTGGTAGGCTAACAAACTTAAAAGCGGACGCATTCTCTTTCCTCCGAGAGCCATAATGTAACGAATGGGCTCATACAGTTCTTGAGGCTTGCTTCCAAAGTTCTCTCTTTCTATGGCAGAGTTTATAGAAACTATATAGTCTTTGATCGATGGATTCATCTAATAAATTAAATTTAAAGCCTAAAGATATAGGAATAATAAGGGATATAAAAAGTTAATTTTACGTACGGAAATAATTAAGAGTGCTTGGAATTATTATAGAAAAAATTGATAATTCCATTTGAAATATCAATCGAAACTTTTACACCTGCAATTGTTATTCAAAATTTTCAAACTTACCTTTGCAGTTCGAAAGAAAGTAAAGGTTTAGTCATTAGATAAAAGCATTGATATATCATACCTAATACACTTTTTAAGTGTCTTATGTACTTAACAAAAAACAATAAAAAGTTTATTGAAAAAATTAATTCGTATACGAACAACATCACTAGTATATGATCGTATTGAAAGGAAATAAGTATTTAAAATCAAATAATAAATTTTAACAATAATTAAATATTAGAATATGTCTTTAGTAGGAAAAAAAGCACCAGTATTTAAATCAGGAGCAGTTATTAATGGAGAAGAAATCGTAGAAGATTTTTCTTTAGAGCAGTACATCGGTCAAAAAGATGTGATGTTCTTCTTTTATCCTAAAGATTTCACTTTCGTATGCCCAACAGAGATATTGGCGTTCCAAGAGAAATTAGCTGAGTTCGAAAAAAGAGGTGTGGCGGTAATCGGTGCATCTACTGATACTGAAGAAACCCACTTAGCTTGGTTATTGACTCCACAAGAAAACGGTGGAATCGAAGGTGTTACTTATCCATTAGTTGCAGATGCTTCTAAAACTATTGCCAATAATTTTGGCGTTTTAGCTGGTGACTGGAACTATAATGAAGAAGGTGATTTAATCTTCGAAGGAACTCCTGTAGCTTATAGAGGAACTTTCTTGATTGATAAAGAAGGAATTGTTCGTCATGAAACTATCAATGACCTTCCATTAGGTAGAAATATCGATGAGATGTTAAGAGTTGTTGATGCATGGCAACATGTTGAGAAGTTTGGAGAGGTTTGTCCTGCAAACTGGGAAGAAGGAAAAGAAGCGATGGAAGAATCAAGAGAAAGCGTTTCTTCTTACTTAGCTAAAAACAAGAAATAGTTTTTGTATAATTAAAGTCAAAATCCTGCTCGGGCAACTGAGCAGGATTTTTTTTATTCTTAGCTATTGGCCTTATAGGAAAATATTTTTATAAAGGCGGTCTGACTACCGTCTGAGCTCGTCAATAATAATAAGCGCTAAAAATCAGGGATATATCATAATTGATTAACTGATATAAAAGGAAAGTTCTTTTGAACTTTCCTTTCTTTAATTCGGGCTACTATAAGAAGAAGGAATTAAACGGTTTGATAACCTTCACATCGCTGTCCAAATTTCTAAATAGCACCTTAAAGCTTATTCATCTCCTCTTTCACAAAATTCATCAATTCACTGATATTCTTTTTACTGAAATCAAATTTGATATCCGCAGCTTCGTAAACTTCAGGGATTGAACGGGTATAACCCATTTTCAGTGCTTTCATATAGGAATCTAATCCCTTTTCAGGATTCTCTTTGTAGTTTTTCCATACAGCCACGGCACCTAATTGTGCCATACCATATTCTATGTAATAAAATGGGACTTCATAGAGATGCAGTTGCTTCTGCCACATATTATCTCTGAATTTTTCCAAGCCTGACCAATCAGTGATGGAATCTGAAAAATCATCTAGAAAATCATTCCAGGCTTTAGTTCTCTGTTCCACAGTATGATCAGGATGTTCGTAAATCCAGTGTTGAAATTTATCGATAGTAGCCACCCAAGGAAGGGTCTCTATAATTCCTTCCAGATGTTCTGTTTTAGCTCTTTTTAAGTCCTCTTCATTATCGAAAAACGTATCCCAATAATCTAAGGTGATTAATTCCATACTCATGGACGCCAACTCAGCCACTTCAGAAGGTGGGTTTTTGAAATCATTTAACTCTAAACCATTCATTAAGAAAGAATGCACAGCATGCCCCCCTTCGTGTAGAAGGGTCACCATATCTCGTAATGTAGAAGTAGCGTTCATGAATATAAATGGCACACCAGTTTCTGAGAGCGGATAATTATAGCCTCCGGGTGATTTCCCTTTTCTAGAATCTAGGTCAAGATGCTTCATCTCAACCATTTTAGTAAGGCAATCTCCCAAAAAAGGATTCAATTGGTTGAATACCTTGATTGTTTTCTCTGTAAGATCATCAGCTCCTTTAAAAGGTGCCAATGCTTCTTTTCCAGATATATCAACCGCTTTATCCCATGGTCGCAATTTATCAATATCAAGCTTTTCTTTTCGTTCTCTGGCAATTTCATCTAAAAGTGGAACCACTTCAGACTTCACCGAATCATGGAAATCAAAGCAATCTTGTGGAGTGTAATCAAATCGCCCCATGGAAGCGAACATATAATCACGAAAGTTGTCAAAGCCAGCATTTATCGCCACTTCGGTTCTCAATTTCACTAGTTCATTGAACAGATCATCCAGCTTCTCTTTATCGTCTAATCTTCTTGATGAAATCTTTTGGTAGATCTCTTCTCTTAATTTCCTATCAGTTGATTGTAACTTTACTGCTGCTTGTTGAAGGGTTAATTCCTTTCCTTCATGCTCAATATCCATCGCCCCAGAAATAGCACCATATTGTTGTGAAAGGCTGGAAATTTCAGTTTCTAAGGGAATATTTTCCTCCCTGAATATTCTCACATCTTTCTCCATCTCTCTGATCATGATGTCAAAGCCTTCTTTTTCCTTAACAGCTGATAAATGGGGAGATGCCAATGCTTTCCTATTCAATTTATCGCTATAAGGAGCAATATGAGGTTGAATATTTCTTACGAAATCTTCAAAAGAAGCCGCTAACTTTTCATCGGTAGTATCGCAAGTCATTTTGATATAGCGCCAAGCCATATCTTCTGATACCACAGCTTCTAACTCGCTGAGGTCAGCAAACCATTTTTTCAGATCTGCATCCGAATCAATGTCTTGATTCAATAATTTTTCAAAATATGGTTTTAGCGTTTCCCAATCTTTTACTTTAAAATCCTTCGGTAAAAATTGTCTTTCTTTTATCTCAAATTCCATAATTTCCAATCGATTAAATAAAAAAAGAGGACATATCGCCCTCTTTCTGTTTTACTGGTTTATTCTCTTAATGTTTTATCCTATTTCAATTTTTACATCAGCTGAAGTCGGATGGCCAACACAATTCAACACAAATCCTTCCTCTTTTTCTGCATCTGACAAACCTTCATCTTCTTCCATTCGGACAGTTCCCGATAATAGCTTACCTCTACATGCTGTGCATAATCCACTTTGGCATGAGAAAGGTAAATCGATATCCATATCTAATGCAGTTTCCAAGATAGTTTTATCAGCTGGAACTGGAAATTTATATTCCTCTCCATCGAACAGAATAGTTACTTCATACTCATCACCTTGAGTTTCTTCGCTAACTGTCTTTTCCGCTTTATCGATAGTTCCTTGTACGAAGCTCTCTTTGTAAACATTGGATTTATCAATACCAAAAATGTCTAAATGTTGCTCTACATTCTTCATCATCCCTTCCGGACCACACATTAGGTATTGTGTCTGATCCTTACCCCAGTTTGGAATTCTATCTAAGATTTTTTTCAGCATCTCTTCATTCAACAACCCGGATTCACCTTGCCAATTAATTGGGGCATCATCCAGTACATGAATCACATGCATTCTACCTTCATATTCATCTTCTAACTTATCGAACTCTTGTTTGAAGATTACTGACTCTAAATTTCTATTAGCATAGATCAAAGAAATAATACTATCTGGCTCAGCATGCAGAACTGATTTTGAAATTCCCATCATAGGAGTTATTCCACTACCTCCGGCAAACATGATCAGATGTCGCTTTTTATTAGCATCCACCTCAGTCGTGAAATTACCCATTGGTTCCAATACCTGAAGTTTATCGCCAGCCTTTAAATTGCTATTTAAATGATTGGACATCTTTCCGTTTTCGACTCTTTTCACTGTTACAGCAGGATATTCATCAACTAGCGGAGAGGTGCAAAGAGAATAAGCTCTTCTTACGCTCTCACCATCAATATCAGTGATTAGCGTTAGGAATTGCCCCGCTGTATATGAAATTTCCCATTCAGGCTTTTCAAACTCTATTACAATCGCATCTGTCGTTGCATTGATGACTTGACGAACTGTTAACTCCTTGTATCGATTAGATTTCTTTTTCTCTTTATCTTCTTTCTTTTTGAAAAAATTAAATGCCATGCTTCTTTAGTTTTATATGAGTAAACTCAATGTTTCTATAATAGTTAAGCAAAATTAACAAGCTTTGACAATTTTCGCTCATTAATTCGAAAAATGCTTACAATTTCAATTCATTTAATAAACTTTCCTTGTAAATAGATAGTTACAAAAAGAAAAATAAAATTATGGCAAGACCCAATATAAAACTTATAAAAGCGATTAGAACTGCTGCTAAGAAAATTCAAGAGGGAACTCATTACCAATGGGGCCATATGGGCGGTTGTAATTGTGGACATTTAGCTCAAGAACTCACTCCCTACAGCAAAAGAGAAATCCATGAATATGCCATGAGAAAATCAGGTGATTGGACAGATCAAGTAGAGGATTATTGTAGCATTAGCTCCATGCCAATGGACGAAATCATATCCAGTATGATGGATTCCGGACTGGAAAGAAACGATATGATTGATCTGGAACGACTGAAGAATCAGGAAGTGAGAAGGTTTATGGGGGAAAGAGGAATAAAATTACACCATAATAGCAAAGAAGATGTGGTGGATTATATGAAAGCTTGGGCAGATTTATTGGAAGAAAAATTGTTAGCTGATATCCAGTTGCCTGAGAATATAGAGAATTATGAAGCAATTGACGGTTGATAAAATAAATAACAAAAAAAAGGTCTGAAATTTCGGACCTTTTTTTATTACTGTTCATTCCCGCGAAGGTGGGGATCTTGTCCCATTGAAAATCGGTTTCAATTTATAATGTCTGCCTTCAGAGCTGATATTATAATCAGATATTAAAATCATTTCTCATAAACCACACGACCATCAAAAATAGTCATAGCAACATTGGTATCTAGGATTTCATTCTCAGGAACAGTCATAATATCCTTATCAAAAATAGTGAAATCGGCTAGTTTGCCCACTTCTATTGATCCTTTAATTTCCTCCTCAAAAGCACCATAAGCCGCATCTAACGTATAAGACCTTAATGCTTGTTCCCTAGTCATTTTTTGTTCTGGTTCGTATCCACCTTCAGGAGTTCCTTCTAAAGTTTTACGACTCACACTTGCGTAAAATGAAGCTAAAGGATCAATAGGTTCAACAGGCACATCAGTTCCATTAACAATCGGAACTCCTGATTGTAATAATGCTTGCCACATATAAGCGCCCTCTTTAATTCTCTTTTCTCCTAATCTGTCAATCGCCCAAGGACGGTCGGAAGACATATGAACAGCTTGCATAGCAGGAATAACACCTAATTCAGCAAATCTTGGTATATCATCGGGATGTAAATGCTGGGCATGCTCAATTCTGAATCGGTGGTTCTCAGTTTGATCAGCATTTTCTTTCATAGCTTTTTCATATCTGTCTAAAATTTCCTGATTGGCCCTATCTCCAATAGCATGAGAACAAACTTGAAAGCCATTTTGCAAGCCTTTGTTAGAAGTAGTGTAAACAAATTCCATTGGTAAAGTCTCATGCCCAAAGTGACCAGGTTGGTCGGTATATTCTTTCAAAAGCCATGCCCCTCTTGATCCTAAAGCGCCATCGCAATTTAATTTAATGGAGCGAATGGTTAATAGATGAGCACTATCCACTTCTATACCATTCTTATACCATTCTTCTAAGAGCTCCTTATCCCAACCTGTGAGCATGGCATACATTCTCACATCCAATTTACCTTCGGCTTTCATATCGCGGTAAAGCTGAATATTTTCTCTACCAATACCTGCATCATGAAAACTGGTAATCCCATTTCTATGGCTAGCTTTTACTGCTAATTCAAAAGCTTTTCGATCTTTATCCGGTGTGCTTTCAGGAATATGCTGGGTAATTAAGGTCATCGCCCTTTCATTGAAAACGCCAGTTGGGTTACCTTTACCATCTCTAAAAATCTCCCCACCTTCGACATCCAGATTAGCCATACTCTCTTTAGATAAAGGTAATACGCCTGCAATTTGCATGGCCTTTTCATTAGCCATACCTGCATGACCGCTCGCATGACGTAAATAAACTGGATTATTGGGTGAAACTTCACTTATCGCATGATGCAATGGAAAACCATTAATAGTATTATCCGGCATTTTATTCCATTTGCTTTGATGCCAACCTCTGCCTGTAATCCATTGGCCCGGTTCTGCCGCATCAACAGCTTCTTTCACTTTTTGGATCACTTCATCATAACTTTTTGTCTGAAGTAAATCCACATTTAATTCATTGTAACCTAAGCCCATAAAATGACCGTGCCCTTCAATAAAGCCTGGAGTCATAGTTTTCCCCTTGAGGTCAATCTGCTGAGTTTTTTCTGTTATATATTTTTCAGCTTCAGCCTCACTTCCTGCAAATAGTATTTTATTGTCTTTGACTGCGACCGCTTCCACAGTAGGTTGATTATCATTAACTGTATAAATGGTTCCTCCTTTTATGATGAGCTCGGCTGATTCTTGCTGATTTTGGCAACTCAAAAAGCTGAAAATTGCCAATATTGATAGTATAGTTTTTATTTTCATTATGGTATAATTAAAATTTTGATTGAAAGTAATTTTAAAATCACAGATAAACAATAAAGTTTATTTGAATGGAAAAGCTTGACACCACAATATCAAGCTTTTACTCAGTCTAAGATAAGCACCATGCTGCGGATATGGTTAAAGCACTATTTTCTCAATACTTGAGCAGCTTCTTTTGCAAAATAGCTTAATATCACATCTGCACCTGCTCTTTTGATACTCAATAAACTTTCCATCATTGCGGCTTCTCCATCTAGCCAGCCTTTCTCAGCAGCTGCTTTAATAAGACTGTATTCGCCACTTACATTATAGGCAGCTATTGGTAATTCATTGTTCTCTTTCAGCAAGTGAATCACATCCAAATAGGCTAAGGCGGGTTTAACCATTAAAAAATCTGCTCCTTCTTGCGCATCTAACTCAGCTTCAATTAAAGCTTCATATTTATTAGCCGGATTCATTTGGTAGGTTTTTTTATCACCAGATTTCGGTGCAGAGTCCAAGGCATCACGAAAGGGACCGTAAAAAGCAGATGCATATTTAGCACAATAACTCATAATGGACGTATTTTCAAAACCATTTTCATCTAAGACATCTCTAATATATTCTACCCTGCCATCCATCATATCAGATGGACCAATTATATCAATTCCTGTTGCGGCTTGTGCCAAAGCCATGTCTGCCAAAACATCCAGCGTTTCATCATTGAGAATATTGCCATTTTCGTCCACTATGCCATCATGCCCATCACTGCTGTATGGGTCCATGGCTACATCTGTCATAATGCAAGCCTCTGGAAAACTAGACTTAATTTCTTTTAAAGCTTTCAAGTAGAAAAAGTTCTCATCAGCACTTTTAGTTGCCATTTTATCCTTATGTTTTTCTTCAACCACAGGAAAGACGTCAAATGATTTAATTCCCAGCTTTAGACAGGCTTCTATTTCTTTCAGCATCAAGTCAATTGAAAAACGATAAATCCCGGGCATACTATCGACCTCCACTTTTCTCTTTTGGCCTTCTAATAAAAACAAAGGGAAGATAAAATCTTTGGTAGTGAGGGTCGTTTCTTCGACCATTTCACGAATGGCTTTTGATTTACGGTTTCTTCTTGGTCTTATTAACATAAAATGTTCTTTTTGATCATTCAAATTTAAACTTTTATCAGATGGAAAATCGAATGTGAACTAAAAAATCGTGCATAAAAACTCAATTATAATTAATTAATATAATAAAAATCATTCTTCCTGGCTACATAGTATTTCTGTTTACCGAATTACCTTCTAAATTTGCGGTAGGTTTAAAATTAAAGAAATGCGTCCTGTAATTTTCATCATCGCCACCTTGTTTTTTAGCTCTTGCGATCATTTTTCAAGCAAAAAATCTCTCAGTTCGGCTGAAAAGCTATCCTTGCAATTAGGCAATGCTACTTTATGGTTTCAACAATCTGCCGAAATGGAGTTATCCTTTCTACAGGCATACGATAAAGGGAAAATGTTACTGAAAATGAAAATGGACACCTTAACCACTTCGGCTTTCCCTCCCGCAGTTGTACTTGATTTAGATGAAACTGTTCTGGATAACAGTCCTTTTGAGGCAAGATTATTTTTAGAAGGAGAAAATTACAGTTCAGAAAGTTGGGGAAAATGGTGCACAGAGGCCAAGGCTGAGGCGCTGCCTGGGGCCATTGACTTTTTAAATTTTGCTGATAGTTTAGGAGTAAAGATTTTCTATATCTCCAACAGAAAAATAAACGTCTTCGAACCAACGCTGAAAAACTTAAAAACACTTAAGTTGCCACAAGCTGAAAAAGACCATTTATTCTTACGGACAACAAAAAGTGATAAGTCAGAGAGACGAGAAATGGTTGCGGCCAGGCACAACATACTCTTATATGTTGGAGATAATCTGACAGATTACAGTCAGAAATTTGCAGAAAGAGATTCTACATTAGGAAAAAATTTAGTTAAGAAAAATTATAAAGAAGTACTACACAATTTCATAATACTTCCTAATCCAATGTACGGAGAATGGGAATCAGCAATTTATGAAAATGACTTCGCTAGAACTTACGAAGAAAAAATTGAAATGAGGAGAAAAGTCATTGACGCTGCAAACTGACGCTCTGTAAGAAATAGGTCTTCCAGACCGCGTGTTTTAACCTTTAATTATCCCAACTTATAGATTAAATTTCAGATACTTATATAATTTTCATATTTTGTTTAAATTTTAGACCGAATATGAGAATTCGAAGTGTCCTGATCATTTTTGTAAATCTCTTGCTTCTTTCGCAAGTTCCGGTGATGGGTCAGACTGAAAGCTGGCACCAAGCTCAAAAACAAGGTCATGCCAAACTAAATTTACATTGGTACATCTCTAATCCGTTTATTTACAAAAACCAGAGTGGAAATCCTGAAGGACTAGAGGTAGAGATTTTAGAATCATTTCAAATCTATATTCAAAACAAATATAATGTTACCCTTGAGTTAAAATGGATTGAAAATAATAGTTTTAATAACATCTTAGAGCATATTAGCTCTGAACTAAAGCCTAATTCATTTGGGGTTTCAGCCTTTTCAATAACTGAGAAACGGAACACTATAGTAGATTTTACAAAACCATACTTATCGGATGTTGCCGTACTGGTATCAAGTAAAGGCACCCCAATAGTTCGGACATTAGGGGAAATCAACAAAATGATGTCTCAAATGACGGCAGTTACCATTAAGGGAACTACTTATGAGCAATTTCTTTTGCAATTGAGAAAACAGCTGAACTTAGATTTTGAGATTTTATACATTGAATCTGATAAAAACATCCTTGATGAGATTAGTAAGGATGACGATCGATTCGGATTTATAGACTTACCTATATACCTGATGTTGATTAAAGGAGGAGGAACATTGACACGACAAAACTTCTTCACTATAAAAGGTAAAGGGTATGCTTTTATTGCCCCTAAAAACAGCGACTGGATAGAAATTTTCAATGAATTTCTTGCGGATCCCAAAACCAGTACCAAACTGGCAAATATTACTTCCAAATACATGGGGCCGGAACTCTATAATTTTATAGACGGCCTATATGGACAAGAGAATTTAGGTGCTTCTATTCTGACTAAGGAAAAAGAAATTCAATTAGAGCAATTAAAGAATGCCAATTTATTAATAGAAAAAGAAAAAAATACCCGCGTCACTTACATTATAATAGCTATTGTTACTACTGGTTTATTGGCTATCATTATTATACTCTTCTATAGAGAACAAAAAGTAGCGAAAATACTGAGCCGCAAAAACAAACAAATAGAGCGACAACAACAAAGTATTCAAAACAAAAATGAACAGTTGTCTAATCGGAATTTACAATTGACTAATTTAAATGAAGAAAAAAATAACTTAGTAAAGATTCTGGCCCACGATTTACGATCTCCAATTAATCAAATTACAGGACTGCTGGAGATATTAAAAGTAGGAAACAAAAATTTCAAAGATGATGATTTAAAAATAATACATCAAGCAAAGGATTCAGCCGAAAGATTGAATCACATGATAACTAAGATCTTGGATTTTGATGCACTGGAGGGGAATAGAATGAAGGTTATTCCCGAAGATATTAATATAAAAGAATTGCTAAAATCGGTAAAAAATGATTTAAAAGTTTCTGCCGATAACAAGAAAATAAAAATAAATTATAATTCGCAGGCAAACATCTCACTAAAATCTGATCATCTTTTTCTTACCCAAATTTTAGAAAATATTGTAGTAAATGCCATCAAATTTTCTGAACGAGGCACCGATATTTTTGTAGATGCACAGCGAAAAAAGGGTAACATAATATTTTCAGTGCGGGACGAAGGTCCTGGCCTCACAGATGAAGATAAATCAATGATATTTAAAAAATTTCAAAAATTAAGTGCACAACCCACGGGTGGTGAAAACTCTACAGGTTTAGGTTTATCAATAGTTAAGAAGTATGTGGATTTACTGAATGGCGAAGTCTGGGTAGAATCAGAAGAACACAAGGGAAGTACATTTTACGTAGCACTTCCCATCTCGTAAATGTTAAAGCTTACTTGCCAATTGTTTCCTTAATTCTTCATTTTCGTTTTGTGCATCAGCCAGCATCTTTTCATAATCTTTTTGAGTTCTTTGCATTTCTTCCTGTGTAGCAGATAATTCCTCCATATTCTGACGCATCTCCTCTTCCTGTGCTCTCATTTCTTCTGTCTGTTGCTGAGATTGCTGATAGAGCTCGGTGGTTTTTTGATTCACTTTGGCAGTGTTTAAAGCCACTGCGATACTCTCCCCTGCCTTCTCCAAGAAATCTCTTTCATATTCTTTTAATACTCTAAAGCTCGCCAGTTCCATTATCCCTTCAATATATTCATCTCTTTTAACTGGGGTAATTATTATAGACCGCGGATTGGCATCTCCTAACCCAGATTTAATGTTAATATAGTTTTCGGGAACCTCAGTAAGGTAAATGCTGTCTTTTTCCTGATAAGACTGACCAACCAAACCTTCTCCAGGCTGAATTTTTTTATTGATTTTCTTTCTTCTATCATAAGCATAACAGCCTTCTAATTCGAGAAAAGTATCATCCCCCTCCTCTTTTACAATGAAAAATCCTCCTTGATTGAGCTTCATATATTTTACCAAAAATTCGATAACCTCATAAGTCAAATCCTTAAGATTACTACCGTTATCTCGAATTATATTGGATAGTTCAGCCAAGCCCTTGTTCGTAAAACGCTCCTGTTCTTCTCTAATCGAACTTTTCTTTAAGCTTTCTCGCATATCCATCAATGCGCTACTTAACGGATCTTCTTCGTTCAAGTCAAATTCTTTATCATAATTGCTATTGGCTATTTCTTTAGCAAAAAGAATATTAGTTTTGGTTATATCTGCTTGCTCCTCGCTTTCAATCATTTTTTGAATCAAAAACTTTGACCTGTTTCGCGTGTATATAGAGTAGGACGCTGCAATTACTACAGCAACAGCAACCAAGCCAACATGGAAAAGGAATGTCTGCAAATCCATGTAATCCAACTGAGTGAAATAAACTGATTGATAAGTCTCCTCATTATTTACAAAACCCAAATACTGAATGTAAGCAAAAATGCCGTGGTGCATTACAATGAAAATTGTAGCCGGTATAAATACTTTATAGTTTTGATAAGCCATTAAAACTATGACCGCAACAAAGGCTGTAAAATGCATCTCAAACAACCCATGCATCTGATATATAAATTGAGCCATAAAAATAGCAACAACTAAGCTTCCTACGTAGTGATGGGCGTATTTTCCACGG
The DNA here is from genome assembly GCF_963974845.1 of uncultured Marivirga sp. Taxonomy (NCBI): domain Bacteria; kingdom Pseudomonadati; phylum Bacteroidota; class Cytophagia; order Cytophagales; family Marivirgaceae; genus Marivirga; species uncultured Marivirga sp. The sequence continues at coordinate 154,582 of NZ_CAXBEQ010000007.1, forward strand.
AGCAAAAGCTTCACTCCAAAGTATAAAATTAAAGACAATGATCCCACTCCGAGTCCTACCAGCCAAGTATCATAGAAGAAGGCTAAAAACAATCCAAAAAGGAAATATCCTCCAATGGTAATTTCAGTAACTCTATCAGCCCTCCTATATATTTCATCAAAATAAGGTTTGAACTTTTCTTTTGCGATTGCGGTCATAAATTTAAAAAATTAAAAAATTTATCAATTCTTGTATCGGTATTTCCATTTGCAGGTAGCTCACAACCATAAGCTATGCTTGCCAATTCTGGGAAAACTGGTGGTTCTTTATCACTGACCATTGCGCTCAGTGCTATACTTGCAAATTTGGTGTTTTGGGTAGTACAGAATCTTGCTTTATTATAGTTGCCACTAAAATAAACTTGCTGATTTTTTATTAAAACCGCTTGCGGTGTGCTGTAAACTCCTAATTCGCTTGCTATTACTCCTTCCCTATCTAAATGGATATCTATACCTAAACTATATTTCTCTCTAAACTCCTCAATTTCACTTTCATTTCTTTCGACAGTTTCCAAGACCGCTAAAAATTTCACCTTTGAACCATATTGGATCACGAGGTTTTGAAATTCTTTGATGTTAAATCTAGAGCATGGACAATCGAAATTGTAAAAATGAATAAAAGCTTGATCTTCTTCCCCGATTTCTAAAGAAGAAAGAACATTTTTTGAGACTGAATCACCACGCTGAAGGCTGCTGTATCCAGCTGGTATGGGTGTGGGTTTGGAAAATTTCCATTCTTGATGCCAAAAAATTAATCCGATCCCTGTTAAGACCGATAAGATCAACAAACCCGCTAAAGCTACTCTCATAAAAAAACTCCTCTATTGCTTGCTAAAGCTAATCCTTTTAATTCATTATTGTTTAAAGAAGTACGAAAAATTACACAGCAATGGATTTCAGGAGAGCTGGCTACTTGGTCAAGTTTTGCCAATACCAAAAAAACTGCCTAGAGCACTAGACTTAAATCTCTGGTACCTTAGGCAGTTCAAATATGTTATAAATAGGTCTTTTAGTATTTATCAGGTCGGTGCTGCTGTCTGTCTTTCACTTTTTCCTTAGCTTTTCTGACATGTCTTTTGGCAACATCGTAACAGTCTTGGGCTGCAGAAACAAAGTTGTCACCCTTACCCGAGACAAAAATGTCATTTCCAGGTAAAAAAACTTTTGCATCAACCGTTTTTTCTTTATCCTCATCATTTGCATTTGATTTTAAATACAAATCAATGCCAACAATTTGATCGTTGTATTTTGAAAGTTTATTGAACATCTCCCGCATGTGATCATTCAATTCTTGACTTATATTAAAGTCTACAGGTTCTAAAGTAATATCCATTATTATAAATTATTTTGGTATAAATCTGATTTTTCAATAGTTTCCGCAATAAGTCTTAAATCAGGAAGTGTATTAAATACTTGCTGATGACCTGTTTCTGCCTCTTGATTGTATCGTGCATTTCTAAACGCTACCAATGGTTCCAAATTGATTTCACTCGGTAACTTTTGGTTTTCGGACAATTCTCTTGCGGCTTGACCAATTTCTTGTAGATACTCGTACACGGTTTCTTTTACTGTTTCATTCTTACGAAAATCCTCATACGTCAACCCGTCAATTTGGGCATTAACTTGGGCTATATTATCTACTATTCGGTTTAAATGTTGTATTGTTTCTTGTAATTGCATCATGCTATATTAAGCGATTACAATGGGGTTTTGTTACGGTTTTCATTGAATTGTAGATTTCGTAAGAAGATGGTCAGACTGCTTTCTACCTATTAATCAATCATTAACGGCCTGTTTTCTTTGTAAATTCTCACAATTCTCTATTGTGCAATCTCCATAAAAAACTAACGAATGATGTTTAATGTCAGATCCAACTGACTTACCAACTCTTTTTTTGATATCCTCAATACTTGGATCCAAAAACTCCTTGATTTTCAAGCAGTCATTACAAACCAAATGGTCATGATGTTCATAGGTTAAAGCAGGTTCATAGAGTGCATTTTTATCCTTAAAATTATGCTTTACCACCAATCCACACTCCACCAAAAGATCGATTGAATTATAAACTGTGGCTCTGGAAATAGTGTATTCTTTATTTCTCATTCTTAGGAAGAGTGTTTCTACATCTATATGTTCATCCTGTGGTAAATAATAAATTTCTTCTAAAACAGAATAACGTTCGGCAGTTTTCCTCAAATGCTGATCATTAAGATACTCATCTAGTATGTTTTTTGCACGCTGCAAAATTTCCTTCATCACGGGTTTAGACATCGACATTTTTCAAACTATTTTTTTCTAAAGCCTAAGTTAGGTTTTGAATATGAGCTTTGAAATAGCAGCAGTCTTTTTTAACAAAGTTTAAAGCAATTCTAAACAAAAATTTTTCAATTACCCTTTCCGTTATTTACTTATGTCCTTATTTTTTTTTAGATTAACGAATGATTAAACTCAAGCTTAAGTCTGACTTATGTCATGTTTTTAGAGACCAACAGCTATTACTTTTGAAAAATAAAAAATTAGCAATTAATGAGTGTATCAGCAGCGAAATTACAGGATGTAGAATGCGCACACTGCGGTGAGAAATGTGACCAGGAGCTCATAGAAAGCCTTGGCCAGAATTTCTGTTGCCAAGGTTGCCGCATGGTCTATGAGATTTTGCTGGAAAATGATCTGGATAATTTTTATTGCGTAGCTGAAAGTCCAGGTGTAAGTTCTAAAAAACGAACTCGGCAAAATTTTGAATTTCTTAAAGACGAAGCTTTTGCCCATAGTTTACTTGATTTCAAAAATGATAATATCAGCAAGGTTAGATTTTACATTCCTGCCATTCACTGCAGCGCTTGCATTTGGCTATTAGAAAAGCTCTATAAGCTCCACTCTGGGATAATCAGCAGTAGAGTAGATTTCAATAAAAAAACAGTTATTATTTCTTTCAATCATGAAGAACTCACCTTATTGGAACTGGTTAATATTTTAGATTCAATAGCCTATACGCCTGATATCCAATTAGAGAAATCAAAATCTAATACCTCACCGTACAGAAGAATCTGGTTGCAGATTGGAATAGCTGGCTTTGTATTTGGTAATAGCATGCTATTTAGCTTACCGGAATACTTTGGACTCGACATATTCAATGAGGACATTATTTCCAAGATTTTTCCATACCTAAATGCCCTACTGGCAATTCCAGTATTGCTTTTTGCCGCACAGGATTATTTCAAATCTGCTTGGGGTGCAATCAAACAAAGACAAATCAATATGGATGTTCCAATTAGCATTGGCATATTCACTCTATTCAGTTATAGTTATTATATCATTTTGTTTCAATCTGGTTTGGGGTATTTAGATTCCTTATCAGGACTGGTTTTTTTCTTACTGTTAGGTAAATACTATCAACAAAAAACATTTGACCACCTTCGATTCGATAGAGATATTCAATCATTCTTCCCTCTATCTGTCACTAAAATTCAGGCTCAGCATGAAGAACAAGTATTACTTAATAGCATACTTCCCTCTGACATCCTTAAAATCAGAAATGAAGAAATTATTCCGGCAGACAGTCTATTAATTTCAGACGAGGCCTCCATAGATTACAGTTTTGTCACAGGTGAATCTTTACCAGAAACCAAACAAAAAGAAGATTTGATTTATGCAGGAGGAAGGTTAAAGGGAGTATCTGTGTTGGTGCAAGTTAAAAAAAGACCCTCTCAAAGCTATCTAGCTCAACTTTGGGACGATGAATCAATTCAAGATGCTGCAAAAGCACAAGTCCAAAGTACGGCCGACAAAATTAGTAAGTATTTCACGGCAGTTGTTTTAGCTATTGCATTTATCTCTTTGGGAAGTTGGCTAATCATAGGTTCATTTGAAAGTGCCATCAGAGCTTTCACTACAGTTCTGATTGTGGCTTGCCCTTGCGCATTAGCATTGGCAACACCCGTAACTTTGGGCTACGCTATGAGGATTTTGAGCAAAGCCGGTTTTTTCGTAAAAAGTACTCAATCTGTAGAAGATTTATCTAAAATAGATTCTATTGTTTTTGATAAAACGGGTACACTTACTTATTCTGACAGAGCTGAAGTAATTTTTGAGGGAAATATGCCAGAACATAAGATTTTAGCTGCAGTTAAAACTCTATTTAACCAGTCAAAGCACCCATTAAGTCAAATTATTTATAACTGGCTCCCTTTTTATCCATCTCAGGAAATCGTGGACTACAAAGAAATAAGTGGACAAGGAATTAGCGCCAATATTAATGGGCAAATTATCAAATTAGGTAAAAAACAATTTGTTGATAATCAACCTACAGATTTTGATAAGAAATCTAATAGTTCTCAAGTCTTTATCAATGTGGATGGTTTGACATACGGCTGCTTCAATGTAAAACATGTCTTCAGAGAAAACATTGGCAAATTATTTACGGAATTAAGCTCCTCATATCATTTGAACCTATTATCTGGAGACCAACCAGCCGAAAAAGAGTATTTAAAACAATGGCTAGCGGAGGATAATATGCATTTTGAACAATTACCTGGCGATAAGAAGGAGTTTATTACCAAATGGCAAGCATCAAATCAAAAAGTAATGATGGCCGGAGATGGTTTAAATGACTCTGCCGCTTTACGCAAAAGCAATTTCGGATTAGCCATTACAGAATCCACACGGCAGTTCAGTCCTGCTTGCGATGGTATCCTTTTGGGTGAAAACTTAAGGTTACTTCCCAACATTATGAAATTTTCCAAAGCTACATTCAAATTAGTTATTGCAGGCTTTATTCTCTCATTCTTATACAATGTGGTAGGCTTGAGTTTTGCAGTACAAGCACTTTTATCACCTGTTATTGCAGCTATATTGATGCCTATAAGCTCTTTTTCAGTGGTGCTTCTAGCTACTCTGGGCACCCGGTATTTAGCTAGTAAATATCTACTACAAACTAAAAAAGACCAATATTCATGAACATACTAGTAGTACTAATAATCGTGAGTTTGATAGTAGCGACAGGTTTTTTGGTAGCTTTTGTTTGGGCTGTTCGAAGTGGGCAGTTCGATGATGCCTCCACACCTTCCTACAGAATGCTGTGGGACGATGCCGTATCAAAAAAAGAAAATAAATCAAGTAATCAATCAACAAATCATAAACAAGAATCACATGGAAATTGAAAAGTTTCATTATGACAACAAAGTCGTCAAATACTTTGCGATAGCAACAGTAGTTTGGGGCGCCATCGGGATGCTGGTAGGTCTTTTGGCCGCCACACAGCTGTTTGCACCTGAGGCTAATTTAGGTTCGGAATACACCACCTTTGGTAGAATAAGGCCTTTACACACCAATGCCGTTATTTTTGCATTTGTGGGTAATGCCATCTTTGCTGGAGTTTATTATTCCATGCAAAGATTGCTGAAAACCAGAATGTTTAGTGACACTCTATCGTGGATAAACATGTGGGGTTGGCAGTTGATCATTCTTTCTGCTGTTATTACTCTACCGATGGGATTCACTTCGTCCAAAGAATATGCTGAGCTAGAGTGGCCTATCGATATTGCTATTGCATTAATTTGGGTAGTATTTGGAATTAACATGATCGGTACCATAATCAAGAGAAGAGAGAAACATATGTATGTAGCTATATGGTTTTATATTGCCTCTTTTGTAACCGTAGCCGTATTACATATTGTAAATTCCTTTGCAATTCCGGTTGATTTTATGAAAAGTTATTCCGCTTTTGCTGGAGTTCAAGATGCCTTAGTGCAGTGGTGGTATGGTCATAATGCAGTAGCATTCTTTCTAACCACTCCTTATTTGGGTTTGATGTACTACTTTTTGCCGAAGGCTGCAAATCGACCTATTTATTCATATAAATTATCAATTGTCCATTTCTGGGCTTTAATTTTTCTTTACATATGGGCGGGTCCTCACCACTTGCTTTACACCTCATTACCTGAATGGGCACAAGCCTTGGGTACCGCATTCTCAATCATGTTAATTGCTCCATCTTGGGGTGGAATGGTAAATGGATTATTAACCCTAAGAGGTGCATGGGATAAAGTCAAAGAAGATCCGATTTTGAAATTTATGGTTGTAGCTATAACCGCCTACGGTATGGCTGTTTTCGAAGGGCCAATGCTATCATTAAAGAGTGTAAATGCTATTGCTCACTATACTGACTGGATTGTGGCTCACGTCCACATTGGTGCGTTAGGATGGAATGGTTTCTTAACATTTGGTATGTTATACTGGATGATACCACAAATGTGGAAAACCAAATTGTTCTCCAGGAAATTAGCGAATACCCACTTCTGGCTGGGTACTTTAGGCATTATTTTCTATGCCTTGCCGATGTACGTATCTGCCTTCACACAATGGTTGATGTGGAAAGAATTTACTCCAGACGGAATTTTACAGTATCCTAACTTCTTGTCTACTACTCTGCAAATCATACCGATGCATATGTTAAGAGCGTTTGGAGGTTTACTTTATTTGGTGGGTGTTTTTGTAATGGTCTACAACTTGATCAAGACAGCTAAAGCTGGGAAATTTGTTGCCAATGAGGCAGCTGAGGCTCCAGCCTTAGAAAAAGCAGTGAGCAAAGGAAAAGAATATTGGCACAGAGTATGGGAAAGAAAACCAGTTTTCTTCACTATTCTTACTACAGTGGCGATCCTAATAGGTGGTATTTTTGAACTGATACCTTCATTTATGATGAAAGACAATGAGGCCACCAAAATTGAAGCTGTAAAACCATATACTCCGCTTGAATTAGAGGGTCGGGATATTTACATAAGCGAAGGTTGTGTAGGATGTCACTCTCAAATGATACGGCCTTTCCGATATGAAACTGAAAGATATGGCGAGTACTCCAAAGCTGGTGAGTATGTCTATGATCATCCATTCTTATGGGGTTCCAAAAGAACGGGGCCAGATTTGCACAGGGTCGGTGGAAAATACCCTGATTCTTGGCACTTCAACCATATGTATGATCCAAGGTCAATGTCACCAGGTTCTACTATGCCTCCTTACCCATGGTTACTTCAACAAGCCTATGACTTAGAAGGGCTTCCTGATAAAATCACGGTTATGAGACAATTAGGTGTTCCGTATGAGGAAGGATTTGAAGAGGAAGTCCAGGCAAATGCAAAAGAGCAAGCCGAAAAAATTGTCAAAAGCCTAGAGGCTGATGGAATTGAGACTGTTCCAGAAGCCAAAATTGTAGCCTTGATTGCTTATTTGCAAAGACTGGGTACTGATATAAAAGTTGCTGAAAAATAAAATTGAAAAGATATGTTTAAGTACTATTTCGAAACAATTGAAAATGTGGAAATATTTCCCATCATTTCGCTGAGTATATTCTTTATTTTCTTTATCGGCCTGATTTGGTGGGTGATAAGAGCAGATAAAAGCTATATCAATAAGATGAAGTCCTTACCCATGGAAGAGGATAATGTTACATACCAAAATGATTCTACAGATGAAAAAAGTCACTAAAAAGATATGGAGCAGCCTTTTCCTTTTAGGATTGGGCATCACCCCACTCTTCGCACAGGTAGAAGAGGCGGTGGAAGAAATGGAAATTGAAACAGTTACGATGTGGGAACAACTCATGCAATCAGAACAGGGACGCCTATTACTTCTAATCGGAGGCCTATTAGTAGTTCTTATTGTTTTAATGGTTATTCTAGCAGTCTTAATGCTGAAAACTGCAGAAATTATCCTTAATAAAAAAGCAGCTGAAAAAGGAGAGGTTCGTATAAGCTTCTTTAAACAATTCAAGCAAAGATGGATCACTGGCAAGTTTAAGCCCGTTGATAAACAAGGAGATATGATGTTAGATCATGATTATGACGGCATCAAAGAAATGGACTATGGAATGCCACCTTGGCTTCGCTATGTTTTTATTGGTACTTTCATTTTTGCTTTATTTTATGTTCCAGCTTTTTTGATTTTCGATATTATTCCTGATCAACAAACCGAATATCAAGCGTCAATTGAGGAAGCGGCATTGAAAGCAGAAGCCCGCACAAAAGCAGGAATGGTTCAAATCACAGCAGAAACAGCTGAATTACAGACTGATGAAGCCGTAATGAAAGCAGGACAGATTCTGTACAAAAAGAATTGTGCCGTTTGTCATGCTGATGATGGTGGCGGTGGTGTTGGCCCAAATCTGACTGATGAATACTGGATACATGGAAATGATATCAAGGGCGTTTTCACTACTGTGTCAGAAGGTGTGCCTGCCAAAGGAATGATTCCCTGGAAAGGTAACATGAGTCCTAAGCAAATACAGGATGTATCGAACTACATCTTGAGTTTGGTAGGAAGTACCCCTGCTAGTCCTAAAGAGCCCCAAGGTGAGATTAGAAAGCAATTACAAGCTGAAGAACGCATTGAGGAAAATGTGGATGAATTGCCAGAGGTTGAGGCAGTGGAACAATAGAGAAAATTGGGAATGGTCGGTATGCCACCGACCATGGTTCACCGACCGGAATCTGAGCTTAAGAATAAAAATAATAGTTAGACCTGTCTGGTTTTGAAAACCTGACAGGTCTCTAAACAAAGTACAGTATGGATAATTTACACGAAGAGCAATTTAGAGGGCAACTAGCAACAGTTGGGGAGCAGGGAAAGCGAAATTGGATTTTCCCAAAAAAACCAAAAGGGATTTTTCATAACTACAGAAGGGTTTTGGCCTGGTTGCTGTTGATTTTATTCTTTGCTGGTCCATTTATTAAAATTGGAGGACATCCATTATTGTTATTTAATATTTTCGATCGACAATTTGTCATTTTAGGAAGCGTATTCTGGCCACAAGACACACATCTTTTAATTTTTCTGCTACTAATCTTTGTCGTCTTTATTCTACTATTCACGGTAGTTTTTGGCCGGGTCTGGTGTGGTTGGGCCTGCCCGCAGACGGTATTTATGGAAATGGTTTTCCGTAAAATTGAATATTGGATTGAAGGTGATGCCAACCAACAAAGGAAACTTGCTAAAGCTCCGTGGACCTGGAACAAAATCTGGAAGAAAAGTACTAAGCAAGGTGTTTTCCTTTTGATCAGCTTTTGGGTTTCTCACACATTCATGGCTTATTTGATTGGAATTGGTGAAATGTCTGAGGTAATTCAAGCAGGACCACAAGCTAATTGGAGTGCCTTTACGGGTTTACTAGTCTTTACAGGGATATTTTATTTTGTATTTTCCTACTTCCGAGAGCAAGCCTGTACAGTGGTTTGTCCTTATGGAAGATTGCAAGGTGTATTTCTAGACAAAAAATCCATTGTGGTAATTTATGATTGGTTGAGAGGTGAGCCAAGAGGTAAACTAAAAAAGAATGAACCTCAAGCCGATAAAGGGGATTGTATTGATTGTAGCTTGTGCGTTCAAGTTTGTCCCACAGGTATTGACATCCGGAACGGCACTCAAATGGAATGCGTTAATTGCACTGCTTGTATTGATGCCTGCGATGAAGTGATGACAAAAATAAATAAACCTAAGGGTTTGATTCGATTTGATTCTGAAGAAGGAGTAGAAAAAAAGACCAAAAAATTGATTACACCTAGAGTTATTGCCTACTCTGTTGTTTTAGCCATATTAGTAGGTGCTATGGGCTTTTTATTGGTCGGAAGAGCTCCGATTGAAGTCACTATGACAAGAACGCCCGGTTCTATATATCAAATTAAAAATGATTCTATCATCAGCAATATGTATCAAATGGAGATGATCAACAAATCCTTTGACCCTATGAATTTGACTTATAAAGTAAAGCCAATATCTGCCCGTTTATTCTTCCCTTCTGGCCCCATTGAAGTTTTGGAAGGACAAGAAAAAGATGAGGTTTACGTTTTTGTAGAAATGACGAGAAAGCAATTTGCTCAGATTGACGAAAAAATTCAAGTAGAGATCTACCGTGATGATGAATTAATCCAAACCATTGATTCAAGATTTCCGGGACCGAACACATTCAGTAAACTAAAATAATTATGCATTGGGGGAATAAAATAACTTTAGTATTTATAGGCTTCGTGATATTGATTATCAGCATGGTGGTTTTCAGTATGAGACAGGAATTCCATATGGTAGAAGAAAATTACTATGAGGAAGAAATAGCATATGAAGGGAAAATGAATGAAATCAAAAATGGTCGGGATTGGCCAGGTTTAGTATCAGCAAAGCAAGAAGGCCAAATGCTGAAACTGAAATTTGCGGATGCTGAAAAAGTAAAAGGGAAAATTCAATTTTACCGTCCCGCTGACGCAGATCTAGATTTCTTTGTACCCATCAGTGAGGAAATAAATATTCCCATTGAAAAATTTAAGGCCGGTAGCTGGAAGATTTCTTTTAGTTGGGAAACTGACGGCAAGAAATATTTTAAGGAAGAGCAAATTTTCATTCAGCGTTAGAAATGATTTGGGCAGCTTTAAGCATAGGTTTATTAGGTGGCATTCATTGCACTTTTATGTGTGCACCACTTATGCTGGGCGTATTCCGCAATCAATCAATGGCATGGGGCTTTGTGGCTTACCAAACAGGTAGAATTATCACCTACATCATGTTAGGTTTAGCTTTGGCTTTTGTTGGAGAAGGTCTATCCATTTTAGGATGGCAAAACAGCTTATCCATCATCATGGCGATATTTATCATTTACTTTTATGTATTACCTGCCCGTTTTCGATTCCTTAAATTCATTAATCGCATAGAATCAGTACCTTACCAAAAGGTAAAAAATAGTTTTAGAACGTTTATTGGAAAGCAAGATATTCTCTCAAGATTTTCAATTGGTTTGCTCAACGGTCTTCTTCCTTGCGGACTAGTCTATCTTGCACTTCTAAGCTCTTTTGCCACTGAAACCATTATGGATTCTGTTGTATTTATGGCTGTTTTTGGTATAGGTACTCTCCCGTGGATAATAGGAAGCGTGTGGGCCGGAAAACTGACTTTCAGAAAATTGAACGGCTTCACTCAAAACATGAAGCCTGTATTGGCATTTACTTTAGCTTTATTCCTTTTCCTAAGAGGAATGGAAGTGCAATTTATTCATATCCCATTGCCTGATTTCGGGCAGGCACAGACCACGATGGATATTCCTATTTGTGGAGAGAGGTAACTAAAATCATTTCCAAAATTTAGATCTTTGGAAAAGGTCAGCCCAAATCTCCTGTAAATCCCATATTTTCCATACTTTTGCTTAAGGAAATTTTAAGACTAAAACACCACTACTATGGAATTGAAAAAAGTAGCTATAAATCACATACACGAGCAATTAGGCGCTAAAATGGTGCCTTTTGCCGGATATAATATGCCTGTTTCTTATACAGGTTTGATTGAGGAACATAATACCGTGCGTAATGCAGTCGGTATGTTTGATGTTTCGCATATGGGAGAATTTTTAATCTCAGGTCCAAAAGCCATAGATTTAATTCAAAAAGTGTTTAGCAATGATGCTTCTACTTTGGTAATTGGAAAAGCGCAATATGGCTACTTGCCAAATGATGAGGGTGGAATTGTTGACGACCTTTTAATTTACCGAATTGGAGAAGAGGAATATATGTTGGTGGTGAATGCTTCCAATATTGAGAAAGACTGGAACTGGATTGCGCAACAAAATGAAGAATTTGGTGCGATCATGAAAAATATATCAGATGATTTTTCACTTTTTGCTGTTCAGGGACCGAAAGCTGAAGACACGCTACAAAAATTGACTTCAGAAATGGATTTATCTGCCATTAAACCATTTCATTTTGAGGTGGGAGCTTTTGCTGATGCAAAATATGTGATAATGTCCAATACTGGCTATACCGGTGCGGGTGGTTTTGAAGTCTACTTCCACAATAAAGATGCAGAAAACATCTGGCGAAAAATCATAGAAGCTGGTGAAGAATTTGGCATAAAACCAATTGGTCTTGGTGCCAGAGATACTTTAAGAATGGAAATGGGATTCTGCTTGTATGGAAATGATATAGATGACTCTACTTCACCTATTGAAGCCAAACTTGGCTGGGCGACAAAATTCACCAAAGATTTTATCAATTCTGAAAATCTTAAGAAACAGAAGGAAGAAGGAGTCGAACGAAAATTAGTGGCTTTCCACATGCTAGACCGTGGTATCCCTAGAAAAGGATATGAGATATTGGATATGGAAGGCAATACAATAGGAGTAGTTACATCAGGCACGCAGTCCCCGACTCTGGGTCATGGTATTGGATTGGGTTACGTAAAAACTGATTTTGCAAAACCGGAAACTGAGATTCAAATCGCGGTACGAAAAAATCAATTAAAAGCACAAGTAAAAAAATTGCCCTTGATTTAGACGTGAATCAGTCTTGAAGTGAGTAAGTATTGAGGTTTGCAGCTTAGCGGATTTATATTGTGACCTTTTAGAAAGTACCATATAATAATTACTTTTTAAGAGGTCACATTTTTCAATGTCTCAACTTTGAAATTCTTTTTATCAGATTCAAAAATGTATTAACTTAAAAACAGAAACTAATTGGATAAAATTTGGAAGTATTAGGCATTGACATCGGAGGTTCTGGAATGAAGGCAGCCGTTGTAGATTTAAAAACAGGTGAGTTTATTACTAAGCGCAAACGTTTTGAAACTCCCCAACCTGCAACGCCAGAAGCCATGATGAAAACAGTAGTAAAACTACAAAAGCATTTTGATTGGTCTGGTCCGATAGGCTGTGGATTCCCGGCCGCTATCATTGATGGGACGGTAAAAACTGCTTCAAATATTGATAAAAGCTGGATTGAAAAACCTCTAGCTAATATGATTAGAAAAGCTACCGGATGCGCCACCAGAGTGATGAATGATGTGGATGTAGCCGGTTTAGCAGAAATGAATTATGGTGCTGGCAAAGGTCATAATGGAACTGTTTTGGTATTGGCTCTGGGCACGGGAATTGGATCTGCTTTATTTCATAACCAACAATTAATGCCCAATACTGAACTTGGGCATATTCAATTTAAAGGCGATATAGCAGAAGCCTATGCTGCCAACTCCATAAGAGAAAATGAGGATTTAAGTTGGGAGGTTTGGGGCAAACGAATAAATCTATATTTGATAGAAGTTCATAAATTGTTCTGGCCAGATCTAATCATTATTGGAGGTGGAGTTAGCAAGAAGTTTAAAAAGTATGAAAAATATATTGACAAAAAACTGAATGTAATTCCTGCCGAATTGAAAAATCATGCTGGAATAGTGGGGGCGGCAAGCCAGTTTTTATAAATATCAGTTACTTTCACTTTTAAGATATCCCGTTAAAGCAAATTGATAAACTTCATACTTATTTTTCTGCCTTAAATATTCCTCCTCACCTGTTAATTGGTGTAAACTATAATAAATTAAGGAAGATAGATGATTACCTCCACCATTTCTTTCAATAAAGCTCAAAGCATTTTTTAGATCAAGAATTCTTTCTCTTTTATTTTTGTCATTTCTATTTGCACGTTGAATCGCCTTATAGCAAATACCATATTTTTGAAAATAGATCTTTCTCGAATTTTGAAGCTCCTGAATGAGTAATTGAACCGACTCATTATTCAAGTTATTTGAAATAGCACTTTCAAGATATACCTCATAGAACTTTAAATTCTCTGGATACATCTGATGAAGTATTTCTGCATATTTGAATGCTGAATCTAAATTATTTTCAAGCCTCAGATAAATATGAGATAAATAGATCAATGCCTCTGTCTTAGCAATACTTTCACCTCCCGCCACTATTTTCAACCACTCTAAACCAGTTTGTTTATTTCCCTCCTTAAAAAGCCACATCATGCTTCCATAAATAGGGTTTTCATTTTTATAATATTGATAGTAATAGTGATAAAGTGCAGATAAAAACATTAATTCCTCCTTATCCGGTGCCTTTTCCAAATTAAGCTTAACAAGCTCGTATACCTTGGAACCATTATGATAAGCCTTGTAATAATTACCTTGATTGTAGTTGAATTCAGCTTTCAATAAGGCACTATTAACAAAAAGGTAGTTCAATTCATTATCCTCATTTGTTGTTGCTTCCAAATATTGATTATACAGAGATAATATTTTATCATCCTGCTCATGGATCGGCAAGTAATACCACCTCATGAAATGTGATTTTAAAAAATTATACTGACTGGCATCTTGAATGCTGTCAAGATTGGAGAGTAAGCTATCCGCTTTATAAAACTCAAAATTATAAAGATGCTTAAAAAATTGTTGATTGCCCTTGTTACCAATTTGAGAAAGTGCAACGAAACTATATTGAATAAAGACAAAAAAAAGGATACACCTTATAAGTAAAATTTTCATATTTAAACCATCTTAAAATAGGGCTGGATGCAACTGTAGTATTTCACCATAAGCTTTGCCTCTGTATTCCCTTTGCTTCTTCAAGGCTGTTTCCTTAGCCTTTAAATAACCTCCTTTATGGTATCGTTGGAACCACGGCAATACGACTAAATATCCTTCCACTAAGGAAAATTCAGTAACATAGTTAAAATATAAACCCACTAAAGCCGCGGTCAGGGCCATGGAATTTAGTCCATCTTTCCAATTTCCATATAAAATCTGTCCACTGCCCGGTACAAATACACTCATCCACATGGCTAGTTTAGGTTTTACTTTATCCGCCTTTAGATTATAGGTTTCAAGGTCAATATAATGTTGATTAGATGCTAGTTTTAGATTTGTAGCATATTCATCAAACAATACTTCAAACTGATCAAAATCCTCTTTTAGAAAATAAGCAATGGATTTAAAATATTGCTTTTTCAATCCTGCTTCAGTATCATTAAAATCATTGATTGCCCCTAAAGAAATAATAGCTTGATTGTATTGATTTGTACTTAAGTAAGCCAAACATTTTTTAAATATTATGTCATTCCGCTTACCGTTATCTTTCTCTAAAAAGGCAGCATTATCATAAACTCTAATTGCTCTGCCAATATCGCCTTTACTGAAATATGCATTTGCTAGTTTGAAGTAAGTTTCTGAACTAGTATTTTCTTCAAAATAAATAGCTCGTTCATACGCCAAAATACTATTGGTGTAATTTCCTATTATAAACTGCTCCTCTGCAAACTGCAAGGTCTCTTTTACATCTTGTGAAAAAGAAATCTGAACCGAAAAAGAAAGACTAGTAAGTAGAACGAATAATATTTTCTGCATCTTTATCAATTTCCAACCAAAAGTTTTGATTATACACCTGTGCTGACTTAGCTGATCCATAAATATTACCAGCGTAAAAACCTGTAGATAAAGCACCAAATATCCATCCTGATGTAGATGAAATACCCTCTTTATTAAAGCCCCTGTAGGCTTGAAAGGCACTCCCTCCCACTACGAACAAACTAAAAATCCCATCCTTGTAATTACCGGTATAAAACTTCCCGCTGCCCGGCAAAACAGCAGACATCATAACAGCCACCCATGGTTTCTTGGGCTTGAAAGCTTTTGCTTGTGATGATAAATTCTTTAAACCAGTAATTGAGGGGTGGTCACTAGCGGAAATTTGCGGGATTTTTGCTTCCACGCTTTCCCAGTTTCCTGCCAAAACCTCCCTATGCAGTTCATAAATTGTTCTGTTTTTTTCATTAATTGGCAACCGAACAGCATTCTGATCAAATTTTTCGAACTGTTTCCCGAGAATTAACATTTGTAAATATAATTCTGACATCGTCCTTGTAAAATCAGAAAGTGAAGGATACAATGATTCAGTTCTTCTCACTGCCCTGTCCACTTCACCATTTTTATAATAGCTGTTGACCAAAGCGATTTTCAAAGAGTCACTATTTTTATCAACAAACAATAGTCTTTCATATTCAACTGCAGACAATTCATATTGTCCACTCTTGAACAAATAGGATGCGAATTCTTTACTCTTATTGAAGGTGTAAATATCTTGCGCTTGGGATAGGTTTAAACTCAAGACGAACAAGAATAAGAAAATGTAAAATTTCATTGTACTACTAAAGGGTCAATTAAAAGTTTGGTTTTAGGATCTATTTTATATTTCTCGGGAGAGAGCGAATTACATCTCGATAAGCGGTCAAATCCATTCATCATTCCTTTTAGGACACCTTGCTTTTTTACAGCCTCCAAGGCATAAACAGAACAAGAGGGTATAAAAGAACAGGATTGAGCATCCTGTGAAGAAATGAATGACTTATAGAAAAGAAAAAGACCTGAAAACACAAACTGAACTTCATTAGTATTAACATGCACATGATCATATTGATCACTTATCTTAACTTTTTCAACTGAATTTATATCGTATTTAATTCCTCCTAATATTTCTAATTCCGAACTAACTTGCGACCAGACTTGAAAACATAGACTATTTATTATAAAGATCAATACGATACATCTCATCATTTTCCAGCTCATCAATTTTTATATTTTCAAATGTAGTGATTTTATAATATTCCTGTCCATGTAGATATGATACTTGAATTACTTTTTTTGGAAATGGTAATCCATTGACACTTACATAATTTTGATAAAATCTTTTCCCCATGATTTCACCATTGGGCTTAAATAAAACTATTCCAAAAAGTTGATTATTTTTCAATGATAGAACCGCCTTACCCAATTTATCCTCTAAACCTGCGGGGGGTAACCATTCAATAATAGTCTGATCGTCAGATTCTTCTATGGAATTAATATAGTAACCTGATTTATCTAGCCCGTAATTTTTTAAATCACCACTTAAAGCTAAATTGAAAATGGTAAATTTATTTGTGCTTGGTGTAAAAGACTGGCTTTCAATTTTCTTATTTACCAAAACATACATTTGGGTATCCGCCAAAACCAAAGTCTTCTGTTCAGGAAATGAAACTTGGTAAACGATCTTATTGAATTCCTTATCAAAATATACTTTCCCTTTATAGAACTCAGAGCCCTTGGGATTTTTATCTTTAATTGAAAAATCGGCAGTTACCCTGAAGTAAGATTGAGTAAAAGCCGAAAAACTTGCTAAAAAAAAAAGGAAAACTAATGTCAGGATGTGTCTCATAAAAACAAATGACTACCCCTCTCGTGAGGGATAGTCCTTTTCAATTGATTTTTACTAAATTCTAATTTTAGTACGAAATATAAGCAGGTGAAGATAATGCACCTAATAAAACCGAAGTTCCTAAACCAATGAAGAAAGAAATTTTATGGTTACTTCCTTTGTCATTGTTTAATAAAACAGTAAAAATACCAATCGGCCAACAGCAGAAACCCCAAGCAAATGAACCCCATTCCATTTCGTCTAACGAAAACCTGTTATGACCCATCATACCTTCAGGCCCGTAAGATAAATTCATGCCTGTAACCAATCCTGCATTTTCTTGATAAATGTTATGAATAGTTACATTTTCATTCATGGATACATAAGCTTCCAATTCATTCAATTCAGCAAACTCAGCATTGATCTTCTCCTCATTCAGTTCAAACAAATCTGCGTTCGTTGCATAGCTTGAGGAAGCTATTACGAAACAAGCTGCAACAGCTAGTAGTAATCTTTTCATGTCAAATGGTTTAAAAGTTTTAATTTTATTACGTCTCTAATTAACAATTAATGTTACATATTTGCAATAAATTATGTGATATTTTATATAAAAATTTATATAGAGGGTTAAATAATCTGCTAAATCACTACCTTTCGCGGTATATCCATGGGTAATCTACTCAGCAATTCATAATTCAATTGATTACTTAGCTCTCCAAAACTAGAAACAGTGACATTTACCTTACCATTGGACCCGATCATGATTACCTCATCTCCTTTCCCGACATTTTTGCATTCTGTTACATTGATAATCATTAAATTCATATTGACGGTACTTATTACCGCCACCCTTTTTCCGTTAACAATTACCCTCCCCTGATTGCTCAAGGACCGAGCAAAACCATATGCATAACCAACTGGAACTGTTGCTATTTTCATCTTCTTGGTGGCCTGGTAGCTGGTTCCATAACCTATAAACTCCCCAACAGGCACTTCTTTTACAGACATTATTTTACTTCTCCAACTAATGACTCGCTTTAATGGATGCTTCACTCTTCTGCTGAGTCCTTCCTGCCCGTAACCATTACTTCTTTGATATGCAATAAAGGTTTCCTGGCTCGGCCAAAAACCATACAATAAAATTCCGATCCTAACCATATCCATTTGAGTTTCGGGATAAGACATGGCGGCTGCTGAACATGCTGTATGCCTCCTGTTTGGGATTAAACCGTGTTCTTTAAAAATATCGTAAAGCTGATTATACTTTTTGATTTGATCCATTACCCTTAAGTAATTGGTGATACTTTCTGCACCAGCATAATGAGTACAAAGACCTTCAAAAACAATATGCTCTTCATTTGATTTCATCATTTCTATCACCTCTGCCAAATGCTCCTCTTGAAATCCTGTTCGATTCATTCCTGTCTCAACTTCTAAATGAACTTTTGCTTTTTTGCCCACTTTTCTGGCAAACTCAACTGCTGCTTTCAACCTTCCGATTTCAAAAACATAAAACTCAACATCATTTTCAATAACCCACTCTGTCTCTTCATCTTCCATCCAACCCATAATCATAACCTGAGTTGAATTCTTTTTTACTTTACAGACTTCCTCCGCTTCATGGATCGAAAAAACGGATAAATGCTTCACTCCTGCCGATTCGTAAAGCGGCACCATTTCCTTTATGCCATGACCATAGGCATTTCCTTTCAACACTGCTGACAGTAATACATTATCCGATAATTTGCTTTTTACAAATCGCACATTTTGTCGCACCGCACTTTTACTTAGAGTTACCATGGATGTACTAAATATGTTTTGACCCATATTTTTCTATTTATGTTTAAAGAAAACAGACTTACAAAAAAAGAATATAATTCAATGATTATCAATACGCCCAAAACTAGGATTACTTTAGTTTAGGCTATAAGCTCAAAGTACCTCATTAATCCAATATACATCTTGAGGCCCGGCTCAATAATTTCATCAGGGAAATCATAAAACTCGTCATGAAGATGCGGGCAATCCTCACCAGACCCAATTCCAAAGAAGCCAGTTTTAAATTGCGTTTTATATTGTCCAAAATCTTCACTCCACTTGAAGGGTGAAACCAAAGGCTTAAATGTAATTCCCATGGATGAAGCGGCTTTTTGAATAATCTCGAAGGATTCTGCAGTATTAATCGTAGAAGGAAACACTTCTGTATAGGATATTTCACAACCTAAACCATCATCCTCACAATATTTATGCACTAATTTTTCCGCTTCATCAATTAAAATGGACATATCCTCATCTTTCATCGCTCTTAGGGTAATTCTTACCTCCCCATAACCTGGGCTAGTTCCAAATGCAATTTCCCCCAATTCACTGTGAATTACAGTTGCCAATGTTAAATCAGAGAAATCCACCATTCTATGAATACGAGTCATCTCTGTGCTGATTTTAGCCATAGCAATGACCGGACTAATTCCATATTCAGGTTCAGCCGCGTGACTAGTTTTCCCGAATAGTTTTATGACCATCCCCCTTGAAGCAGCTGCAAAAGTTCCTGACTTCGTAAAAATTGTGCCTTTCTGAAAATCTGGTAAATTATGTAGCCCAAACAAATAATCAAGATTGATTTTTAAGTCTTTTAACGCTTGATTTATCCTTTCAGCGCCTTCACCTGTTTCTTCAGCAGGCTGAAAAATCACGTAAACACTACCTTTCTGTAAGGGATTCTTTTGCAGAAAACTTGCAATACCTGCCACCATTGCCATATGGCCATCATGACCGCATTTATGAGAAACATGAGGAGTTTTGGATTCATACGCTAAATGAATGGTTTCTTCAATGTGTAAAGCATCCAAATCAGCTCGAAAACCTACATTTTCGCCTTCCTCTTTTCCTTTGAACAAGGCAATCACTCCATGTCCTCCCACATTTTGCCAGATTTTATCAGGTTGACAACTCGTAAGAAATTCTAGAATGATCTGTGCAGTCTTTTCTTCCTGATTGGAAACTTCAGCATGGGCATGTAATTGATGTCTTAATTTTACAAGCTCTTCTACATCAAGCTTTAAATCCATAAAAAATAGTTTTAACAGAGTCTAACAGGCTTCTATCGGAGCAAAAAAAGTCTTCATTCCAAAATCGGGTTCAAATTACAACACTTTATGCATTTTCATCCCAGAAACCATTTAAACTTTATTCTACAGTTTTTTCAATATAATTGGAATTTAAGATACCTAATGCCCCCATGTATTTAACTTTAAAATTAATCAAATCTCCAACTTTGCGCTTCTTAACATTTTCTCCTAAATCTATCACAATCATATCGGAGCTGGAACCGACAATTTCAAAGTCATAACCATCTAAAATCAGATACTTAGGGTCGATATCCAATACCCCAATATCTAATATAGCCCTATAACTGGTCTCACCATACAATGATTCATCAATTTCAGTGGTTTCTCCCTGAGGATTTGCGGCCATTTCGCCCATCGGTACTTTTGGCTTTTCTGTTATTTCTATGATTTCAGTAAAAAGCTCCAGACAATCATCATGCATTCCTTCAATGGTAGTTTCCTCAAAAAGATTAGCCCCAAAGTAAAGTGTTTCTCCAATACGGAAATGGTTAACCCCAGCAGGAATCTGCTTGTTCATGATCAATGGAATAGTGACAGATGTTCCTCCAGAAACCAAAGGCAACTTTCTGTTGAACTTCAACTCGATAATCTGTTTATACAAGCTCAACTGGATGAGCTTATCTTGTGAAGGCATGACACCATGAAGGCAGTTCAAATTCGTTCCTATTCCCTCAATTTGAATGTTGGGTAATTCAAATACCTTAGCATAAAAATCTATCAAATGATCACCCATCACCCCTTCTCTCAAATCACCAGTTTCTACCATGATGATCACCTTGTGCTTCTTCTTCTGTCGAACAGCCTCATCTGACAGGAGTTTCAAAGTATAATATTCCGTATTCATGCTCATATCAGCATATTTCACTATATCTGGAATACTCCTTTTTGCGGGTGGCTTTATGTAGCAGGTTTTTACAGTAGAGTCAATTTCCTTTACTTTTTGCAGGTTCTTAATCCTAGAATCGTGGATCTCCCTGAAACCCAAATTGATAACTTCCTTCAAATAAAGTTCGTTGCCACAAAAAAGCTTGGTAACAGCCCCCCAATCTAAGTTATTTTTAGTAAAAAGCTGGTGTAAAAAATCAAAGTTATGTTTAAGTTTATCTTTGTATAATTTTAAAAATGCCATATTTATTTCTTTAACCTCATCTCCAAATATTTGTTGGTGAAGCCTAATTTCTCATATAAAAATTTGGCAGGATTTTCTGGTTCCACATGAAGGGCAATATCTCCTTTCGCTGTATTGATTGCTTTTCTCATCAGCTCTTTACCAACTCCTTTACCCCTCTGGTCAGAATGAACAGCTATGTACACCAATATGTTTTCAGGGATATAACCTGACATTCCTGTTTGGTTGACCACTACTGCTCCTTTAATACTTCCACTCTCTCTAGCTAAAACTACAAATCCACCTTGATGACCAAATGAACTGAGTGCATAATCCAGACATTTCATAATGTCATCTTTAGAATCACCGAATTCATCAAGATGAGTATGAAGGAAATCCGCAATCTCGTTTTTTTGTAAAGTTGTTGCTGAGTCTATTGAAGTTAAAGTTTGAAATTCCATGTAGTTATTATTTTTTAGGATAAATTAGAGAGTAAGTTACGAAAATTATTGCTGAAAATGATATTCCAAATACATTGGGATCTAATCCTGCGGGTAATTTAAATAAAATATCAGAAAAAGGAATTCCAATAATCTGCATTTTATTAATTGATTCTACCACTTGACCGGGCGACATACTATCGATGCTAATCCCGATAAAATCTATACTTGATTTTGCTTCACTTATAAATGTTCGTAATTCAGGCATTTTAGTTGCAGTTCCGAAGGTGATTTTATTAGCCTGAAGTAATGCTGTAGTTAAACCACCGGTTATCATAGCCCAAAATGCTGCGTTACTATTGCTCTTTTTCCAAAACAATCCACCTAAAATCGGGATAAAAAGACCTGAAACCATAAAAGCATAACTGTATAGCATTAGACTTAACACATTTTCCATAGCACTGGCAAGTAAAAGCGCTACAGCCCCAACGATCAAGGTTACCACTTGAGATAACCGTAACTCTTTTTTATCAGAATTAAATCTATTGGTGAATTTCTTTATAAAATCTGAGACAATATTTCCTGAAGATGCCATCAAGCAACTATCAGCTGTAGAAAGTATGGCTGAAAAATATGCGGACATCATTATACCCAACAATCCAACAGGGAGAACAGTAGCTAGCATCATGGGCAAACCCTTTTCTGGATCTGCTTCCGCTATATTTTCAGGCCCCAGAGCTGCAAACATTCCTTGATCTGCCGCCACCCTAGCCAAAACGCCCAATGCAACTCCCATAAATGCCATAATTGGCCACTCAAACACACCTGCAATAAACCATGCTTTCTTCGCAGTCTTGACATCTCTACTTGCATAGATTCTTTGATACAATGTCATGCCTACAAACCAGATAGGGATAATGGTAACAACCCAATATATTATATCTTGCCAGCCGATATTAGTAAAAGAAAGCATCTCAGGATCTAAAGTCTCCTTTATAGCCTGCCATCCCCCTACCGCGGTATAAGAAAGCGGAATTCCAATGAAAATTAGTCCTCCTAGCAAAAGTATCCATTGAATGGTATCGGTGTAAATCACTGCTTTTATACCACCCATGACGGTATAGACCACTGCGATAACCCCCATGATAATTAATGCATGATTCAAGCCCAATTCGGGAAATGTTCCGGAAGCTAATTTTGCCCCAGCTAATATTTGGGAGCTAGTAAAACCCAAATAACCAATTGCTGAAATTAAGGCAGCTAATAATGCCGTCTTCTTATCAAAAAAGTACGCAAACAATTGAGGCATAGTGTGGAATTTTTCAAATGCTTTATTCCCTCTAACTATAGGAATTAGAAAAACCGCAGCTAGCCACGCACCTATCAATCCTGTAAAGAGCATCCAAGAACCTGATATCCCAATGGTAAAGCCTAGTCCGCCCAAACCGATTGAAAACCCACCTCCAACATCTGTAGCCACAACACTTAATCCAATATGCCAGCTGGTCATTTTCCTACCTCCCACGTAGTAATCATCCATCCCCTTGTTTGATCGTAGGAAATAATATCCCACCCCTAACATGGCAATCATATAAGCTATAAAAATAGAAATATCTATAATATGCATATTCTATAGTATCAAAAATGAAAATTGTATTTCAACAATAAGATTGGATTAAAACTTAAACTACGAAAAATTTGGCAATTCGTAAAATCCGAGGAAAGTCAGATAGTGTCGAAGACGCGCTTAAGAATGGAGAATATGCGCTCTATTTTTTCTTATTAATTAAATAACTGTAAATCAAGCAACAAGTGACTTTCTATATATATATATATATATATATATATATATATCATTACAAAAGAAATGCTTAGCTTAGTACACTTCTTGATTGAGGGAATAAGTTTCATTTTGCTCAAACCATTTGCGGAGCTCTATCAAAGCCTTTTCGTAATCATCCACCATTAAATCTCCAAATTCATCAGTGGGCAGTGGGAAGTTCTCAATTGGAGGAGCAATCGCTTCCATAATTCGATATGCACAAGTGATTTTTTGATTGCTGTTGGGGTCAGCCGTACTACAATTGGCTTCATCGTTTAGGATTTGACTTTCTAAAAATTTAAATATTTGAGGTTGACGAGTATAAACCAAACCCGGTACAATATCATAGGCAAAAGCATCATTAATGGGGGCTTTTTCAAGTTTACTTATAATGTATTCTATAGCAGACTGATTGTTCATTCTTGCCAAAGCTAAGCGAATATTCCATTTGGTTACTGGAGACTCCTTAAGGGCTATTAAGCCTACCAATTGCGATTCTGCTTTTTTCAATTGCAAGAAACCCAGAAGTTTGACGAAATCATTGAAATGAGGCGTTTCAGCATTTAAATGATTTAAGATTCTAGTCTTCTGACTTTCTATAAAAACAGTATTTTTGAAATTAGTCATAGCCTCAATAGCATTCCCAGCAATGCCTCTGTCCGGATCATTTAGCGCTTTAATTTGCTGGTCAATTGCTTTTTGTTTTACTGACTCATCCTCCGAAACTTGAGCAATCCTATTGCTTAAACGATATGCCTTAGCACGAATCCGAGCTGTGCTATCGGATTGATATTTTTCGAGTTCAGAAAGAAGCAGGTCAAAATCATTTCCTTGATCAAACAAGCTTTGAGGAGCTGTTGCATAGCTACCATTTTTGGCTTCTTTGAAATATTGGTTGAGCGTAACAACTGGAGACTGAGCCAACATAGTAATGCTGATGAATTGTAGGGTTATGGTTATGAGGGGTTTCATGGGGGTTTATTAAATGAATTTTATAGATAATAATAAATGAAATAAGAAAACTTAGTAAGTTAATCATTCACATCCTCATATGTAACTACGGAATTCAAAGTCGAATTTAAATAATCATTTTCTTTTTTGTCGAATCCATTTAGCTCTGCTAAATAATTTCTTGCTATAATTACAAATTCGTTAGAACGATGAATAATCTCCTCTAATTCTATATTTGCAATCAGATTCTTCCAATTATTTTTCGTCAATTCTGCCCCCCCAGTAAAGGTTAAAAAATTATTACTTTTGTAAAAATATCGTATCTCAATTTCCACTGGGGTAGTTGTTGAATTTGCAATTTCTTCATAAGATTTACCATAACCAGTATAAACCTCCCCTTTTAATATTTTTTTATAAAAAACTAATTCTCCATTGTTGAAAGCAAAGTAATTTAACTCTGTACGATATGGAGGTACTTGTCTAAGATAAAGTGATTCTTCTTTTTTAAAAATTCCATTTCTAGTTTCTATTTCCACTAAAACTATATCTTCTTCATCATAGTAATATGTTCTTTTAGCATGATTATTAAAATCATTTATGTCAAATGAATACTCACTACCTGATTTTGTAGTGTAATTTTTATAATTATTATGACGTAAATCTCTCTCCCGAATATCTAAATAAAAACCAGACAAAAACCTATTATATATATCTACAAATGAGTTAGGTATAATTCTTTTCTTTAAATTACTAGTATCTCTAGATAAACGAGTAATGTATTTATCAATATTTTGTTTCTTTTGGGCTGTATCTATTGAATTTTTATTTAGCTTATATATCCCATAAAAGTCTAAGCTATCCTTAATTTTTTCAGGAATTAATTCTTGCCCTCTTATTTTTCTTATTACATTTTGAATTTCAGTCAATGACATCTCTTCTAATTCTTCCTCTGTGTGGAACATAAGTAACGAATCTCTTAATGTTTGATTTTGACCAAAACAGCTTGGTACATAAATAAACATCACAAAAAGTAATACTAATATATTTTTATTCATACAAATATCCTTTCATTTTAGGTAATCACTTGTCTTACTTTCCTCAATCTCAAAATGCATATAATCAACAGAGTATCCATTCCAATCCATCCCACCCCATTCAATATCTTTGTGGCTTCAAAACCTTTCAATTAAATCTAAAGGGACGTTACAGAACCCATGTTCAAATAATTTATTATTGAATCTATTACTTTGCCAATTTCTACTGCAATTTTCGAAAAAACACTAAATCCTATTGCTAAAACTCTCTTTCACTTAATTTATTTATACCCTCCTTCAATCCTGTAGAATAAAAATCTTTGTCATCATCAAAAATACCAATTTCTCTGCTGTTCATTTGATTTACAATTCCTTTACAATCTCTATTTCCATTTAATCTTTCTTGGATATTCTGCCATTTAAGCTTCTGTAATTCATAGGGTATCTTGTAGGTTGAAATAATTTCAAATTCTTCAATATTCATTAAAAAATAACGCTTTAATTCTTCATCTTCTAAAACAATATTTTGAACAAAATCACATCCAAAAACCTGAAAAAAATACCAAAAATTAGTATAACCTCGTTGATCAGATATCTGAATTTTATCTAAAATATCGGAATTTGAAATGCTACTGCATGTACTTAATTTTTTTAAATTATTTTTTAAAAATAGCAATGCATCTTTATTCTCAATATTTTCTGTTTTTATTTGTTGTAGAGTATTATAAAAAAATGTTGATTGAAGTATTATCACTAAAGAATCTTTGCTTGCATAATATCTACTTTCAGTTGTGTCACTTATTTTCTGAGATAATGAGTTTAAATAGGCAATCCATTTTCGTTTGTATTTTTCACTTTTATTTAAGACAGATAATAATTCGGGAAGAGTATGAGCATACTCAAACATATTTAAATTATCAAAATCTTCAATTATACTTGCCTTAATTGGACTTGATACTTCCCTTAAGTTTTCTGAGTATACTTTTTCTTCTACAACTTGTACCTGAGAAAAACTATTAAACAAATTCAAGAAAATAACATGAATTAATATTAACTTTTTCATACTATACGTTATCTATTTATTTCAATTTCCATTTTAATAATCAAATCATTGTTTTCTGCATAACTGTTTCTTCTGCTGATATACTCATTTATAGAATTCAATGTGTTAACGGATGTGCCATTTGATTCATAAATAGTTATTGGTTGAATTTCTCCTCCAATATCAAAATTTATGTAACTGGAGGTGTAATTTGTACCAACTGGAATTAAACATCCCGTGATATCTGTATAATTTGTTCCAGAATGAATTAAAATTCCTGTTCTTGTTCCAGACTTTTCAGTAGTTGTAATTATAGTAAATTCATTCAAACAATTAAGTCTATTTGTTTCACAATTATTTTCTTCGAACAAGTAAGTTTCACCAGGAATCCGTTTTTCACTTCCCCTTGTTCTTTCTTGACTTAATGTCCCTGCTTCCCTCTCAATAATGAAACCTGACACTGAATCATTATCAATTGAAAAACTACTTAATGTATTTTTAAGATTCTCTGCAACTAAATCAACAGACATTTTTACTCTTAGCGTATCGTCCCCGAAAATATAACGACTTAATTGAGGATATGCACTTTGTTTTACCCGTAAACGTAGCATTGGTTTTATGTTGTCATTCCCAATTCTTCCATCAAACTCAAGGATTGCTTGATTGGCATCTTCAGAACTCAAATATGCATATTCAATCATTGGGTCTATAATATGGTCTCCTGAGTAGTACCAATGCTCCACAATAATCTTAAAAGGATCATTTTCTCCAATCCTGATATTTCCTTTATAAGAATAATAATTTTCAATAAATGAAGTAATATTTAGGTCATTTATGCTATCTCGATTTGATTGCCTAAGTAAATTTACTAAGTCAAGAACTTTTTGTGAATTAGTTTCAATAGCCATCTCCCCCTCCTCATCTTCATTCAACCAACTTACCATCGCTTCTGGATCATGAACCAAATCCCATTGGTGTTTATAAAGGTCGGTGCCCTCATCCTTGTAATCCATTAGGTTATTAGTAGCATTTTTTGCTGCTACGTAGCCTTCATCGCTAAAAGTATGGTATAATCTAAAGGCGCCATGACCGAGCTCGTGGGCAATGGTTTTGCTTAAATTGTTGGTATTATTGGAATAAATATAACCATACTGCCTTTTTAAAGGCATAAAGCCGGCTATATCGGCTACCTCTTCATTGATCACAAATAGGTAATAAGCATCATTATCAAATTCTACGCTGCGCTTATAGTCGCGATTAAACTGCCGCATATTTTGCGGAAAACTGGCTAGCCATCCACTCTCGCCTTCATTTAAGTTCTCTAGCACATCTGAACTTACTTCGTAGGGTTCGGCTATGTTCAAATCCCAACTGGCAACTGCTTGTCCATAAATTTGATTTAGTTCTTGCTGAAGGCTGGAAGCAACTGGAACTTCTGCATCGTTGACTGGGACAATCACTACCTTATTGCTAATCAGATCGTATTGCTTCACCTTCAACTTTCCTACTGGCACTTGCTCTTCTTCTGTTTCACCCTCAGCATTGGTTCTTTCTTGTAACACAAATGCTGTTACTTCCTCGTCTTCTGTGCTGGTCTGCACCCTTACACTTTTCTCATTTACCTCTTCTCCCGGTGCAAATCCAAGGTTAGTCGATAAGTTTTTAAAGCCCACGGCTTCAGGAAATTCATCTGTGCCTGTGGCCTCAGCCAGCACAGGGTCTGAACTTCCCATGGAAATTGATTTCCAAGCCATCCAATAAGCCTCTCCATTGAGGGTCGTTTGAGTATAATTTCCAGCTAAAGTTTCGTACTGCTTGCTATCAAACCCGTATAGCTGCTGTGGGCTTGCTTTAAATTGGACGAAATAATCGATCGTAGCGTCTTCAGGTAGCGCATCCGGATTTGATGGATTGTCATTATAAGGCCCACTCACTTCTCCATCATCACCCACGACCCAAATATTTCCTACATCATCCTCTATCACAATATCTCCATCTTCATTTTCATCAGCCGTTTCGGGGTCTATATCCGTTTCGTTTCCTCCTGAATCTATTATCGTGATAACACCAGTATCTTCATCTACTATCACATCAGCTATCTCGTCTTCTATCTTGATGTCGGGTTCGGGAAGCTCGTCAAAGCTGTCTTCCTCTCCCTCTTCCTGATCGCCCGTTCCCTCTTCGCTAAGTTCAGGATCGCCTTGATCCAAGCCTATGATAAATGGACCCGTAGGGTTATAGACACTCTCTATATTACCATTGATTAGTTGCTTGTCGGTATTGATGGTAATGCTGTTGAGCACCGCTTCCACTCTAGCCCCGTTGAACAAAGGCACTTCTATCAAACCCCTTCCTGTATAGCTATCACCCAGTTGGTTGAGTTCGGTCAGGATTACTGTAAATCCTGCTGCGGTTATTCGATCACCTATCTGTAATTGGTCTATGGGTTCTTGGTTGGTAATCTCCGGCCTATTAGGTTCTGCTCCACAGTCAAAATCCTGTATTTCCTGTTGGAGTGTCTTTAATGTGAGGATGTTCTCTGTATCGCCTTCTATGGCTCCACAGCTGGGGATAACCTTAATTTCATATTCTGTATCAGCTTGCAGATCATAGACCACCTGAGTTTCCAGATTGGTACCGTAATTGAACCATTTTTCTTCTCCTGTTTTTCTTATCTGTGCTATATAACGGTTATGATTCCATTCGCCCTGCCACCGTATTCGGATGCGGTCGGTGCCCATGGCCTCTGCTCCCAAATTGGTAATGGGTTGACAAGCATCCCCGTACTGAAAAGATTTCACTTCACTTTTACCCTGGTTCTTGAATAAGTCACGACCATTGAGATTAAGAGCCTGCACCTGCCATGCATAACTTCTTCCTGGAATCAACATGGCATCATTGAGTCCGTAGAAATAGCTGGTGGTTATGACAGTAGTTTCTAATAAAGGTCGAGTGGTTCTGGCTACTTCATTGGGATTTCTGCCTTCTGGCCATATTTCCCACAGCTTAAAAACATATTCTGTTTCAAATGCACTGTTGGGAGAGGAGGTATGCCGTGGTGTCCACTGGAACTGTATTTGCTGCGGGTCTTGCAGCCTGATCTTTTCTTCAAAAGGAAGATTTAATAATGGCGGATCATTAAGCACCAGCCATGCCATCGAGGTCCCGATATTACTAACCCTGTTACTTCTATTATAATCTAGTACTTCTATCTTAAACTGATAAAATCCTTCCGGTAACTTTTGAGTGGAGGCCAGTTGGCTGCGGTTGATGCCGCTGACTTCCATATTTTGGATATTAAGGTATTGACTCAAGTCAGTAGCGTCAACTTGGTAGGGCATTCCAGGATCAAGCCTGATGGGTCCCGGACTAAAACCTCTTCGGGTTCTTAATCTAATACCCGCTCCTTCAATGGTGATCCGGAGTTTGGCTTGATAGTTAGTTTGGGTAAAATCACGAAGCAACAACTGGATATTCCATTTGTTTTGGTTGGCATCGCTATAGTCAGAGAGGTAAAGGCTATACGGAGGTATCAAGTTGGAGGTCACCTGCACAGGGTTGGCGGCTGATTGGGAATAAGAGGTAGTTGGGTTTAAAAGGACTAATGTGCTTATTAAAAGTGTGAGCACGACTTGGAAACTCACGCTAACCTTTTTCAATAGAATGATGATCAATAATTTAAAATAATGGCTATAAAAGCACAAGCTTCTAGCTCGTGCTAACACTTTTCGTATGTTTTTAGGAGGGTATGGTTTTAGTTGAAATGGAATGACTGGGGATTTGGTTGTTTTCTAGCTTTATTTTAAATCCAAAAGTATGGATTTTGAAATAAAATCACAAAAAAAGGAAACAAAAAAAGGGCCGAAGCCCTTTTCAAAATAATTCAATATTTAATTAATCCTGAGAACCCACTTTAGCTCCCAAATATTCTCTATTCATTCTTGCTATATTGGATAAGTCAATCCCTTTAGGACATTCAGCAGAACAAGCTCCTGTGTTTGTACATGCACCAAAACCTTCTTCATCCATTTGGGCTACCATTTTTTGTGCTCTTTCTGAACTTTCTACTTTGCCTTGAGGCAACATGGATAGCTGAGAAACTTTTGCACTTACAAAAAGCATTGCAGATGCATTTTTACAAGCTGCAACACAAGCTCCACATCCAATACAAGTAGCGGCATCAAAAGCTTCGTCTGCTACGGATTTCGGAATTGGTATTTCGTTAGCATCTGGAGTTCCACCTGTGTTAACGCTCACATATCCACCGGCTTGAATTACTCGATCAAATGCACTTCTGTCAACAGCTAAATCTTTAACGATTGGGAATGCTTTTGCTCTCCAAGGCTCAATTGTGATTGTTTCACCATCTTGGAAACTCCTCATATGAAGTTGGCAAGTAGTTACTCCTCTTAATGGGCCGTGTGGCTCTCCATTAATGTACATACTGCACATTCCGCATATACCTTCACGACAATCGTGGTCAAAATGTACGGGATCTTCGTCTTTATCGGTTAACTGTTCATTTAAAACATCAATCATTTCCAAGAATGACATATCAGATGACACACCATCCAAATCATAAGTTTTAAATGCTCCTTTATCTTGATTATTTTTCTGTCTCCAGATTTTTAATTTGAATTTCATAATTAAAATATTTTAGATGACTAAAAGCTTATTTGTAGCTTCTCTGTGTCAGTTTTACATTTTCGAATATCAATTGTTCTTTGTGAAGTGTCTCAGGTTTTTCAGGACCTGTATACTCCCAAGCGGCTACATAAGCAAAATCCTCATCATTACGTTTAGCCTCACCTTCTGGCGTTTGATGCTCTTCTCTAAAGTGTCCTCCACAAGATTCTTCTCTATGCAATGCATCATCTATCATTAACTCTCCTTGCTCTAAGAAATCAGAAACTCTTGAAGCTTTTTCTAAAGAACTATTGAATTCTTCATTCGTACCTAAAACCTTTACATTTTTCCAGAAATCAGCTCTTAATTCTCTCACCATCTCTTTGGCTTTTTTCAAGCCTTCTCCTGTTCTAGACATGCCACAGTAATCCCACATAATTTTTCCTAATTCTTTGTGGTAGTGGTCAACTGATTTGGTTCCTTTAATAGAAAGTAACTTATCAATATTATCTTTCACTGATTTTTCCGCTTCTTTAAAAGCTTCATGGTCAGTACCTATTTTCTCATATTTTTCACCAGCTAAGTAATTACCGATTGTATAAGGAATTACAAAATAACCATCTGCTAGCCCTTGCATTAATGCACTAGCTCCTAATCTATTGGCACCATGGTCTGAGAAATTTGATTCCCCAGTAGCATACAGGCCATCTATATTGGTTTTCAAATTGTAATCAACCCAAAGACCACCCATAGTATAATGTACTGCCGGATAAATCATCATTGGCTCTTTATATGGATTACTACCAGTAATTTGACGATACATGTCAAACAAATTACCGTATTTACCAGCAATCGTATCTTCACCATCTCTATTGATCGCATCTCTAAAATCAAGGTAAACAGCTTTGCCAGATTCATTAACTCCTCTACCCTCATCACAAACATACTTGGCATTTCTGGAAGCCACATCCCTTGGAACCAAATTACCAAATGCCGGATATTTTGTTTCTAAGTAGTAGTCTCTTTGATCTTCACTTAAATCATTCGGATGAATTTCTTTCTTTCTAATTTTATCTGCTAACTCCTTGCTTGCTGGAACCCATACACGACCATCATTCCTTAATGACTCTGACATCAAAGTCAATTTAGACTGATGATCTCCACTAACCGGAATACATGTTGGGTGAATTTGAGTATAGCAAGGATTAGCCATTAAAGCGCCTTTCTTGTGTGCTCTCCAAGCTGCGGTAACATTTGACCCCATCGCGTTAGTGGAAAGGTAAAATACGTTCCCATACCCACCAGAAGCTAAAACAACGGCATGTGCACTATGCGATTCAATTTTACCTGTTACTAAATTACGGGTAACAATTCCTTTAGCTTTTCCATCCACCATCACTAAATCTAACATCTCAGTTCTAGGAAACAACTCTACCTTTCCATTTGCCACTTGGCGACTTAAGGCACTATAGGCTCCTAATAGCAGTTGTTGCCCTGTTTGTCCACGGGCATAGAATGTTCTTGACACTTGAGCACCCCCAAAAGAACGGTTTGCAAGTAAACCACCATATTCTCTTGCAAATGGAACTCCTTGAGCCACGCATTGATCTATAATGTTAACACTTACTTCCGCAAGTCTATACACATTTGCTTCCCTGGAACGGTAGTCACCACCTTTGATAGTATCGTAAAAAAGACGGAATACACTATCGCCATCATTTTGATAATTCTTAGCTGCATTAATACCTCCTTGAGCGGCAATTGAGTGCGCCCTTCTTGGACTATCTTGAAAACAAAATGCTTTTACATTGTATCCAAGTTCGGCTAAGGAAGCTGAAGCCGAAGCACCTGCTAAACCAGTACCAACAACAATAACATCATATTTTCGCTTATTAGCTGGGTTTACCAGCTTTACATTAAATTTATGATTTGTCCATTTCTCTGCTAATGGACCTTCAGGTATTTTTGATTCTAAATTCATAGTACAGTAATTATCCTTAACTATTGAAAAACATGATTAATGGAATACTAGCAAATGCAGCCGGAATAAGGATTGCATATACGATTCCTAATTTTTTAATGAATGGTGTATACTTTTTATGGTTAATTCCGAGCGTTTGAAAAGCGCTTGAAAAACCATGAGATAAGTGAAAAGCTAATCCCACCATACATACCACGTAAATTGCCACATACCACCATTCTGCGAATGCTGCATTAACAACTGCATACAGGTCTTTGTTTCCGGCTTCGTCCATAGGAATTGAACCCCAATGCATTTCGTACCAAAAATTCCTTAAATGGATAACTAAAAAAACGAAAATTATAAATCCCAAAATCCCCATATTTCTGGAAGAAAACGAGCTATTCGCAGAACCCTTTACCTGATCGTAGCCAACAGGTCTGGCTGCTCTATTCTTTGCAGCCAAAGCGATAGACATGATGATATGGATTAAGATAAATGCATAAAGTCCGTAAGAAGTGAATTTAATAATAGGATTCGAAGTCATGAATTTGGCATATGCATTAAATGCCAAACCACCATCATCAGCTAATAACTGAAAATTTCCTGCCAAATGGACCACCAAAAAAATGATTAAAAAAAGACCGGTAAGGGACATCACCAATTTCCTACCGATTGTACTTGTTAAAGTATCAGAAAGCCAACTCATATATTTTATTTTAATTATTAGGTTTATAATATATTGTTCGTCTCAAAGTTACATTTGGAACACTTACAAAACAATTGTGTTTTCTATTTTAAACAATTCTAAATAATATTGCTTATTTTGGATGTGCAAATAACTTATAATGATTCTTGAATGTTTTGATGTTTTGAGAACAATATTTTTTAATTTAACGTTTTAGATATTCTTATCAATACTATACCTGTGAAAAAAATCACCTTATTTACTATATTGATATTCTGCACTTTAGGAGAAACACTCGCTACACACATAAGAGCAGGTGAAATCACTGCTAGAAGAGTCG
Organism: uncultured Marivirga sp.; assembly: GCF_963974845.1. Taxonomy (NCBI): domain Bacteria; kingdom Pseudomonadati; phylum Bacteroidota; class Cytophagia; order Cytophagales; family Marivirgaceae; genus Marivirga; species uncultured Marivirga sp. Next base: position 188,731 of record NZ_CAXBEQ010000007.1, read on the forward strand.
GCTGTAGTGGAAGGGAGTATGAATTTACTTTGACGGCCTATAGAGACACTGGCTCTGACATTCTATTTGGAAATGGAGAATTCAAATTTGGTGATGGAGAATCTATAATGTTAAACCCTGATGGCTTTAGTAGAAAAGAGATAATTGACGATGAAATAGAGTTAGTTGAATTCAAGATCACTCATAATTATAGTGCTGATGGGAACTACAATGTTTCTTATGTAGAAGATTTTAGGAATGTAGGGATTATCAATATGAGTAATTCCGGTGCAGTTTCTTTCTATGTGGAGACTTTGATTAGAATAGACCCCTTCTTTGGATGCAATGACACACCTATTTTCTTAATACCACCTGTAGATAAAGGCGCTATTGGAGTTTTATTTTACCATAATCCAGGAGCCTTCGATATTAATGGTGATAGTATTGCTTTTAAAATGGTAACCCCTCAAAGCAGACAAGGAGTAAACGTACCAAACTTTAGATCACCAGAGATTGCAGCAGGAGGACTCGACAGTCAACAGGAAGATCCAGCTACTCTAACATTAGACGAGGTTCTTGGTGATTTAATATGGGATGCACCAGGTCTAAAAGGAGAATTTAACGTTGCTTTTATTGCTGAAGAATGGCGGAAAATTGCAGGGGAATGGCGTTTTCTAGGGAGCGTTACTCGTGACATGCAAATCATTGTGGATGAAACCGATAACGACCCACCAGAATTACAAATACCACTCGACACATGCGTGGAAGCAGGAACTTTGCTTGAGGCGGAAATAATAGCTACTGACCCGAATCCTGAATCACTGGTTCGAATAGAAGGTTTTGGTGGTCCGTTTGTCTTATCACCACCAGCTGTTTTGAGCCCAACAAGCAATGATTTCTTTGAATCTCCTGCTATTTCAAATTTCTCGTGGCAAACTGATTGCTCTCATATTAGAGAAGATCCATATCTGGTAAGGTTTAAAGCGACCGATAGTGGTCCTGGAATACGCTTGACAACTTTCGAAACCTGGAGTGTAACGGTGGTCCCTCCATCACCAAAAAATGTGGTCGCAGAAAGTAAGCCTCAACGCTCCATCGAAATAAGCTGGGATGAATATAATTGTGGTAATGCTGAAGTGGTCCAAGTGTACAGAAGGGTAGACAGCTTTGAATTTGAGCCTGAAAATTGCGAAATCGGCATTCCAGAAAATGGCGGTTATGAACTGATTGGTGCAATCGAAGTAGGTCAAAACACTTTCTTGGATGATAATGCTGATCAAGGATTGGATTTTGGAGCCACTTATTGCTACAGATTAGTTGCCGTTTTTGAATTGCCAAAAGGTGGAGTTAGTTACGCTTCAGACGAGGTTTGTCAACAAGTTGCGGCCACAGGCCCTGTGATAACTAACGTAAGCATTGAGGAAACTGATTCCGAAAATGGCGAAATCATTGTAAGCTGGTTACCTCCGTTAGATATTGATACGGATGTTTATCCTGAACCATATAAATATCAAGTCTTAAGAAGTAATGGCGGTGGCTTTGAACCCATAGCAATCATTGAAAATGATACTACCTTTACCGTTTCAGATTTGAATACAGCCTCAGAGATTTATTCTTATCAATTAGAGCTTTATTTGCTAGATGATGAGGTAATTGAAGAAAATTTAATTGAAATCTCAGCCAGAGCATCTACGGTAAGGTTATCATCCGTTGGATTGTTTGAATCAATAGAATTAAATTGGGAGGCAAAAGTACCATGGTCAAACACAAATCAAGATTACCCATATCATTATATATATAGAAATAAGGCTGGAGGCGACCCAAATCAGTTGACCTTAATCGATTCTGTAGATGTAACTCAATTTGGATTCCAATATTTGGACAGTGGTCAATTTAATAATCAAAACTTATCCAATATGGAGGAGTATTGTTATTATGTTACCACATCAGGAGGATATGGGAACGAAGATATCTTTGAGCCCCTACTCAATAATTCTCAGATTCTTTGCGCGAGGCCAGATGATCAAATAGATCCATGTCCACCTTTCGATGTTGGCTTTCAAATCGAATCCCCTGAAAAATGCTTAGAATTCCTAGCTGATAAAGATTGTGAATTTAATCAGTTCCAAAACGAGCTATTCTGGGAAGCAGATTTAGCGGATAGCTGTGATAGCCAGATCGGTTATTATGAAATTTTCTTTCAGAGTGATCTGGAAAGTGAATTTGAACTAATTGGAACCACCCAAGACACTTTTTTTATTCATGATAATCTTCCTGAATTTGCTGGCTGTTATAGGATTAGGGCAGTTGATCAATCTGAAAATAGAAGTCAATTCTCCGAGATTTTCTGTAAGGATAATTGTCCTAATATAGCTTTTCCAAATGTGTTTACTCCGAATGGAGACAACAAGAATGATACCTTCACTCCTTTCTTTAATAAGGATTTCACTCAGGCGGCTACTATTCCTTTAGAGAAATGTCCACGTTTTGTTGAAAAAATTGAGTTTAGGGTTTTCAACAGATATGGAAAACAGCTGTACTCTTATGAAAGCGGTGGGGAAAATAGTTTGTATATTAATTGGGACGGCACCAATTTTGGCGGTGAACCACTGCCATCAGCAACTTATTTCTTTGAAGCTATTGTAACCTTTGATATGTTAAGGCCGGAAAACCGTCAACAAAGTTATAAAGGGTATGTTCAAATCATAAGATAGCTTGAAGTCTTCAAAACCTATCATATTTTTCGATGGCGTTTGTAATTTATGTAATGGAGCTGTAAACTTCATTATTGATCATGATAAAAAAGGCCATTTTAAATTTGCGCCTTTGCAATCTAACGCAGCTGAAAAGCATGTACCCTTATCTATCCGAGAGAATACCGACAGTATCCTATTAGTAGATTCAAATAAAATCTATTCAAAAAGTACGGCAGCACTTAAAGTGGCCAAAAATTTAAATGGCCCTTGGAAAGCATTGTACATATTCATAATATTTCCAAAATTCGTTAGAGATTTTGTTTATGACCAAATTTCAAGAAATCGCTACAAATGGTTTGGAAAAAGAGATACTTGCAGAATGCCTTCAGAAGAAATCAAGAATAGATTTGTGGAAATGGATTAAGAGTCATGTTGCTATTCAGATTTTCCAAAAATTTATAACTTGCCACCGCAATTAGGTACAAATTTTAAATCGTAAAGAATCACCTATGAAAAGAGCATAAACTTAAAGGATTCTACTTGATGACATTGAATCCATTAAATTTATTGCGAATTCCAAGGTTCATTAAAAAAACAATTATAACATGAAAGCTTATGTATTTCCAGGGCAAGGAGCCCAATATCCAGGAATGGGAAAAGAATTATACGAAAACAACTCTGAAGCCAAAAAACTTTTTGACAGAGCTAATGAAATATTAGGTTTCGAAATCACAAAAATAATGTTCGAAGGCACAGCTGAAGAATTGAAAGAAACCAAAGTAACTCAGCCTGCAGTCTTTCTACATTCAGTAATCAACGCATTGGTTCACCCAGACTTTAAGCCTGAAATGGTAGCTGGTCACTCACTAGGCGAATTCTCAGCATTGGTGGCAAATGGCACCTTATCTTTTGAAGATGGACTAAAACTAGTCTACAAAAGAGCTTTGGCCATGCAAAAAGCCTGTGAAATCAACCCTTCTACTATGGCAGCTGTTTTAGGATTAGAAGATGAAGTAGTGGAAAAGGTCTGCAGCGAGATTAAGGAGGAGGTAGTTGTTCCAGCCAATTACAATTGTCCAGGACAATTAGTCATTTCAGGCTCAAAAAAAGGAATAGAAATTGCATGTGAAAAAATGAAAGAGGCAGGTGCAAAAAGGGCTTTACCTTTACCAGTGGGAGGTGCATTTCACTCTCCTCTAATGGAACCGGCTAGAGAAGAATTAGCTAAGGCCATCAAGGAAACGAACTTTAGCCAACCCAAATGTCCTGTTTATCAGAATGTAAATGCACAAGGATCAATTGATATAGAAACTATTAAAGAAAATTTAATAGCCCAATTGACAGCACCAGTCAAATGGACTCAATCTGTCCATCAAATGGTGCAAGACGGTGCCTCAATATTTATTGAAAGCGGTCCAGGAAAAGTTTTGCAAGGTTTGGTGAAAAAAATCAACAATGAATCCGAAGTTGGTCAATTATCGTAATGTAATTGACAAATAAATAATTTGAATATAATAGTAACTCTTAAAAAATTCTGATATTCAATTATTTACTGATAAATTAGACAATGATTAAGCCTGGAATTCCAAATAACGAAAATGAAAGGTTAAGAGAACTCCGCAGATTAAAAATTTTAGATTCTGAGCAGGAGAAAGATTTTGATGAATTAGTTGAACTTGCTTCTATCATTTGCGGGGTTCCCATATCTTTAGTCACCTTAATTGATACTGATCGACAATGGTTTAAATCAAAAAAAGGGGTAACTGTCGATTCTACCAGCAGAGATGTTTCCTTTTGCGGACATGCTATTTATAGTGATGATATTTTCATAGTTGAGAATACCTTAGCTGATGAAAGATTTTATGATAATCCATTGGTCACCGAAGACCCAAATATTAGATTTTATGCAGGAATGCCCATTAAATCTACAAATGGCTACAACCTAGGTACACTTTGTGTAATCGATTCAGTACCTAAAAAACTAAGCAAAACGCAAATTCAAGCATTGGAAATTTTAGGGGGTCAAGCTTCCAAACTGATTGAATTAAGAGATAAAAAGTTAAAATTAGAAGCTAGCAATGAAAAATTAGAGGCTTTAAATCAACTAAACACTCAGATAACTAGCATCATTTCCCATGATTTAAAAGGCCCAATTAACAGTATGCGGGCTTACTTAAATTCTAAATATGTTGATGCCAATAGTCCGAAAGACCTGGCTCAATTGTTTCCACTGGTTAAAAACAACCTCAACAGTTTACATGCATTGGTTGAAAATCTACTGGAATGGTCCCGAAGTAATAATGATGTTAAGCTAACAAATGTAAACATCAAAGATATTGTATCTGAGATTTGTACTTTATTTGAAGGAAATGCGCTGGAAAAGGAAATTAAATTAAAATGTGAGGTTGGAGAAGACATAGAAGTTGTAGCAGATTTGGCCATGATGCGATTTATTTTGAGAAATCTCATCAATAATGCCATAAAATTTACTGAAGGCGGAGAGATTGCGGTGGATATTGAACAAACTGAAGATCAGAAAGCAATAGTTAAAATAATTGATACAGGGGTTGGAATCCCGAATGCTTTGTTGGAGAGAATAAAATTAAAGGACAAGAAAATTTCTACCAAAGGCACTAGAAACGAAAAAGGCACTGGATTAGGTTTGCAACTGGTAAGAGAGTTTCTATCTATTCATAATTCGGAATTGAAAGTAGAATCAGAAGAAGGAAAAGGAAGTACTTTTTCTTTTGTACTTCCCTTGGCTTCATCCTAATAAAAGATTAATAGTTTTAATATCCCAAAATATTCAGCATACTTTCACTGGTTTGCTCTTCAGCAAAGAGCTTAGTACTGATTTTTCCGTTCTCATCTTTATTAACCAATACATGTTTCGGTGCTGGAATCAAACAATGTTGAATACCTCCATATCCTCCCAATGATTCTTGATATGCACCAGTGTGGAAAAACCCGACATATTGTTTTTCATTTCTTTCAACTTTAGGTAGAAACACCTCAAATGAATGTGCTTCTGAGTTGTAGTAATCCATGGAGTCACAAGTGAGTCCTCCCATTTTAACCTTATGAAAGGGTTCATTCCAGTTATTGACAGCCATCAAAATAAATTTTTGATTTAGACCCCAAACATCAGGCAAATGCGTTATGAAAGAGCCATCGATCATATACCACAACTCTTTATCATTTTGCAACTTTTGATCTAATATGGAATAAATCGTAGCACCGCTCTCGCCTACTGTATAACTGCCAAATTCGGTCATGATATGCGGAGTTTCAACATTGTTCTTCTCGCAAATCCACTGAATATTTTCCACTATCTGATCTACCATATATTGATAGTCATACTCAAAACCCAAGGAAGTTTTGATCGGAAAGCCACCACCAATGTCAATAGTATCTAATTCGGGTGCTATTTTCTTTAACTCACAATACTTATCAATAAATCGACCTAATTCACTCCAGTAGTAAGCCGTATCTTTAATACCTGTATTGATGAAAAAATGCAACATTTTTAGCTTTGCCTTCTCGCTTTTAGCTATTTTATTTTGGTATAAATCTACTACATCATTGTAGCGTATTCCCAATCGGCTAGTATAGAATTCGAAGGTAGGCTCTTCATCAGAAGCTATTCTTATCCCAACTTTATAAGGCTTTTTGGCCTCGGCCTCATAGCTATCCAATTCATTCAAATCATCTAATACAGGCACAACATTTTCAAAACCATCATTAATTAACCCATTAATGTATTGTCTGTAAAGTGGGCGCTTAAACCCATTACACACCACATAATGCTGCTTGGTCAAGAAACCCTTTTCATGCATCTTTCTTACAATCGGAATGTCGAAGGAAGAAGAAGTCTCCATATGGACCCCCGCTTTTAAGGCCTCTTCCATCACAAAAGAGAAATGAGAAGATTTGGTACAATAGCAATAAGTATAACCTCCTTTATAATTCAATTTTTTAAATGCATTAGCGAAAAACTCTCTTGCTTGGTTTATGTTCTGACTTATCTTGGGCAAATAGGTTAATTTCAACGGAGTGCCATACTTTTCAATGATATCCATCAAAGGGACATCATGAAATTTCAAGGCGTTATCCTCTACGGTAAATTCTTTTTGTGGCCAATAAAAGGTTTGTTCTATTAAATCTATGTAACTCTTCATTCAACTAAAGTTTAGTACGGTGTTGAAATGCAATATTGAATTATATTTGCAATCTTTGCAAAACTAAAATTTTAACGCTGAAACATTCGGGTTTTTTGATTAAATAATTCAATATTTTTTATGATTAATGTATTTGTAAATGATGAGACTTCCCCATTGAGGGCTGTGATATTAGGGACTGCCAGAGGGATAGGTGATGTTCCTAATTTAGATGATGCTTACGATCCTAAATCAAAAGAACATATAGCTGCTGGAACCTACCCTAAAGAAGCTGATATGGTTGAAGAAATGGAAGCATTTGCAAATGTTCTGGAAAAACATGGGGTGAAAGTTTACCGGCCTGAAATCATTGAAGATTACAATCAGATTTTTTCAAGAGATATTGGATTTGTTATAGAAGACAAATTCATAAAACCTAGAATTCTTAAGGACAGAAAAGAGGAGATAAAGGGCATTCAATATATATTGGAAAAAATAAATCCAAATCAAATTGTTTCGGTACCAGAAAATGTGAGAGTAGAAGGCGGGGACGTAATGCCATGGAATGACCATATTTTTGTAGGTTATTCTGAAAAAGAAGATTTCGAAAAATACATAGTAGCGAGAACTAACCGAGCTGGTTTAGATTTTTTAGCTAGTGAGTTCCCTAACAAAAAAGTTAAGGGATTTCAACTTAACAAGTCTGATGAAGTAGCAAAAGACAATGCCCTTCATTTAGACTGTTGTTTCCAGCCTATCGGAAAAAATCAAGCTATTATTTATAAAGATGGATTCAAATTTGCCGAAGATTACCAATATCTGGTAGATTATTTTGGCGAAGACAATTTAATCCACATCACCAGAGATGAGATGTATGAAATGAATTCTAATGTTTTTTCTATCAGTCCGAATGTGATTGTACTGGAGAGAAACTTCACTCGATTAGCTGGGCTTTTGGAAGCCAAAGGATATACTGTGGAAAAAGTACCTTATGCAGAAATTTCCAAAATGGAAGGTTTGTTAAGATGTTCAACATTGCCACTCGAAAGAGCTAAATAAATAATTTTTATCTTTTTGAAATTTTAGTCAAATGGAAAATAAACAAAGTACAGATACAATAATGATGATACGTCCTGTTCAGTTCAGATTCAATGAACAAACGGCAGTGAATAATTATTATCAAAAGTCTATTGCAGGATTAAGTGCATCAGATATCCAACTAAAAGCTGCTCAGGAATTTGACGATTTTGTTAAAAAGTTGAGAAGCAAAAAGATTAATGTCATTGTAGTGGAAGATACTCCTGAACCAAGCACACCTGATTCCATTTTCCCCAATAACTGGGTTTCTTTTCATGAAGATGGAAAAGTAGGTTTATACCCGATGTATGCGGAAAACAGAAGATTGGAAAGAAGACCGGATATTCTAGAAAAGCTGCAGACAAAAGAAGGAAGGAAGATCAGCGAAATTATCGACTTTTCTAAACATGAAGAAGATAATCGATTTTTGGAAGGCACTGGAAGCATGATTTTAGATCGTCCCAATAAGATTGTCTATATAGCTATTTCATTGAGGACCGATGAAACAGTATTAGATGAGTTTTGTAATAAATTTGACTACAAAGCCATAAAATTTACTGCAAATCAAACAGTGGAAGGAAAAAGGTTACCAATTTACCATACTAATGTTATGATGTGCATTGCCAATGATTTAGCCATTCTTTGTGCAGATTCTATTGATGATAAAGAAGAAAGAAAAGCTGTTATTGAAAGTCTACATGAAACTAATAAAGAGGTAATTGAAATCAGCGAAGATCAAAAGCATCATTTTGCTGGGAATATGTTGCAAGTAAATGGAACGGATGGAAAACCATACTTGGTGATGTCCTCAGCTGCCCATCAAATATTAAGTGAGGTGCAAATAAAAAGGATTGAAAAGTATTGCGAAATTGTAAGTAGCTCATTGGATACGATCGAAGCTTTGGGTGGCGGAAGTGCCAGATGCATGATGGCAGAAGTATTTTTACCTAAAGCATAATCATTCATTATATATTATAAATCACCCTCTATCATGTTAAATTTAACAGAAGAACTAAAAGCATTATCACAAAAAGCATTCAAAGCTCTTTTTGAACAGGATTTGGATGAACAACATATACAAATCCAGCCTACCAGGAAAGAATTCGAAGGAAGCCACACTTTAGTTTGTTTTCCCTTAGGACGGTTTTCCAAATTAAACCCAGAGCAAACTGCAAAAGCAATCGGTGAATATATGCAAGAGAATTCAGAGCTGGTCAATAGGTTTAATGTGGTAAAAGGCTTTTTGAATATTGTATTTGCTGACAAAGTTTGGTTGCAGTTAGCTTCTGACATAATGAAGACTCCTGATTTTGGCTTTAAAGCTGAAACAGGAAGGGAAGTAATGGTAGAATATTCTTCACCTAATACAAACAAACCTTTGCACCTGGGACACTTAAGAAATAATTTCTTGGGTTATTCCGTTGCCCAAATATTGAAAGCAAATGGGAATAAGGTGCATAAGGTACAAATCATCAACGATAGAGGAATTCACATTTGCAAATCCATGGTGGCTTGGCAAAAATTTGGTGAAGGTGAAACGCCTGAATCAGCCAAAATGAAAGGCGATAAACTGGTCGGAAAATATTATGTAATTTTCGACCAAAAGTATAAAGCCCAGATTGCTGAATTGATGGAGGCAGGAAAGACCAAAGAAGAAGCAGAAAAGGAAGCTCCACTATTGAAAGAAGCTCAAGAAATGCTTTTGAAGTGGGAGCAAAAAGATCCTGAAACCTATGCATTATGGGAAAAAATGAATGGCTGGGTTTATAAGGGTTTCGAAAACACTTATAAAACTATGGGAGTGGATTTCGATAAACTATACTACGAATCTCAAACTTTCTCCTTAGGTAAAGATGAAGTACTTCGGGCAGTAAAAGAAGGCCTGGCCTATAAAAAAGAAGATGGATCTGTTTGGATCGACTTAACTGAGGAAGGACTAGATGAAAAGCTGTTACTTAGAAAAGACGGAACATCGGTGTATATGACCCAAGATATCGGAACTGCAATTTTAAGGTATAGAGATTTCCCTAAAATTGAACAACAGATTTATACGGTGGGAAATGAACAGGAATATCATTTCAAAGTATTATTCATTATTTTGGATAAACTAGGATATGAATGGGCAAAAAGCTGCTATCACTTGTCTTACGGGATGGTCGATTTACCTACTGGTAAAATGAAATCTAGAGAGGGTACTGTGGTAGATGCAGATGATTTGATGGAGGATATGTTCGCGACTGCCAAAAGCAGAACTGATGAATTGGGTAAAATTGACGGTTTCAATGAAGAGGAAGCTCAAGAACTGTATCGTCAATTAGGATTAGGTGCCTTGAAATATTATCTCCTAAAGGTAGACCCAGTGAAACGAATGATGTTCAATCCTGAGGAATCTATAGACTTTCAAGGCAATACAGGTCCTTTTATTCAATATGTTCATGCTAGAATATGTGCGATCTTAAGAAAGGCTGAGCAAATTGATATTCAGCCTAAAGTCAGTGAAAAGCTGAATTCTCTAGAACCAACTGAAGGTAATGTGCTGCAATTGATAGTGGATTTTCCTGCTAAAGTTGACGAAGCAGCCAGAGAATATGCGCCATCAATAATTGCCAATTACGTTTATGAAGTAGCGAAAGCCTATAATAAATTCTATTCTGAGGTTTCTATTTTTAATGAATCTGATCAAGAAGCCCTAGCTTTTAGAATTGGTTTTTCTAGAATCGTAGCTGAAACTATTGAGAAATCAATGAATTTATTGGGTGCTGAAGTGCCGACAAAAATGTAGAAACAGTTCAGAATAGTAAATAAAAAACTAGCTTGGTATAAGAGGTCGGCCCGAAACTAGTTAAGATGTAAAAATTCGACAATATACATAAACTTAAGGACCACTTTTTTAGTTGGTAAAAATCTACAGTTTTCAATTGTCATTTTGATTATTTTAGCAAAATAAAGCAGAATAAAATAATTTGTATCTAATATAGCTAAGTATGAACATTCACTATCAAATTCTGTTTCTTTGGCTGAATTTATCTATTTTCACACCATTACAAGAAACTGAAAAACTTATGAGTATATACGATTTTCAAGTACAGTCTCTGGAAGGAGAAATGATTGATTTTTCAATGTACAAAGGCAAGAATTTATTAATCGTGAATACAGCATCCGAATGTGGCTACACCCCACAATATGCTGATTTACAACAATTACATGAAGAATTTGGCGATGAAGTAACCGTTTTAGGTTTTCCAGCTAATAATTTCGGAGGACAAGAGCCTGGGTCTGACCAACAAATCGCCAGCTTTTGTCAGAAAAATTATGGCGTTACTTTCACAATGTTTTCCAAAATGGACGTAATAGGCAAAAATCAACACCCTCTTTTCAAATTTCTGAATGATAAGACAGGCAAAGAACCGACTTGGAATTTCTGTAAGTATCTAGTTTTAGCAGGTGGCGAGAAAATTAGTTTCTATCCTTCATCTGTCAACCCTGGTGAGATTGCTGAAAAACTATAAATATGCTCAAAAATTGGTTAGAAGCCTTTAGGCTAAGGACTTTACCATTGGCTTTATCATGTATTGGAATGGGTAGTTTCTTAGCTGCCTTTTATGGTCAATTCAGTTTAGCTGTTTGTATACTAAGTTTAACTACGACCCTTTTTCTTCAAATACTTTCTAACTTAGCTAATGATTACGGGGACAGCATACATGGCGCTGATAGTGCAGACAGAGAAGGTCCCAAAAGAAGTGTCCAAAGCGGAAGTATTTCTTCTAAGGCTATGTTCAATTCAATTGTAGTCTTTACCGCATTATCTTTCATAAGCGGCATAATGCTTCTGTATTTTTCAGTGGGAATTGGTAGTTCAACATTTTATGTTTTTCTGGGCCTAGGTTTAGCGGCAATTGCTGCAGCCATTGCCTATACTAATGGAAAAAGGCCTTATGGTTATAGTGGATTGGGCGATATTTCTGTGTTTCTTTTCTTTGGCATATTAGGTGTTTGCGGGACTTATTTCCTTCATGCACAAAGTTTTGAAGCCTTAATTTTATTACCTGCGGCTAGTTGTGGATTATTTGCTACTGGCGTTTTGAATATAAATAATATAAGAGATATTAAATCAGATAAAGCTGCTGGAAAAAACAGCATCCCTGTTCGGATCGGAATGGATAAGGCTAAAGTTTATCATGGCCTCATTATCATCAGTGGTTTAATCTCCTCAATTATTTTTTTACTATTAACAAACAATTACAGAACTATACTTTACCTGTTTTTTTGTTATTTCTTATTTGGAAAGCATTTATCAAACATGTATAAAGCAAATACTTCACAGGAATTTGATCCACAGCTTAAAATTCTAGCTTTGTCTACTTTGCTATTTGTAATTTTATTTGGAATCTCAATTTTAGACTTGTAAGACATAATTCATAGCACTTTTTTAATCGTTTTAAGATAAGATTCGTATATTTAATTGAACAACTAAAGAAAACTATATCACTATGAAAAAAATATTGGTTCCAACCGACTTTTCAGACCAAGCTAAATACGCACTGAAATTAGCAGTAGAAATTGCCAAAAAAACTGATGCTGAATTAATACTATTACACGTTGTTGAAATTCCAGGCCAAACATCTTTCAATACTATGGGGGAAGCCACTAATGTGGATGGTATGGAAGGAGTATTCGTCATGAAAATGATTGAACTCGGAAAGAAAAAATTGAAGGCCCTTAAAGAAGATGAATTGCTAGAGGGCGTTAATCTAAACACCGAATTAAAGGCTGGAAACACCTATTATAATATTTCATCAATTGTAAATGAATATGAGCCCGATATGATTATAATGGGAACTAGTGGTAGTAGTGGCGTTGATGAAATTCTAATTGGTTCTAATGCTGAAAAAGTAGTAAGAAATGCTAAGTGTCCAGTGCTAACATTAAAAGAGGAAATTAGTTTGGCTAATATTGACAACATTGTGTTTGCAAGTGCTCTAAAGAATGATGACAAGGAATTAGCTTCCAAATTAAAGGAAATTGCACATCTCTCTTATGCTAAGATACACTTGCTGAAAGTCAATACCCCAAATAATTTCGAATCGTCTGCCGTAACAGGCAAGCGAATGGATGAGTACATGAAGAAAATAGGCTTAGAGGCTGAAAAGCATATTCATAATGGAATCAATGAGGAAGAAGGAATTTTAGAATTTGCTAAAGAGAAAAATGTTGATTTGATAGCAATGGGCACGCACGGAAGAAAAGGGCTGATGCACCTTTTAAGCGGAAGTATAGCTGAAGACGTAGTAAATCATTCTAAAAGACCAGTTTTAACTTTGAAAATAGCTGATTAAATTAAAAAATTGTTTTAGTAAAAAAGGCTTAGGTGATTAATCACCTAAGCCTTTTTTTGTAGCCTCGTTAGTCAAAAACAAATTTACGGACTCACAAAACTTATAGAGAAGTTAAAGTATGGTGCAGGTCCCAATGAATTTCTCATCGAAAAAGGAGCCTCCCCTGCAATACCAAACACTCTTAAAGTTTCTGCACCATCATCCAAATAATCTGCATCATAAGAGTAATCAATCCTTATACCTGCTTGCACTGACCACCAAAAAAATCCTACTAGCCTCCTTTGGTATTCAAGCCTCGCCTTGATTTCGCCTCTTCGGATTTCAAAACTACTAATTTCACCAGCAGTTGGGTTAGATAAACCTCCAATTCGGTAGCTTCCGCCTTCCAATTCAAAGCCTGCCAACAACAGGTTAGTTTGATTAATACTATATCGGTAAAATGCCCTTGCAGGTAATAGCGCCTCAATTCCCCATTTTCGGTTTTGTGATGTGTAATTATAGAGTATGATTGGAACGTAGTTAGGAGCACCTACCCGATACGTTCTACTAATACCCAATGCCCACTGTAATCTATCGTGAGGTCGCTTACCAAATAAAGCAGCCGCAGAGTATCTCAAATATTGGTCTCCCAAATCACTTAAACTGTAATCACCACTCATATCAGCCTGTGCTTGCAACAACATAAAAGTTGTTTCATTAAAGGGCTTATATAATGTAGTAAATAGGCCAGTGGTATGTAAACTTCTCCCATTTAGTTGTTCTCTTAGGCCTCCTTCTTCAGCTCCAATATCATCCTGAAAGCGATATGCAGACTGCATATAATTCATTCCCATCTGCCAAATGAAAGAATTCGTAGATATCACCGGAATATTAGCGCTAATTCTTAAGCCTCCAGTGTAACCGATTCGACCCTCCTCAGCTAAATTATTATCAATAGCTTCTTTACGATCCTGATCAAAAGCATAGGCATCCTTTTCGATATTTGAATAGCTGAAATCATAGGGAAATTGCTGTTCGTAACCTATCGTAATGAACTTCGCAGGACTCAATCCCACTATCTTAGCATTCGCATAAGATTTAGTCTGTCCACCAGCATATTCTACTTCGCCATACGCGTCCCAATCAATCTCTTCCTCTTCTCCTTCTTCTTGTGCTTTCACAAATGATGTCGAGAGTACAAAAAAAAGCACAGTTAATAAAGATAAGTGTTTCATAATTCTTGTATAGACCTTTATTTATTTCTTAATAATTAGGCGCTTCCACACATCTGTCCGGCCAAAGGTTTTCATTCCAATGTAACCGCGGATGTCAAGGGTATTATCATCTTTCAGTGTAATTTCACTGCTGTAGGTGTTCCCGTTTTCAGGATCATAAATAGTCCCTTCCGTCCAAACTCCATCGCCTTGATATTCGAAATCTTTCAGCATCCGATAGCCTCTAAGCGGAGCTGAATGCATAGATTCATCGGGATTATTTTTATCCAGTTTTGGCTCTCCAGTTTCAGGATCGTTAGGTTCCTTCAGCCAAACAATTCGACCGTAGTATTTATCAGCTATCTTATCAATTTTGATTCTTGCCTTCCCATGACTTGGCTCCCAAACTCCGATCAGAGCATCTCCATCCTTGGCCTCTTGAGCTTGAATAGGACTTGAAACGTATATTGCTGATACTGCTAGTAAAACTATAATTAACTTTTTCATACAAATTTTATCTATTGTTTAACTTCTACTTCAAATTCTATTTGAGCCTTTATTGAAAAACCACTAGAAGGTTCTTCTTTTAAATTCACATCTGCTACAAACGTAATCTCGTCTTGTTTTAACAGCGCCACTAAATTCTCTTGCTCGTCTGCGATTGACATTTCAAATGAACTCAGGTTTGTCTCGACAGGATTAAGTACAGCTACTCTTTGCATGTCAGTGCCCGAGGCTGCTAACTGCATTATGATTCCTTCCAACAGATCCGACTTTTTCGGTTTTTCCATCTCTACCCTAATAGCTTTCACTTTGGCATTCCTTATATTGTTAATATCAATCCCATCTAAGTCGACCTGCCAAATACCTGTAAGCGTGTTAGAGCCTTCCATTGGATATTCTTCCGACATTTCTACTGCTATAGATGATATTTTCTTTGTCTCGGTATCGCTACAAGAAAACAACAAAACTAAAATCGAACTAAGAATTAATGCTTTTTTCATATATACTTCCATTTATACATCTTTCAGATTACATATAATATTCAAATGGAAAATTATATAATTATAACTTACAATTTCGATTTTAGCTTTATGAAATTTTGTTATAATAGATATAACAAAATATTATGTTAGATGCTAATTGGATGAGCCGAGCCTTGCTAAGGTAGCCAGAGATGAGGCGCAGGTAAATAATAATAGCTTTCAAGAGCAATTAATTTCTATTTCATTCACTGCTCTAGAGGAGTTAAGGCAATCAATAATATTGCTGTTTGTTATACAATCACTTTCGCCCGTCCATCTTAAATTATATACTTACATAATATAGACAACAGCTTAGAAGTTACTTATACAACTCGCTGGTCAACCCACAAGTCGCATAATGAAAAATCTGCTAAGCTTTATACTACTTTCTTGTACAATTCATGAATCATACTCACAACATATTACCGGGATCATCCAATCTGAAGAAGACGGCTTAGGAATTGAAGGTGCCCATATTGTCAACATTAGCAAAAACTTGATGGCCATTTCCTCTGAATTAGGAAATTTTAGAATTGAAGGTGAAACCGCTGATACTTTAATGGTAAGCAACATTAATTATGTTTCAAAACAATTCATCTATTACGGAAACGATAAAGTCTCCATACTATTAAAACCAAATCTAATTCAACTTGAAGAGGTGATTGTTAGCAACCTACCTAAAACTGCAAACGACTTTCGTAAAAAATTAATTGCAATGCCTATGCAGCACAATGATCAATTCATTCCCTTTGGCGTAACGCCAGGAAAAGCTCGGTCTGAGATCCCTCCGCTTTACGATCGAGATATTAGCGGTATAAAATATAAGTTTAGCGGAAAACGTACTAAGGAAAAAGTTAAATACTATAGGATTAAAGCTGATCTTGACGACTCAATTATTAGAAATAAAAAATACAACAGGGAATTAGTTGCTTCACTTACAGGATTGGAAGTAGTCGAATTAACCAGTTTTATAAATTATATGAAATTAAGCAAGTATTTCTTGGATAGCTCTTCAGCATATGAAATTGCCGAAAGAATCAAAGAGGAATTTGAAGAGTATCAGGCGGTAAAAAATTAGAACTGAAAGTATGGAAAACATCTCAATTGAATTAAGCATAGAAATGTTTGCTAAAAGATCAATCAGTTAAATAGAGGTACTATTAAATTATAGGTCTACACCTAGATTATATACATCAGTAAAATTTTCAAATTGAAATATGATTTATTAGTGGAATAAATTACATTTACTTAGTTGAAATCAGGCCTATTTGATTAGTCATAAAAAAATAAACATCAAATAGAATATTTTATATACAATTATTCTTGAACCAGTAGTCTTAGATTTTTACGTAAACGAACCAACATATCGACTTATGTCTTCATCTAGCAAAAGAACCCAAAAGGCACTCCAAACCTTAAATATGCTCCATGACATTCCAGAGCTGATAAAAAAGGTGAAGAATAAATCAGGAACTGTAGAAGACCATCAGTATTTCCCTATTGAATTCCCATTAAGCGATGAAGGCTCTTCAAAAAGAAAAGCCTTCATCAAAGATTATTTACAGCGAAATCCTGAAAATTTATTTCAAGAAAGCGAGAAGATTACCGCAGAAGATTTCAGGGGAAATATTGAAAATTTTATAGGCTGCATTCAGCTTCCAACCGGAATGATAGGCCCACTGAGAGTAGTGGGATCAGTAGCTCAAGGCGATTTTTATGTCCCGCTTGCTACAACCGAAGGTGCCTTAGTAGCTTCTTACCAAAGAGGGGCAAAAGCATGTACGCTGGCTGGAGGCGCTACATCTATTTGCCTAATTGAATCGGTCAAAAGATCTCCTGTTTTTAAATTTGATAATCTAGGAGATTTGGGCAGCTTTTTGGTTTGGTTTTATGAGCAAACTGCTCATTTCCATAAGTTAGTCCAAAAAAGTAGTCGATTTGCTCAATTGCAGGATATAAGCTCCAATATAGAAGGCAACCACCTCATTTTGACTTTTGAATTTGAAACGGGTGATGCATCAGGACAGAATATGGTAACCATTTGTACGGATCATATTTGCCAATTCATTTTAGCAAATAGTCCTATTAAACCTCTTAAATGGTACGTAGAAGGCAACTACTCCGGAGATAAAAAAGCTACTTCTCTATCATTCTCGAGTGTAAGGGGCAAAAAAGTTACAACGGAAATTACCTTGCCAGAGTCTATAGTTAGAGATGTACTGAAGAGCAGCCCGAAAGAGATGGAAGAATATTGGAAAACCTCCACCTTGGGAACCATTCAAAGTGGTGCCATTGGGGCGCAAGGTCATTATGCCAATGGTCTAACAGCCCTGTTTTTAGCAACAGGTCAGGATGTTGCATGCATTGCAGAAGCCGCAGTTGGCGTGACGCGAATGGAGGTAAATGAAAGTGGCAATTTGTATGCTAGTGTCACTTTACCTAATTTAATTGTAGGTACCATTGGAGGCGGAACCGGTCTGCCTACTCAAAAAGAGTGCTTAGAATTAATGGACTGCTATGGAGAAGGTAAGGCTAGAAAATTTGCTGAAATCTGTGGTGCTGTTGTTTTAGCTGGAGAATTATCTATTGCGGCCGCACTATCGGTTGGTCATTTTACAGCTGCGCACCAAAAACTAGGAAGAACAAAATGAGTGGTTATATCATCAATGAACACAGTAAAGAAGCGGAAAACAAAGCCTCATTTTTAAAGAGATTGTATATCGATCAAAAAGAACGTTTCCCAATTTTAGGACATGGTATTTTAGTGGCTGTATTTAGTTTTTCAGCCATCTCCTACTCAAGAATCAGCCGTGGTGCTGAAGGCTTTGTCAGCACGGAAAAATATTTACTAGGAATTTTCACTACCATTACCCTCTTCCTTTTAGTCCGAATTTTAGATGAATTTAAAGATGCAAAAGATGACGCAAAATTTCGACAGGAATTGCCAGTTCCAAGGGGACTGATTTCATTGAAAGAATTAGCGATTATCGGCTGGCTTGTTTTTATAGCTCAAATCATCATCAATACTGTTTTCTTTCCGAAGATGTTGCTTTTATATGCTGGAGTCATTATTTATTTGTTATTGATGACAAAAGAATTTTTCATTCCTGAATGGTTGAAAAAGCATCAATTCTGGTATGTCACCTCTCATATGTTCATTATTCCATTTATAGATGTTTATGCAAGCGGCTTTGATTGGTTTGTAGCCGGTGTTCAAGCTCCAGTCGGATTACTTTTCTTCTTTGCAGTATCTTATATGAACGGAATTGTATTGGAAGTAGGCAGAAAAATAAGAACTCCAGAGCAAGAATCGGAGGGTGTACTCACCTACACTTCCATGCTGGGAATTCCGAAAGCCATTTATTTATGGATAGTGGTGTTGTTTGCTACGCTTCTGCTCAGTTTTGCTGCTTCCTATTTTGCAAATTATAGCATGGAAATCTATATGATTTTATTGTTTGTATTTATGATTTGTCTTTTCCCGGCTTTCCTTTTTTTAGGAAAAAAAGATGCTAAAACAGCAAAATTCATTGAACATGCTTCTGCCATTTGGACCATTGCCATGTACCTTATTTTGGGAGCTGGCCCGATGATTTCACGTTTAATCGGTGAGTTATGAACATCATCACTGAAAACGATATTGATCAAATTGATTTAGATAAAACAGGAGGAAAAGGCACTAATTTATTAAAGCTCAAAAACCAAGGTTTTCAAGTCCCAAAATTTATTATTCTGCCTGCAGATGAACTGCAGGCATCGATCAAGGAAAACTTAACAAGTACAGAATCCATCATCAATAACATTCAGCAGTATCAATTTTCAAATGAAATCATTAGTGAAATTAATTCTCATTTTGATGAAAACACACTGTTAGCAGTACGTTCTTCCGCTACCATAGAAGATGGAAAGGAATACTCCTTTGCTGGCTTATTTGAAAGCATTATGTATGTTCCTGTGACAGAAATCCAATCTGCCATTCGAAAAGTCTGGCAATCTGCCTATTCCGAACGGATTCAGCAATATATGAATTCAAAAGGCATCAAAAATAAGGATCTATCCATAGCCATTATTTTGCAAGAAATGGTGGAAGCAGATGTTTCAGGAGTTGCTTTTGGCGCCAACCCTGCCAATGGTGATGAAAATGAACAAGTCATCAATGCTGTATTTGGTGCTGGTGAAGGCTTGGTTTCTGGGCAATTGAATGCTGATATGTTTCACATTAGTTCAGAAGGCATCAAAACAGAATTAGCTCAAAAAACACATCAGTTAATAGTCGATCATGAAGCAGGTCAGGGGTTAAAAAAAGTAGCACTAGATGAAAATAAACAAAGTCAGACTACATTAGAACAAAATCACATATTAGAAATTTCAGCAACGCTTGCCCAACTAAAAGAGAGTTTTAGCGGCCCACAGGATATAGAGTTCGCCTATCGAAATGGAAGCTTATATATATTGCAAAGCAGACCGATTACAACAGGAAAGCAAAAAACTATTGCAGAAAACTATATCCTCTGGGACAATAGCAACATTATTGAATCTTATCCCGGAGTGACCACACCTTTGACTTTTTCATTTATAAGTCAATCCTATCAACAGGCCTATCAGCTTTTCAGTGCTTATATGGGCGTTGATCCCAAAGTAATTGCTAAAAACCAGCAAGTGTTTAAAAACACATTAGGTTTAATAAGAGGCAGAGTATATTATAATCTAAAAACCTGGTATTTGATGTTGGCCATGTTGCCCGGCTACAGTTTGAATGCACGCTACATGGAAACCATGATGGGAGTTAAAGAGCGCTTTGACATTCCTAAAGACTATATTATCTCAAAAGGTCAAGCCTATTGGTCGATTGTCAAAACAGTATTTAAAATGCTTCAGCGCATGTTTTCGCTGCCCAAAAAACGGGCAGAATTCATGCAATTATTGGAAGAAACTATCAGCAAGTATAAATCCATTGACTATAAAAATAAATCTGCATCTGAATTATTGAGTTTATATCTGGATTTTGAGAAAAAATTACTCAACGAATGGAAAGCTCCTTTGCTGAATGATTTTTTTGCCATGATTTGGTTTGGCATGTTGCAAAAAAGCACAGTCAAATATTTGAAAAGCGAAAATCCCAACATTCATAATGATTTGCTGTGCGGAAGTGCGGATATCATCTCCACTCAGCCGATCCACAGGAGCATTGCTATTGCAACTTTCATTAATCAAAATGAGGGTTTAAAAGTATTTTTCAGTGATGCTCCAGAAAAGGTATGGCAAAAATTGCAAGCAGAAGAGAATGACGCAAATATCATTAGCCTTCGAAATCAAATTGATGAATATATCCATGATTTTGGAGAAAGATGTGTGGGCGAATTGAAGCTCGAAACCTTATCCTATGAGCAGGCTCCAGAGCAACTAATCAAGATCTTGCAGTCCTATGTCAATCAAAATATTTCAGTCAAATCTACTTCCGGAAATCTTGAGCAAGAGTTGCGAACCAATGCTGAAAAAGAAATTCAATCGAAGCTAAAATTCAAGCCAATCAAAAAATGGTGGTTAAAATATATTTTGACTAAAACCCGACAAATGGTAAGCGGCAGGGAAAACTTGCGCTATGAAAGAACCAGAGCGTTTGGCATTGTGCGTAAGTTATTCTCAACTATTGGAAATCGTTTTTATGAGGAAGATTTAATCACTCATCCACGAGATATCTTCTATTTGACCAAAGCGGAAATAGAGGGATTTATTGAAGGAAGAGGAGTATTTACTGATTTAAAGGAAAACATCGCGATCCGAAAAGCCGAATATGCAAAATTCGAAAAAGAGGATCCGCCACCTGAAAGATTTGCTACAAATGGAATAGTATATAGCAGTGAGATTGCCGGGCAAGAGGAAGAGAGTACAATTGACGGTGAACTAAAAGGAATTGGATGTTGCCCTGGAAAAGTCAGGGCAAAAGTCAGAAAAGTAAATCATCCGCAGGAAGTTGATAGTTTAAATGGAGATATTTTGGTCACGTCCAGCACCGACCCGGGATGGGTTACATTATTCCCATCGGCTTCGGGGATCATAGTGGAAAGAGGAAGTTTGTTGAGTCATTCTGCTATTGTCTCCAGAGAAATGGGGATTCCATGTATCGTTAGTGTTTCAGGATTACTGAAGCAATTAAAATCTGGAGATGAAGTGCTGATGGACGGAAGCTCAGGTATTATTAAAATCCTTGAATCAAAATGAGCAAGGCTGTTGAAAAAGTTGACTTCAGTAAAATCCGCTATGCTAATTGCTGGGAAGATGCCGATATTCTCTTGGAAGGACTAAATCCCAAAGCGGGCAGTAAAATTTTGTCCATTGCCTCTGCAGGAGACAATAGCTTTGCTTTACTTTCCACTGATCCCGAGCTACTGCTAGCAGTTGATCTCAGCAAATCACAATTACACTTATGCGAATTAAAAAAGGTGGCCATCAAAAATTTGGAACGCGAAGAATGCTTGCAGTTTTTAGGTTTCCATTCTGATAAAAAACGATTAGAAACCTATGCTCAATTACAATCCCAGCTAAGTGCGGAGGCTAGATCCTATTTTGACCAATTGTCGAATGAAATCCAGCGTGGAATTATTCATCAGGGGAAATTTGAACAGTATTTCCAATTGTTCAGCCAAAAAATACTTCCACTGATTCACTCCAAAAAAACAATCCAAAAGCTATTTCAAGAAAAGTCTGAATTGGCACAAATAGATTTTTATAAAAATAAATGGAATAGCTGGCGGTGGCGAATGCTATTCAAGCTATTCTTTAGTAAAGCCATAATGGGAAAATTCGGAAGAGATCCTGAATTCTTAAAGCAAGTTGAAATTCCCGTAGCAGAATATATTTTCCGTAAGGCGGAAGTGCAATTGCAATCCCAAAGCGCTCAACAGAATTTCATTCTAAACTACAACTTAACAGGAGAATTCGGTGTCCATTTACCGTATTACCTGAGAGAAGAAAATTATGAGAACATCAAAAGAAATTTGGGTGCCTTAAAGCTTTTTGAGGGATATGCACAAGATGCAATAGGTCAATATGATAAATTTGACTATATGAATTTGTCCAACATATTTGAATATATGGATGTAGAAACATTTCAAAATACTGGTAAAGAATTAATCAATGGATTAAAAAAAGTAGGCACTATGGCTTATTGGAATTTGATGGTAACCCGACAGTTATCTAAAGAATTTCCAAGGGATTTAGCAATTCAAGCTTCATTGTCAGATAATTTAACGCAAAAAGACAAAGGCTTTTTCTATCACCAAATACTCATAGAGCAACGGAAATGAAAGTAGATTTGATTGCGATTTCTTTACTTGCAGTATCATTTCTTTTCCTATTTGGAATGACTGAATTATTGTACCATTGCTTCAAATGGAAAGGCGAACTCACCCGAAAAATCGCACATATCGGTACCGGAATCATCACCCTACTATTTCCAATTCTACTGACTAGCCATTGGTCTGTTTTACTACTTAGCAGCAGCTTCTTATTACTCCTGAGTTTAAGCATGCGGTTCAATTTTCTGCAATCGATTAATGCTATTGATCGCACCTCTTATGGAAGCCTATTATATCCGATATCAGTTTACGGCTGCTTCTATGCTTATGACAGCTTCAATCAAGAAATACTTTTTTTCTACCTGCCTATTCTAACTTTAGCTATTTGTGATCCTATAGCGGCCTTAGCGGGAAAAAGAAAGCCTTTTGGCAAATACAAAAGAGGCAGCAAATCGCTTTCAGGAACTCTTGGTTTTATGGGATCTTGCCTGATCTTATCATGCATTTTGATGTGGATGCTGACGAATCTCAATACATTCAATATAATTCTATACAGCGCTGTAGTGGCTGTCTTATCTAGTTTGACTGAAACCATTAGCGGAAAAGGATTTGACAACCTCAGCATCCCACTAATAGTCATCATTATATTAAAATTCATTTTATGAGTCTTAAAATCAAAAAAATATCTCCCGAATCGGCTGAATTCAACAGATTCTATAATTTCCCAAAAGGTATTTATCCCGAGGAAAGTCCCAAATGGAAGGTTCCGGAAGACTTTGATTTTAAGAATTTGATTGCCATTTATGGAGTGGAAGAGGAAAACAATCTTCTTGCAAGAGCCGCTTTATACCAAAACCCTAATTTAAATTTTCAAAACCAACCAACGTGTTGCATCGGAAATTATGAAGCCGAAGATCACCCGAAAGCAGCACAAATTTTATTTGATCAAGTTTCTGAAGACGCCAAAAAGTTAGGAGCAAAATTCCTTTTGGGTCCAATGAACGGGAGTACATGGGGCACATACCGTTTTGCGGAAAACATCAATTCCCCATTCTTTTTGGAACCTCATCACCTGAATTATTATCAAAAACACTTTTTAGAGGCAGGTTTTCATCCTATCAGGAATTACAATAGTAAGCTGGTGGAAGAAATCCCGACAGATTCTTTAGAACCTGAAAATGAGCTGATTGAATTACAAAAATCATTAAAAGTGAATGTTCGCCCCATCAATATGACTGATTTTGCTGGCGATCTTAAAAAATTGCACGAGTTAGTTCACCAAGCCTTTGCTCAAAATTTTTTATTTACGCCTCTAGAAAAAGAAGAATTTGTACAAAAATATATGAGCACTGAAAAAATTCTTAATCAAGAATACACCTGCATCGCTGAGGATGAAGACGGGAATTTCCTAGCTTTTTTCTTTTGCTTGGATGATCACCTGAATCCTGCAGAAAAACGATTAATTATTAAAACCATAGCTCGCCATCCTAACCCGAAGTGGAGAGGACTGGGTCAATTAATGGGCAGTTTGTTATATCGAAAAGCTAAAAAAGACGGCTACAAATCCATAATCCATGCTTTAATGGACGAAGATGCGAATTCTTCCAGTATCTCCACCAAATTTGCGGGAAAACCTATAAATCGCTACTTTCTGTATGCAAAAGAACTCTGATGGAAGCTGGCCAATTCAACATCGTTTCACTTTTTGCAGATGCTTCCAAAAGGCACCCTGACCGAATAGCCATTATTGAGAAAAATCATCAGATCACGTTTGCAGAATTGGCTCAAGAAATTGATAAAACTGCCAGCTATTTTCAGCAAAAAGGAATTTCAAAAGGTGATCGCGTACTGGTCTTTGTCCCGATGGGAATTAATCTTTACCGAATCGTTTTGGCACTATTTAAAATTGGCGCCACAGCCGTATTTTTAGACGGATGGGTAAGTTTTAAAAGGCTGAACTTATGTTGCAAAATTGCAGAATGCACGGCCTTTATCGGAATAAGAAAAGCCAGGATATTGACCTTCTTTTCTTCTGAAATACGGAAAATTCCTATCAAGTTAGGGGTAGCTTACAAAGACTACGGAATTCCTGCAAAAAATATCTCAACGAATGTGAATGACACCGCGCTCATCACATTCACTACCGGCAGTAGTGGCACACCTAAAGCCGCTAAAAGAACGCATGGCTTTCTAAAAGCGCAATTTTCAGTATTGGAAAAGAAAATTGATCCTGAAATTTCCAAGGTCGATATGCCTGTTTTACCCATCGTTTTAATGATAAACCTGGGCAAAGGGATCACTTCTGTAATTGCTGATTTTAAAGCTTCAAAACCCGAAAGCTTGAAAGCTGAAAAGGTAATTGCACAGATAGAAAAGCATCAAGTGGCAAGTATTGCTTCCTCTCCCTATTTCATTTTTAAGCTAGCTCAGTATGCGATTGAACACAATGTACCTATCCAAAATATTAAACGGATATTCACTGGAGGAGCGGCAGTATTTCCTGAAGAAGCAAAAACTTATGTCCAGGCATTCCCAAATTCTACTTCAAAAATTTTATACGGCTCAACCGAAGCAGAACCTATAAGCAGTGTAAATGCTCTAGATTTAGCCACGCGAAATATAGCAAAGGACAAGGGGCTTTATGTCGGTTCAATAGATACCGCAGCAAAGGTCCTGATAATTCCTATAAAAGAAGAAAATATCAAAATACAAAATTCAGATGAGCTTAGAACAAATAGTCTGAAGGACCAGAAAATTGGAGAAATCATAGTCTCAGGTTCCCATGTTTTAAAAGAATATGTGAATAATCCGGAGGCTATGGAAAGGCAGAAAATCTGGGTCGAAGATGTATGTTGGCATCGAACTGGAGATAGTGGATTTAAAATCGGCAATGAATTATATCTGACAGGGCCTTGTAATGCTATGATTGAAAATGAATCCGGCTATATTTCACCCTTTCTTTATGAACAGATTCTAACATCGATAGATGGAGTCAATGCTGGGACCATTCTTAGCATAAAGGATAAGAATTATGCAGTCATAGAAGCTCAATCTAAGGGAGACATAGAAAAAGTAACTCCTGAAATAATGGCGATTGAAGGTATTGATGAGGTGTATTTTGTAAAGAAAATTCCTAGAGACCCTCGCCATTTTTCAAAAATTGAATACAAAAAACTGAAAAATATGTTGGCTAGTAAACTCAACTGATAAAATGCATTGGCTCATTAAATATCGTTGGATTTCCCTCTTAATTGCTTTTGCAATCATTCCTTTTTTATGGTCAGGTATTGAAAAGGCAGTGCAAGTGGATAATCGATTGAGCATCTGGTTTCTGGAAGATGACCTGCAGTTAGCTGAGTATTATGAGTTTCAAGACAAGTTTGGTAATGATGAACTACTATTCATCCTACTTAAAAACGAAAAAAGTGTATTAGATCAGGAGTTTCTAAATAATCTTGAAAAGCTTACTGATTCCATTGAAAAACTAGACAGAGTAGAAAAGGTATTTAGTCCCACAAATCTAAAAATACCGAATAGCAATACTTTTGGGATTAACCAGTTCAGCAGATTTCAAGAGCCAAAATTTACGATTGACAAAAGAAAGGAGATTCTAGAAATGAATCCGGCTCTGGGTGATATTCTATTTAATCAAGACCAGACGGCAGCGGCCATTTTAATACAGCCAAAAAAATATGAAAATTACGAAGCCGAAAGAGCTGATTTCATTGCAGAAGTTAAAGGCTTAAGCTTCCAATATTTTGATAATGACAAGCTACATTTCGCAGGAATTGGAGTGATCTATAATGCCTTGAATCAACTTTCCGAAAAAGAATTTGCACTATTTTTAGGAATCGCATACGCAATCATATTCTTATTAACCATCATCATTTACAGACAGCTTTCGATTCTGTTTTATGTATTATTAGTGATCATTCTTGCCAATTGTTTTACGCTCGGTCTATACGGATTGGTGGATTTACAACTCAATTTGATGAGCAGCTTAATTCCCATTATTATTAGCCTCTTGGGTGTGATGGATATCGTGCATATTGTCAACCAGCATCAAAAATACATGGCTTCAGACAAAAGCGGGCTATCTGCTATGAGATCAGCCATAAAACCATGTCTTTTCACCAGTTTGACCACAATGGCAGGCTTTTTAGCACTTTACGTAAGTCCAATGTCCATTTTAGAAGATTTTGGATTGTATGCCGCCATTGGAATATTCTTTTCATTGCTATTTAGTTTCTTGCTTGCTCCTATTTTTTTACCCTACATCAAAATTCATAGAAGATATTTTCCATTTGAAAAGCTCATCCCAAGAAGTCAGTTCTTTACATCCAAAAATCAAAAATCCATCTTAATTATTGCTTCTCTAATTGTACTAGTATCACTTTTGGGCTTAATTCAAATTAAAACTAACTCAGATACTCTGGGATATTTTCCTCAAAATCATGAGGTATATCAAGACAATAAAATTATAGAAGATATTTATGGAGCCTATCTTCCAATTGAATATCTCATCACTGCCACAGGTGGAAATCAAAATAAGCTAATTCAAAGCACGATTGACTGGACAGATGAAGTCAATCACTCCATAAATGGCATTGAAAGGACTTTAGGTTTTCACACATTATTTGAAACCGCATTTAAAAGGGAATACAAAGAAAAATGGCGACAGGCTATTGAAAGTAAAGGCTTGGTAAACAGAACCGAATTGCAATTGAAAAAGCACTATACAGATCTCTTTCAAAGTTTTAATCACGAAGAATCAAATACTTACAGGGTCACATTCTTTACTAAAATGCTATCAGCAAATGAAATGACTGCAAAAATTAATCAGATAAATGATTTAGCAAATCAGCATTTTGATAATAATACCCAAGTTTCAGTAGCAGGCTATCAACCCATGTACGCCTCTATTATCACTTTTGTGATCAAAACACAAGTTTACAGTTTGGTACTTGCTTTTATAATGGTCTTCGTACTCCTTTGGTGGATTGTCAAAAGGATCCGATTAGCCGTACTAGCCACTTCCATAAATTTACTTCCTGTATTGGTGGTATTTGGCGTAATGGGTTGGTTTAATATTAACTTGGATACGGCTACCGCCAGTTTAGCGGCAATTATCCTATGTATTTGCATAGATGACACCATACATTTCGTACACAACTTTTTGAAAAATAAAGGAGGAAAAAACCAATCAATTGAAGAAGCTATTGACAGCACCTTAAAATGGGTAGGCAAAGCCATTATAATCAGTAGTTTGCTCCTATTTCTTGGATTCGGCTCTATGATATTTGCCTCCCTAAACACTGTATTCTATTTTAGCTTACTGATTTCTATCGCGGTATTAGTGGCAGTTATTAGCCAACTTTTTCTCTTTCCTGTTTTGTTGTTTAAGTTTGCTAAAAAGTAAAATACTAGTGAGCTAAACCACCAAATCCAATAAATACTGCTTGTCATTCAGATAATCACCATAAAAACCAAGCTGCTTCATATTTTTCAATAGTTGAGGAAAATCAGCAGAGTTTTTTAATTCAATTCCCACTACTGCCGAACCCGTTTCTCTGGAATTCTTTTTGGTGTATTCAAAATGACTGATATCATCATCGGGTCCTAACACCTCCACTACGAACTGCTTTAAAGCCCCAGCTCTTTGTGGGAATTTCACCACAAAATAATGCTTTAAGCCTTTGTAGAGCAGGGCTCTTTCTTTAATTTCTTCAGTTCTGGTAATGTCATTATTACTGCCGCTCAAAACACAAACCACATTTTTGCCTTTGATTTCATCTGCATAATGATCCAATGCGGCAATGGATAATGCCCCAGCGGGTTCGGCAACTATGGCATCTTTATTATACAATTGCAAAATCACATCGCAAACTTTACCTTCCTCCACCGTGATCACTTCAGTCAAATTTTGCCTGCAGATTTCAAAATTCAAATCTCCCACTTTTTTGACTGCTGCCCCATCCACAAATTTTTCAATCTGCTTTAAAGCCGTATTCACTCCTTTTTCTATAGAATTTTTCATGGCTGGTGCTCCTGCCGGTTCTACTCCTATAATTTTGGTTTGTGGTGAAAGTGCCTTAAAAACACTACTCACCCCAGCCGACAAACCTCCACCACCCACTGGCAAAAAGAGATAATCAATTGGGCTTTCTGCTTGTTGTAAGATTTCAAGCCCGACTGTTCCTTGTCCTTCAATCACTTTAGGGTCATCAAAAGGATGAATAAATACAGCCCCAGATTT
The DNA here is from genome assembly GCF_963974845.1 of uncultured Marivirga sp. Taxonomy (NCBI): domain Bacteria; kingdom Pseudomonadati; phylum Bacteroidota; class Cytophagia; order Cytophagales; family Marivirgaceae; genus Marivirga; species uncultured Marivirga sp. Next base: position 217,748 of record NZ_CAXBEQ010000007.1, read on the forward strand.
TTCCTGATATTCCTGTGCGGCATGAAAAGCGTCATCAAAAGTATCGCCCACTAATTCTATCTCCACGAAATCTTCTCCAAACATTTCTACCTGAGCAATCTTCTGTTTTGGAGTGGGTGCGGGCATGAAAATCCTGCCTTTCACTTCCAATTTTTTGCAAGAAAAAGCCACTCCTTGTGCATGATTCCCAGCACTAGCGCAAACAATGCCTTTATCTAATTCTGCACGACTTAGACTGCTAATCTTATTGTAGGAACCTCTAATCTTATAAGACCTTACGGGTTGTAAATCTTCCCTTTTGAACTGAATATTAGCATCAAACTCTTTTGATAAACCTAAATTCGGTGTCAAAGGGGTTTGAAGTGCCACACCTTTTAGTTTCTGCGCTGCACTTTGTATGGCTTCTATTTTTGGGTAGTACGCTTTTAGGGTTTCAGACATCTTTCAGATATAAATTGCTAAATGAAATAATATTTACTTTTTTTATTGATACTTCAACCCTCAGGCCGGGTAGATTCTACTTTATCATGAATAAAAAATCAATAAGGTCATAAGGATCACGAATGCTACTAAGTTATGCTTGAAGTATATCATTTACTGTCAGCCTAAAAAATAACCTTGGTTATTTTCCTTTGTGTTCTATTGCCTCCTTTGTGGTAGGAATTTGCTGACATTAGTAGATACTAACGAGATTTATTTTTAACCACAACAGAGGCAAAAGAAAACAATAGGTTTTTCGCTTAAAGCGAAAAAAATCGACAAAGTAATTCCCTTAACTTTATAGCATTATAGTCATCCCGATAGGGACATCCATGTTCATTTTTATTCTTTAAGGCAATGTTCACTAAAATAATTGATGCCACTGATAGCCAACGACCTAAAATAAATTATTAAATATTTTATGCATTTTCCGGTCTTAGCTTTCTGACAGCAGCACCGGCTTGCCACATTTCAGAATTTTTCAATTCATCCAATTCCTTTTCTAATTCCACTCTGTAATCAGCTTTTTCATTGGCGGTGATGGTCAATTTTGCTTCATTCCCTGTCTCAACCGAATCATATAATTCTTCAAAAACAGGCTTTACAGCATCTCTGAATTTCTTCCACCAGTCTAATGCACCACGTTGCGCTGTTGTGGAGCAATTAGCGTACATCCAATCCATTCCGTTTTCAGCCACCAATGGATATAAAGATTGTGTAGCTTCTTCTACTGTTTCATTGAAAGCTTCTGACGGTGAATGCCCTTTTTTGCGCAATAAATCATATTGCGCAGCAAATAATCCTTGAATTGCTCCCATCAAACTTCCTCTCTCTCCAGTTAAATCACTGTAAACTTCCTTTTGGAAATTGGTTTGAAATAAATAACCTGAGCCTACGCCTATTCCTAAGGCCACACATCTTTCCCAGGCTTTCCCGGTAGAGTCCTGATGAATCGCAAAGCTGGAATTCAAACCTCTTCCCTCTACAAATAATCTTCTTAAGCTGGTACCTGATCCTTTAGGGGCCACTAAGATAACATCTACATCTTTCGGTGGTATTATCCCTGTTTGATCTTTATAAGTCACACCAAAACCGTGAGAGAAGTAGAGTGCTTTGCCTGGGCTCAGATGCTTTTTCACCATCTCCCATTGTGCAATTTGGCCTGCATCGGATAATAAATACTGCAGAATAGTCCCCTTTTCAGCAGCTTCTTCCAGCTCAAAAAGCGTTTTACCTGGTTCCCAGCCGTCAGCAACTGCCTTGTCCCAGCTCTTTGAACCTTTTCGTTGCCCTACAATTACATTGAATCCATTATCCTTCAAATTCAATGCTTGACCTGGGCCTTGAACTCCATACCCAAGGACGGCAATCGTTTCATCTTTCAATACTTCCTGCGCTTTCGCTAATGGGAATTCCTGTCGTGTTACGACTTCTTCTTCTACTGTTCCAAATTTTAGTTTTGCCATTTTTATTAGATTTTAGAGTCTAGATTTTAGAACCTAGACGGGTTTAATATTTTATTCTGTTACTTACTTTTCTTCGCTAAGTTGACAATCATAAGCCTTCTACTTATTCAGTCGACAAAAGCTATTTTTCAATATTGCCACTCAAAGCAATTTCTTCTTTGACTACCTTCCAACTTAGCACTCACTCATCCCCCCTTTGGGGGCTAGGGGGCTTCCCGTCCGACCTTCGGTACTGACCTTATTCGTAATTCGTAATTAAAGCCTAGAGGCTTCTTCCACTTCAGTGAAATACTCCTGAAATTCTTTCATCGGTTTAGAAATGGAAATCCTTCCAGACCGAACAAATTCCAGAATGCCATGAGGCTTTAATTGCTCAAAAAGCTCTTGCGTTTCCTCTTTGAAGCCTGTCTTTTCAATAATGGTAAAATCAGGCTCCACTGCTAATAATCTAGCATGATGCTTTCTTACTATGTATTCCACCTCTTTTGTCTGGGATAGTAATTTGGTCGGCATTTTGTATAAAGCCATCTCCTGATAGACTATCCCATCATTTTTATGATAAAAAGCTTTAAATACATCCACTTGCTTTTCAATCTGCTTCACGATTTTTTTGATTTTATCCTCCTCAGAACTAACCACAATAGTATAGCGATGAATATCCTTTACTTCGCTCTCTGAAGCTGTAATACTCTCAATATTGATATGTCTACGAGTGAAAATAGTGGTTACCCTGTGCAGAATACCTATCAGGTTCTCTGTATAAATTGATATGGTGAACTGTTCTTTCATAATGTAGATTTTTAGATACTAGGTTCTAGAATCTAGACAACGAAGTCTGAATTTCAGATTTTTATTTCTAGGTTCTAGGTTCTTGTTTCTAGGTTCTTTATTTCATTCCAGTCTAATCTCTGAAACTGACGCCCCAGTTGGAATCATAGGGAAAATATTATTTTCCTTCCCTACCATTACTTCCAATAGGTAGCTTCCCTCATGAGATAAAAAACTATGAATACTGTCTTCCAATTTCTCTCTTTCTGTTACTTTTTCCGATTCAATTCCATAGCCTTTTGCTATCATTTGGAAATCGGGATTGACCATATCCACAGAGGAGTAGCGCTTTTCAAAAAACATATCTTGCCATTGCCTTACCATTCCCAGATATTCATTATTCAATAATAGAATTTTAACATCCACTTTGGTTTCGAAAATCACGCCCAACTCCTGTATGGTCATTTGAAAACCACCATCTCCAATCACAGCAATTACCTGACGGTGTGGAGCCGCAAATTTTGCCCCAATGGCTGCCGGAAGTGCAAAACCCATGGTACCCAATCCACCAGAGGTAACGTTGCTTTTCCAATTGGCATATTGATAATAGCGCTGAGCTACCATCTGATGTTGCCCCACATCTGTTACGATGATGGCATTGCCCCTTGAAATATTGGAGATATGTTTAATCACCTCCCCCATGCTCATCGGTTCATCGGCCTGAGGATTTAATTCATCTTTAATTACTTTTTCCTCCTCCTCAGCATTCAGTTCATTAAATTTAGTTAACCATTTATTGTGTTGATTTTCATTAACCCGCTCTGATAATGCTTGTAATGATTCTTTACAGTTTCCCAATATTGGCACATGAACCTCCACATTTTTATTAATTTCAGCAGGATCAATTTCTAAGTGAATGACCTTTGCTTGCTTTGCATATCTGCTTACATCACCTGTTACTCTGTCATCAAAGCGCATTCCCACTGCAATCAAAACATCACATTCATTGGTCAGAATATTGGGAGCGTAATTTCCGTGCATTCCCAGCATACCTACATTTAAAGGGTGAGCTGTTGGAAGTGCTGACAATCCCATGATAGTCCAGGCTGCAGGAATGCCTGTTTTTTCTACAAAATCTTCAAACTCCTTTTTTGCATTAGATAAAAGGACTCCATGTCCGAAAAGAATCAATGGCTTCCTAGCAGAATTGATCAGTGCAGCTGCTTGATCTAATGCCTCTTCGTTTAATTTAGGATTGGGCACATAGCTCCTTATTTGATCGCAAGTTTCATAGTCCTCAAACTCCGCTTTTTCAAACTGAGCATCTTTAGTGATATCTACCAAAACAGGCCCAGGTTTTCCACTTCGGGCAATGTAAAATGCTTTTGCTACAGCAGCAGGTATATCCTTAGCTTTAGTCACCTGAATATTCCATTTGGTAACCGCCATAGATATACTAACAATATCGGTTTCCTGAAAAGCATCAGAACCTATCATTTTGCCAGGGACTTGTCCTGTTATGCAAACCAAAGGCGTAGAATCCAACTGCGCATCGGCCAAGCCTGTGATTAAATTGGTGGCTCCCGGCCCGGAAGTAGCCAAACAAACCCCTACTTTACCCGAAACTCTTGCAAAACCTTGAGCAGCATGGGTAGCCCCTTGTTCATGACGAGTCATGATATGTTTTATCTTTTCTTTTTGGTCAAATAAAGCATCATAAACAGGCATAATGGCACCACCGGGATAGCCGAAAAGTGTTTCTACTCCTTCACGGATAAGGCAATTCACCAATGCCGCTGCACCGCTCATGCTTATTTTGGTTTTTTGTGATTTCGTGGCTACTATTTCCATATTATAAATCGGTTATACATCCCAAAGATGCTGATGATACCAGCTTGGAATATTTCTTCAAGCTCCCGCTAAGTTTTCTGGCCGGCTTTTCTGGATTGCCTCTTAAACGTCCAGCCCATTCATTTTCATCTATCAAAACACTGATGGAGTTTTCTATCGCATCAATTCTAATGCGGTCTCCATCTTCTACAAAAGCTAGTGGTCCATCGTCAAAGGCCTCAGGGCTGATATGTCCTACCACAAAACCATGAGTTCCTCCCGAGAATCTACCGTCTGTAATGAGTGCTACTTTATTTCCTAAGCCTGCTCCCATAATGGCGGCTGTTGGTTTTAGCATTTCTGGCATACCAGGTCCACCTTTCGGGCCCTCATAGCGGATTACCACTACATCGCCTTCTTGTATTTCTCCATTAGCTATTCCTGCATTAGCTAAAAATTCTCCATCGTAAACTCTTGCGTTTCCTTCAAAAATCTCACCTTCCTTTCCTGTAATCTTAGCTACAGCTCCTTCAGGTGCTAAATTACCTTTCAAAATCCTGAGGTGGCCTGAGCTTTTGATAGGATTTTTCACTGAATGAATGATGTCTTGCTGCTCTCCTAAACCTTGAACATCTTTATAATTTTCAGCTAAAGTTTTACCTGTTATAGTCATGCAATCTCCGTGAAGAAGCCCTTCCTCCAACATCATTTTCATCACTGCAGGAATCCCACCACTTTTATGAAGATCTTCCATCAGGTATTTACCAGAAGGCTTCAAATCCGCCAGATAAGGGGTTTCTAAACTGATTTGAGCGAAATCTTCCAATGTTAAATCGATTTCAAAAGCATTGGCAACAGCCAACAAATGTAATACCGCATTGGTCGATCCGCCCAAAACTGTAATCAACCGTATGGCATTTTCAAATGACTTTTTGGTGACTATATCTCTTGGCTTTAAATCATTTTCAATTAATTTTTTAATCGCTAAACCAGCGTCTGCACATTCCATCTTCTTCTCTTCACTTTGAGCAGGATTTGATGCTCCATATGGCAAGCATAGTCCTAAAGCTTCAATAGCTGAAGCCATGGTATTGGCCGTGTACATGCCTCCACAAGCTCCAGGGCCCGGACAGGCATTAGCTACTACTCCTTTAAAGTCTTCTTCAGAAATAGTATTGGCTTGTTTCTTACCCAATGCTTCAAAAGCAGAAACTACATCCAGTTTTTCGCCATTATGACAACCAGGCGCAATAGTTCCTCCATAAATAATCAGTGAAGGCCGATTCAATCTACCCATAGCAATTAATGCTCCGGGCATATTTTTATCACAACCCGTGATGGCAATCATAGCATCATAAGCTTGTGCATTCACTACCGTTTCCATGGAATCAGCTATGATGTCTCTGGAGGGCAAAGAATAACGCATGCCGTTAGTGCCCATAGAAATACCATCGCTAACCCCAATTGTATTGAAAATCAGTCCGACCCAGTCGTAAGATTTTATGCTCTTTTTGACCTCCACCGCCAAATCATTCAAATGCATATTGCATGGATTGCCTTCAAAACCAGTGCTAGCAATGCCAATTTGCGGCTTCTCCAAATCTTCATCAGATAAACCAATGGCGTGCAACATAGCCTGAGCTGCAGGCTGAGTCGGGTCTTGTGTTACTGCTTTACTGTATGGATTTAATTCTTTCGCCATTATATGATGGTTTGATTTTGTAAATCGTTAAACAATACTTTTTGTCGGTAGATGTGATAGATGCTCTGACCTATAGAATCTTCCCAAGCCAATGGAAAAACTGTATCATTAACTTGCGCTATAGGGGCTATTTCCGCGGCTGTCCCACTAAAAAATGCCGTATCTGCTTCCAGAAGTTGGGATTTAGAAATTGGCTTTTCGGTTACTTTTATGCCATGCTCTTTACACAATTCCAATACAGTTTGACGGGTAATTCCTGGCAAAATAGTCCCTCTGGAAGGCGTGAATAATTCACCATTTTTCTCAATGAAGATATTGGCACCTGAGCCTTCTGATACATGTCCTGAAAAATCCAACAATATGGCCTCATCATATCCTAATTTTTTGGCTTCTGTGGTGGCTAAGATTGAATTGGTATAATGTCCTACCACTTTCGCTTCCACATGCTGTGATGCTGGATGAATACGCTGATAAGATGATATTTTAGCTTTTATCGGATCATGCCCCAAATACTTTTCCCACTTCCATGCACAGATGAACACATGTACTTCATCGGTTGGCTGCAGTGCCATATTAGCTCCCAAGTAAACCAAAGGACGGATATATGCATCCGTTAAATTATTCCTATCCAATAATTCATAGCTAATGCTTACCAGTTCCTCCACAGAATAAGGCATTTTGATATGCATTAAATCTGCTGATTTATGCAATCGCTCATAGTGTTCATGGGCTTTGAAAATGTTGAATCCCACATCATTTTTATAAGCGCGAATACCTTCAAACACCCCATTTCCGTAGTGCAAGGTTTGACCGTACAAACTTGTTTTGGCATCTTCGGCATATTGCCAATCGCCATTATGGAATACCAGAGTTTTATTATTGTAATACATAGCCGTTTCGATTTAGATTTCCATTTATTTTTTTAAAGAAAAAGCCATCCTGTTTGAGCAAGATGGCTTTCTATCTTTTCAATTTAGATAAAAGCTCATCTTGCCATTTTGAAAAAAATGACGCTGATGTTAATAATGACAATATTTATGATTTCGAATTCTCTCATTACGCATTAACTGTTACCAGCTTTTTAATTTGTTTTACCACAAAATCACCTACTTCTTGGGTGCTCTTTGGATTTTCCTTTTGGATGTCTTCAGTAGCATATCCTTCTTCCAGCGATTTAGCAACCGATTCTTTAATAGCATTACTTTCTTCAAACATCTCAAAAGCATATTCCAGCAACATAGCTGCAGACAATATGGCACCCAATGGATTTGCAATTCCTTTTCCTGCTGCTTGCGGATAAGAACCATGAATAGGTTCGAACAAGCTGCTTTTCGTTCCTAAAGAAGCAGATGGTAATAAGCCCAAAGAACCTGAAATAACAGATGCTTCATCGGTAATAATATCTCCGAACATATTTTCTGTTAACACTACATCAAAATCTTTAGGATTCTGAATAATTTTCATGGCTGCGTTGTCCACAAACATAAAGTCTAAATCAACTGATGGATATTGTGTTGCTAGTTCTTTAACTGTTTCCCTCCAAAGACGAGAAGTAGCCAAAACATTAGCTTTATCAACCAATGTGACTTTTTTTCTTCTATTTTCTGCAGCCTTAAAAGCCAAATGCGCAATTCTTTCAATTTCAGTTTTGGAATAAACACAAGAATCGAAAGCAGTATTTCCATCTTCGGAACGTCCTCTTGGCTCACCAAAGTAAATCCCACCCGTTAATTCTCTAAAAACCACGAAGTCAGTTCCTTCAATGATATGTTCTTTCAAAGGAGATATGGGTAATAAGGCATCATAACTACTAACTGGACGGACATTAGCAAAAAGACCTAAGTTTTTGCGCATTTTCAAAAGACCTTGCTCCGGACGCACTTTTGCGTGAGGGTCATCATCATATTTCGGATCACCAATAGCACCAAATAAAATAGCATCCGCTGACTTACAACTCTCTTCCGTTGCTTCCGGAAAAGGACTTCCTGTAGCATCAATTGCTGCAGCTCCAATTAGGGCTTCGCTATATTCAAATTGATGACCAAAAGCTTCTGCTATCGCATCCAGGCTTTTTACTGCCTCAGCTGTCACTTCAGGACCAATTCCGTCTCCGGCTAAAATTGCAATTTTCTTGTTCATGCTTTTACTAATTTTAAGCTATTGATTGCTCGTAAGCTTCAATTTCATTCTTTTTATTCAATAGAAAATCTATATCATCAAAGCCATTTTGTAGGCAATATTTTTTGTAGGAATTGATTTCAAAGCTCTCTGTTAATGATGAACCCACTAAGCTAATTTCTTGCTCATTTAAATCAATTTGCAATTTGGCTTCTGGTCTATTTTTTAGAATTTGAAAGACTTGCGCTAAGAAATCGTCTGTCACTTGAACTGGCAAAAGACCATTATTCAGTGCATTATTTTTAAAAATATCAGCAAAAAAGCTAGATACCACTGCTTTAAATCCATAATCCACTAGTGCCCAAGCTGCATGTTCCCTGCTGGATCCACAACCGAAGTTCCTTCCTGCCACCAGAATTTCCCCTTTATTACCTTCCTGATTCAATACAAATTCAGGATTGGGCGAACCATCTTCTAAATACCGCCAGTCGCGGAAGAGGTTCTCACCGAACCCTTCGCGGCTGACGGATTTCAGGAAACGAGCGGGAATAATCTGGTCGGTATCTACATCCTCAAAAGGAAGCAATACCGCACGACTATTTAATGTGTTGAACTTTTCCATAATCTGTTATGCTTCTATTTTCAATAATTCTCTCACATCCGAAATTTTGCCTGAAAGTGCAGCTGCGGCTGCAGTCAGTGGACTAGCCAATAGGGTTCTGGCGCCTTGCCCCTGTCTCCCTTCAAAATTTCTATTCGATGTGCTGACACAATATTTTCCTTTCGGTACTTTATCTTCGTTCATACCTAAGCAAGCAGAGCAACCCGGTTGTCGTAATTCAAAACCTGCCTCCTCTAATATTTTATCTAAACCTTCGGCTCTGGCTTGTTTCTCAACTTGTCTTGAGCCCGGCACTATCATGGCCTGGACATGATCTGCTTTTTTCTTTCCTTTTACTAATTCAGCTACTAAACGCAAATCTTCAATTCTACTATTGGTGCAGCTTCCGATGAAAACGTAATCCACATGATGACCTAGTAACTGCTTTCCGCCTTCCAAATCCATGTATTTCAGTGATTTTTCAAGACCGGAAGTGGTTTTTCCATTTGGAAGTGGAATATCATTGGTGATGCCAATTCCCATTCCTGGATTAGTGCCATAGGTGATCATTGGCTCTATGTCTTCTGCCTTGAAATAATATTCTAGATCAAATTGAGCGTCTTTGTCAGATTTCAATTCTTTCCATTCGGCTACTTTTCTCTTCCATTTTTCACCTTTAGCCGTAAAGGGTTTTGATTTTAGGTACTCAAAAGTAGTTTCATCGGGAGCAATTAGGCCTCCTCTGGCACCCATTTCGATACTCATATTGCAAATCGTCATGCGGGCTTCCATTGATAGTTTTTCAATGGTAGAACCACAAAATTCAATAAAATGACCTGTTCCTCCTGCTGCTGTTAGCTTTGAAATGATATGTAAAACGATATCTTTTGAAACTACCCCGGGATTCAGCTGACCGTCTACTTGAATTTTTAATGTTTTAGGCTTTTTCTGCAGTACGCACTGGGTCGCCATCACTTGTTCTACTTCGCTGGTACCAATTCCAAATGCTATATTACCAAATGCTCCATGAGTGGAAGTATGGCTATCGCCACAAACGATAGTCATGCCTGGTTGTGTTATTCCCAACTCAGGGCCTATCACATGCACTATCCCTTGATAGGGATGACCTAAACCGTATAATTCCACCCCGAATTCATCACAATTTTTGATTAATGTTTCCACTTGATGACGGGATAGTACATCTTTGATAGGTAAATGTTGATTTTCTGTTGGTACATTATGATCTGCAGTTGCAATGGTTTGCTCAGGTCTAAAAACAGGAATGCCCCTTTCTTTCAAACCTGCAAAAGCCTGCGGACTGGTCACTTCATGGATAAAATGCCTATCAATATACAGTACTTGTGGCCCATCCTGAACTGAATGCACCACATGTTTATCCCAAATTTTATCAAATAATGTTTTTGCTGACATTGCTTTAGCTGAAATTTATTTTACTACCACTTGGTGGTCTTTTACTAAATGTTTTAAATCTTTATCCTCTACTACATTGATGCGATCTGCTAATTCACAAAATTGCTGATAAGTCTCTTCTAATTCTTCCTTTCCTAAATGCACACCCAACTCAATTAATCTGAAATTCAATGCTGCTCTTCCGCTTCTTGCCGTCAGAATGATGCTTGATTTATTGACTCCAACTTCATAAGGGTCTATGATTTCATAATTGTCACGGTTTTTAATTACTCCATCCTGATGAATACCCGAAGAATGAGAAAAGGCATTTGATCCCACTACTGCTTTATTAGCTTGTACAGGCATACACATAGTTTCTGCGACCATCTGACTTATTGGAAACAGCAATTGTGTATTAATCCCAGTATCCAAAGCCAGTTCAGGATGCTTTTTCATGACCATGACGACTTCCTCCAAAGAAGTATTCCCTGCTCTTTCACCAATTCCATTAATAGTACATTCGATTTGACCAGCACCATTTTTGATGGCTGCAATGCTATTAGCTGTTGCCAAGCCCAAGTCATTATGACAATGAGCAGAAATAGTAGCATTTTCAATACCGTGGACATTATCTATCAAGTACTTGATTTTTGCTCCATATTCTTCTGGAAGGCAAAAACCCGTAGTGTCAGGAATATTAACCACTTTTGCTCCAGCTGCTACAGCAACTTCTATTACCTGAGCTAAAAACTCATTAGAAGTTCTTCCAGCATCTTCGGCATAGAATTCGACTTCATCAACAAAAGAACGGGCGTGAGTTACGCATTCGTGCGCCTTCTCTAGCACTTGCTCTCTTGTAAAATTTAGTTTTGTAAATACATGTTGGTCGGAAGTTCCCAAACCTGTATGGATTCGTGGTCGTGTTGCTCCTTCCAAAGCGCGAGCAGCAGTTTCAATATCATTTTTTACAGCACGTGATAATGCGCAAATCGAAGAGTTTTTGATTTCTTTGGCTAAGAGACGAACTGACTCAAAATCTCCGGGTGAAGATATGGGGAAGCCAGATTCTATAACATCCACTCCTAGTGCCTCTAATTCTTTGGCAATCTTAAGCTTTTGATGCTTAGTTAAGCCACAACCGGGCACCTGCTCACCGTCTCTCAAGGTCGTATCAAAAATTGCTATCCTACGTGCCATAAATGATTATCTGTTTAGTGATTTTATGTTTTTGATGGAACTAAGGTAGGAGGATGCAAAAACTCCTGTAATGCCAATTATTTTTGTAATTACGATTTCTATTGATCACATTTATATGTGAAAAACGCTTTTCATTATTATTTGACAACCTATAATTACGATGGCTAAGCACTCATCTTACTATTTATTTGACCTAATTAAATCTCTCAGCCGGAGTGAAAAGCGATATTTCCGATTGCTTTCCCAGCAGCAGAATGAGGCAAAGTCTAAATACATGCAGCTTTTTGACTTCCTAGATCAAATAGAGAATGCTTCTGATGTAGAAGAAATCACTTTCATAAAAGCTTCCCAGATTTCGAATATGAAGGCGCACTTAACTCAGAAAATATTACAGTCGCTGAGGCAGTTTGAGAGTGGGAAAAACAATGAAATCCACATCCGTGAAATGATTGATTACGTGCAATTATTGTATAATAGAGGTTTATTAAAACAGGCCTTTGACATCTTAAAAAAGGCCTATAAGAAGGTTGCCAAAACAGGTAATTTGGAATTGAAATTAGAGCTTTTAAAATGGGAGAAGAACTTGCTCAACCAAAGTGTAGGAAGCCAATACAGCCAATCGGTACAAAGGGTGATTTCCGAGGTGGAAGATGCCAATAGTAAAATCAATTTGATCAATCAATTCACTAATTTAGCAGTTAAATTGAATGCCATTTATGTAAAAACAGGCTATATCCGTAATGACCAACATTTTCTGGAAATTCAAGGATTGTTTTATAAAGGTTTACCCGATCATAACGAAGCAACTTTATCAATTCATGAAAAGCTGAGTCTATATAGATTATATGTCAATTACTACTACTTCATAGAAGACATGGAGTTGGGTTATCAGTTTGCTTTAAAATGGCTACACCTATATGACCAACATCCCGATCTAAAAAGTAATCAAATGAATGATTATCTGAGTGCTATCAATCAGGTGATGATAGCAGAGTATAAATTATTTCAGTATCAGAACTTCCTCCAATCACGTCAGCGCTTGCACAAGTTAAATGAAGAGATGCAGAAATCGGTCAATGAAAATATTCGAAACAGGCTGATCAAATATGTTTACGTGCATGAATTCAATAGAATATTCATGCTGGGAAAATTCAACTTAGGCGTTAAGCTATTGAAAAAATTGAGCCCTGAATTAGAGGCATTTATTCAGCGTTCAGATGAACACTCTAGGGTAATTCTTTTCTATAAAATTGCCTGTTTATACTTTGGTGACAGTCAATTTCACAAGGCCCTGGAGTGGTTAAACCGAGTTCAGCAAGATGAAAAAACCGATTTGAGAGAAGATATACATTCATTTTCTAGAATCTTAAGTTTGATTGCCCATTATGAACTCGGTAATATGGAGGTAATAGATTACTACATCCGCTCTACTTATCGCTTTCTATTGAAAAAAGGAGAGCTACATCTTTTTCAGAAGTATATATTGAAATTTTTAAGAAAACTAGCTGGTGAATTTAGAGAAGAAGAGCTGATTCCTGAATTTAAAAAACTGCTAAAAAACCTCGAGCCACTTCAAAATATCCGCTATGAAAAAAGATCATTTATCTACTTTGACATTATTGCTTGGTTGGAGAGTAAAATTATGGGGATTAGTGTGCAACAGAGGATACAGGAAAGGGCGAGTCAGAAGATGAGATGATTTATGGCATGAGTATTTTAGTAATTTTAATATTTATTCTTTAAACCATTCTTCCAATCTTTTTTCTTGATAAAAAAGATTCAGAAAATCAAGAAAGTTTAACGCTTCTCCCCTCAAGGCCAACGCTGGCTTGTCTGCACAAGCAGGCCTGCCTGTGGCAGACAGGCCCGCTAAACTTTCCTCCCACCCGCTTTTCCGAGTCCTCGGAAGTGGTCGGATTAATTCTAATCCACTAAATAAGAAGACTCCAATATATTCCTTTAAAAATTTCAGTAAAAAATAATCTTGATTATTTTATTTGTGTTCTTTGTGACTTTGTGGTTAAAATCAATCAGCCTTTGGCTGTCAATCATTCAAACTCATAAAAGTGCTTTTCAAAAGTTTTTCCGCTGTGTTCCCCATCTCTCAACACTTTATAAACCATCCAGATCACAGCTACGGGAGATATACTAAAAATAGCCGCTATTAAAGGATAAGGGAAATTAAAAGCTATAGATACTATGTAAAAAAATAGTAGAAAGGTAACGAGGCTTAAAGGAAATATCAATTTTTTCATACTTAAATAACTGATATTCAGCCGTAATTGTTTAAGTCCTTGCCTGCTCCATTTTAAAAAGCATCAATCTACCGATGGTGGAGGCTCGATTTTTGGCTTCTTTTGCAATTTCACCCTCAAATAGCTCATCAACGGTGTCAAACCAAAGTTTCAACCATCTGTCAAAGTGCTTTTTTTGCAGAGGTTCCTTCTCATTTAACGCAAAATGCTTATCCATGGGGTTGCGTTTATATTCGGTAGTTCCCAACAAAACGGATGACCAGAAATCGTACATGATCGGCATGTGTTCAGGGACGTTCAGTTTAGCCACATCAGTGAAGATATAACCTATGGTCTCGTCTTTCAATACCTTTTCATAGAAGCTATCGACTAGTAATTGAATGTCTTCTTTTTGGATAATATCTTTTTTTGGCATACGATCCTTTTTGTGTTTAGACGGACAAAATTGTGTCACAGTTTTTGATATTTTAATAATTTATTCAATGTGAAAACATTCAGTTCTTCCTAGACAAAAAATCCGTGCGTCATCCTCACGAAGGCGGGAATCTACTGATTTTAATCTTGATTAAAATACCTAAAAAAAAGCCTGAGTCATCTATTTCAGTGACAGATTATAGATTATTATCTTCTTTGACAATACTATTGAAACTTCGTTTCAATAATACATGATCCCTGCCTGCGCAGGGATGAAGCACAGGAGAATGTTTGAATATAAGCAATCCAAGTATCTGCTTTATTCTAACCTCGTATCTAAACAAAATCAAATACTCTGACTAAACTGTGGCTTATCGGACCTTTGTTTCAATTTCGGATCAAAGAGACTGCAAACATTTCTGACAAACAGCATTCCTTTTTCCGTTACTTTTAAGAAATAGTCGTCCACCTCTAATAATCCATCATTTTGCATTTCCTCTAATTCCAATTTAGCGTCTTCCCATAATTCCATAGAAAAATTATTTATGCTAAAATCAGCTTTTCCATTGCAAATCAGTTGATTAATCAGTCTGGCTGAGGTCTTTTCTTCATTGGTTAAATAATGTCCAATAATTAAAGGGAGTTCATTCTTTAAAACTGCGGTTTGATACCTTTCAACTACTTTCTCATTTTGAACAAATGCTGTACCTGTGCAACTGATAGCTGAGCATCCCAATCCAATCATCATTTGATTTTGATCAGTTGTATAACCCATAAAATTCCGGTTCAAATAACCATCTTCTTTTGCGATTGTCAATTCATCTTCAGGCAAAGCGTAATGATCCATTCCTATATTTATGTACCCCATTTCATTCAGCATAGCCTTTGCTCGAAGATACATCGCTAACTTCTCCTCTGGCTTTGGCAAATCCTCATCTCCATAGCCTCTTTGGGCTTTACTTTTCCACGGCACATGAGCGTAGCTATACAATGCGATTCGCTCAGGTTTAAATTCTTTGACTTTTTCAATATTTTCTTCAATATTTTCTAAAGTCTGAAAAGGCAAACCATAAATTAAATCATAATTGACGGAATCAAAGCCAAGTTCTCTTGCCCATTGAGTACTTTTCCTAACATTTTCAATAGGTTGTATTCGATGAATGGCTTTTTGCACCTTTAAATTAAAGTCCTGCACCCCGTATGAAACCCGATCAAATCCCAAATCAGCCAAAGTTTTCAGTTGTTCATAAGTGGTATTATTAGGATGACCTTCAAAACTAAATGCCTTTTGAGGATGTATTTCAGATGTTCCTAAGATCGAAGCTAACAGCCGATGAAGGTTCTTTGAAGAAAAAAATGTTGGCGTTCCACCACCAAGGTGTAAGTTTCGAATTACGGGCTTTTCTTCTATAGCATTAATGTAAGTCTTCCATTCTAATAATAATGACTCAATATACTGTTCCTCTACACTATGGTTTTTAGTGATTCTTTTATTGCATCCACAATAAGTACAAAGGCTTTCACAAAATGGTAAATGAATATAGATACTGAGACTCTTTTCCTGTTGAGAAAAATAGACGCTTTTTACTTCCTTTAACCATTCATCCATATTGGGGCTTTTCAATTTCCAATGTGGAACAGTGGGATAACTTGTATATCTGGGAATGGCTTTGTTGTATTTAGTGCTTAAACTGCTCATGAAATCTCTAATTAATTGACTATACAAAACTAAAATACAGAGATTTGAGAATTACTGACTTAAGTCATCTAATGAGGTGAAAATTATCAATTTAGAATGCATTATGAGATTTTTATGGATGAACAAGATAAAACTACTTTCAGATTGCGGAATCTTACTGTCTTCTTTATATTTTTGCAGCAAAAGAAATTAGAATAAAATGGGAAGAGCATTTGAATACCGCAGAGCAGCAAAAGAAAAGAGATGGGATAAAATGTCCCGCTTATTTCCAAGATTAGGCAAGACCATTACCATGGCAGCCAAAGAAGGTGGACCTGACCCAGAAATGAATGCCTCTCTGAGAACTGCCATTCAGAATGCCAAAGCCCAGAATATGCCGAAAGACAATATTGAGGCAGCTATTAAAAGGGCCTCAAGTTCTGAAGCGGAAAATTACGTTGAAGTCACTTTTGAAGGAAAAGGCCCGCATGGTGTCCTTATATTCATTGAATGTGCCACTGATAACAACAACAGAACAGTAGCCAACATCAAATCCTACTTTAATAAAGACAAAGTAGGTGCCAATTTGGTCCCGAATGGTTCATTAGAATTCATGTTCTCTAGAACTGCAGTTTTCGAATTTGAAAAAGCAGTAGAGATGGATATAGAAGAATTGGAATTGGAATTGATTGAAGCTGGGATGGAAGAAATTGAAGAAAATGATGGTAAACTCTATGTCTATGGAGATTATAAAGAGTTTGGAAATCTATCTAAGAAACTTGAAGAACTCAATATTGACGTCAAAAATGCTTCTTTAAAAAGATTTGCTAATGATTCAGTAGAGTTTGATGAAGAGCAAATGGCCGATATTGAAAAATTGATTGATAAAATTGAGGAGGATGATGACGTGCAAGCTGTTTATACCAATATTGCTTAATTAAAAGTCTTTTTGAACAGAAAGAGCCATTGATTGATTTCATTGGCTCTTTTATTTTGCTTATTGGCTTTTACTTACAAGCGCTTTACTAAGCTGTCCACTTTATATATGATAAAATCAACCGACTCATCCTTTATTTCTTGAACAACTGCTTTCTCAACCTTCGTTTCTTTATTATCGATATTGAAACAAGATTGCCCTGAAGCATTTTTAATTTAGCTTTTCCGGTCGACTCTTCAACACTTAATTTTCAGGAATTATAGGAGAGCTTATCAGATGGACTACCGATCTATATTTTCCCCATACATATAATTCTGCTAAATATCTTCTGGCAACATTTGGGAGGCTATTGGCAGGGATCATTAAAATTATTTATTCACTTTGACCATTTGCTTTCCATCAAGCACTGACAATTCTGGATTACCCTTGATTGATTCAATAATACTATTTTCTTTCCTGGGATATTTTTTGTCTTGAGAAGAGTTTTCCTCAGTATTTGCGAAAGACCTCGTCCCAATAATCGAGGCTACTATAATTCCAATAAATAGTATTATATCTCTCTTTTTCATCTTTGTCTGTTTATAAATTCTGCACCAATACATTCATTATTGGAGAAAACAAAGAAATGCAAATTATGTTTAACTTATTATGAAAATAAATTAAACAAAAAGAGATTACTCAAATTCGGATCTTTTTTCGGGATCATATTTTACAAAAAGGTTAATGTATGCCGAACGAGATAAACGGAAAGTCAGAGGTATCATCAATAAGGATAAGGATACAGATAATGTAATAATAAGCCACAGCTGTGCAAATCCTAAGACATTTAAGGCTACGAATACTGTAATAATCAAAGCTACTTGCATGGCATAGCTGATGTACATAGCTCCATCAAAAAAGGAAGGCTCAGACATATACCTTAATCCGCAGTGTGAGCAATGCTTAGGCATTTTCTGGAAATTCTTGATGTCGTAAGTCTTAGACTCAAATAAATCACCCTCATGACATCTAGGGCATTTGTAATTAAATATGCTATATAATTTATTTCCTTTTTTCATCGTAAGTGAGTTCTGGTATAAGTGCTATCAGATTTTGTCAAAAAAAAAAAACGATCAGTCTTCTATTATTTTTGTAAGCGAAGTATCCATCAAGTATTCAACCATCTCCATAATTTACCTAAAACAGTTTTTGGTTGTGGTTTTTGAACATCTCTCCTTTGTTCAGTATCTTTCTTTTTCTTTGTAGGTTTAGTTTTTTGTTCTAACTGTTTTGGTTTTAATACTTTCTCTTTGTAAAACTGCTCTCTTTTTCTCTTCTTTTCCCTTTCAATCCTTTCTCGTTTTCGCGCATCTTTTTGCTCCTCTTTTTTCCTTATTTCAGCAGGGCTTAATTCTCGCTTTTGGTTTCTTCTAGGTTTTCTTTGTCGCGATGGTTGGCTAAAAGACTTTTTCTTTCTATCCTGAGTTTCTTCACTTTGCTCAGTTTGTGCCTTCGGTTTTGGTTCAGGCAAATCAATTTTACCAATTACATTTAACCCCTTCAGTTCCACTTTAGGAGCTTTAATAATTAACTCTTCATCCGAGTGTTCAGCTTGATCTTCTAACAGTTCTCCTACTGTTTTAAATGCCTTTTTCTTTTCTTTCTGGATCTCAGCTGGGACTTCCTCAATATTTTGAATTTCCGCTGAAGATTTTTCAGCATTTTTTTCAGAGACCTCTTCTTCCGGTTCAGAGTCAGCTGGTTCAGCTATTTTGTCTTCCTTTTCATCAACCTCATCTTTCTCTTCTGTTCTTATTGTATCTTCAACTTCCGCTATGACTTCGTTCTCAGCTTCTTCTTCCTCAATTTCAAAATGTCTGTAAAGTAATTTTACTGCATTTTCATCCAATTTTGTATTTGAATCCTTCTCGATCACTATCCCTCTAATTTCAAGGAAATCGACTATGTCGTCTGTAGTAATAGAAAGTTTTCTCGCTGCCTGGGCAAGTCTCATGGTTATTATTGGTTATTAGCTGGTTAGTTGCAAATATATCATTTTAACAGGATATATGAATATTTTATCAACTATTAAAAATTATATCTTGAATACTCTAAAGTGAATAATCAAAACACGAAACTATTGGAAGGATAATCGATTTGGATTAATAATTGAACAGTAAATAGCGGAGGTCTATTGATACCTCCGCCAATAATTTATTCTCCTTGACCCAGTGAGAACCCTAGTGCACCATCGAAGGTATATAGGTTTTCTGTTTTGATGATGTCGTATCCTTTCTCATTAAGTTTACTCATCAATGCCAATACTTCTTTATATTCAATGGTCTTATAGTCAGGTTTCCCCTCAGCAACAGTTGCATTTTTTGAAATAAACCTGCATCGCCAATGATCTGTACAGAAGGTAGAATCCATTCCACCCGGATAAACTTTTACTCCTCTATTAGTTACCATTTTTAGCTTTAAGAAATCTTTTGAGTTTTCTGTCAACAGCTCTCCAAATTTATTGGCATTTCTATCTCTATGATCTATAAAAATATCTACACCCACCAATTTCTTTTCTTTTGGGGCATGAGATTTTTCTTGGATATTGATTCTAAAATCTTCTCCTTCTTTAACTTCAATTTTCTTGAATTGAGAAGGCACTTGTCCTAGTCTTTCAATTACGGCATCTGCAAACTCCATGGTACCCACTTTTTGCTTGCTATGACCTTCTTTGTAGATTTCTCCGGTGTGAATTCCATCTTCCAAGGTTGTCAACCAAGCATTATGAATAAGGGCTGCTTTTTCCACCTCTCCAAAATATTGCAACATTTGAATAGCACCGTGCAATAATCCAGATGGATTGGCTATTTTCTTTCCAGCGATATCAGGTGCAGAACCATGAATAGCTTCAAACATAGCGTAATCTTTACCGATATTAGATGATCCAGCCAATCCTACTGAACCAGAAATTTCTGCTGTTACATCAGAAACGATATCTCCATATAAATTCAGCGTTACAATCACATCGTAATCCTCTGGACGATTAGCAATTCTAGCAGTAGCGATATCGATAATTTGACTTTCTGCCTGAATATCAGGGTACTCCTTAGCCACTTCCTTGAAAACACTGTGGAATAATCCATCAGTCACTTTCATGATATTATCCTTAACTAAGCAAGTAACTTTCTTTCGATTATATTTTTTAGCATATTCAAATGCGTATCGACAAATTTTTTCTGAGCCTGGTCTAGATATTAATTTCAGACATTGAGCCACTTCATCAGTTTGTTGGTGCTCTATTCCCGCATATAAATCCTCCTCATTTTCTCGAACAACTACCAAATCCATTACCGGATGCTTGCTTTCTACTATCGGATGATAGGAAACCGCAGGTCGTACATTCGAAAACAAACCTAAAGATTTTCTGATGGTAACATTCAAACTTTTATAACCAGAACCTTGTGGTGTGGTGATAGGAGCTTTTAAGATTACTTTCTTTTTATGGATTGCCTCCCAAGCACTTTCAGGAATCCCGGAAGTATTGCCCGACAAATAAGCCTGCTCACCAATTTCGATATGATCTGCATCAAGACTTACATTTGCCGCTGTTAAAATTTTTAAGGTGGCGTCCATTATTTCTGGACCAATTCCATCTCCTTTTGCAACTACTACTGGAAGTGATTTGGTAGTTTTTTTCAAATAATCTGCATTAACAGAATCTTTCATGACTGGATTTTTATGTTTTCTATATTAATATTTCCGATTGAAGGGTATTTATTCTAATGAGGATATACACGGTATAATTGTATTATAGTTGATATAGCCTTTAAATTTGATGCAAAAATAATGCACAAGGCTTTGGAATCAAAGCCGTTGTAAGTTTTAAACTGAAGTAATAATAATCAGGACGAAAATTCAGGTTCAGGCTTATCTTTTGGCAAGCATACTCCAGGGGGCAAATCCAAGACAGGGTCATCGTCATTCTCGTTGGAGCCACCTCCTCCACCTCCATCTTCATCATCGGAGTTGTTGCCACTTTTCAAAACCCATCTGATGAAATAAGATACCAAAAAAGCACAACTCGCCACCAGAATGATGTAGTCAGGATTTTCGATGATATATTGAATGAAAGTCTCCAGCATCTAGTCTAATACAATTATTTAGCAAAAAGCATTCAAAAGTTAATCAATTTATCATCAAAATGTTAAATGATTGAGTGAGAAATTTTGAAAAGGCGCTGATTATATACTGGAAAATATAATTAGGCGGTTGTAACCGTCAAACCATAATCAAAAAATCAAAATCCCATCTTCTCATACCAAGTATATACTTTTCCCAGCCCTTCTTTAAACCTAACTTGTGGTTTATACCCCAAAAGATTCTCAATTTTAGAAATATCAGCTTTCGAGTGTTTGACATCTCCAGGCCTTTCAGGACCATATATTGGCTGAAGATCTCTGCCACTTAAATCTTGTAGTAGCCCAATCATATCATTCAAGCTCATCTGATCTCCACAAGCTACATTATAAATTTGATTAAGGGCTTCCTTATTTTCTGAGAAAAGTGCTAAATCATTAGCATGAACCGCATTTTCTACAAAAGTAAAATCTCTACTGGTTTCACCATCCCCGTTAATAGTGGGCTCATTTCCATGAATAAATGCTTTACAAAAAATAGGAATCACTGCAGCATACGGATTGTCTGGGTTTTGTCTTGGTCCGAAGATATTGAAGTAACGAAGTCCAACATAATTTAAACCATAGGTCTTTTGAAAAACTTCGGCATACAATTCTACTGCATATTTGGTGACTGCATAGGGACTCAAAGGATTCCCAATTATATCTTCTTTCTTCGGTAAATTTGGACTGTCTCCGTAAGTGCTAGAAGAGCAAGCTAACACCACCCTGTCAATTTTATTTTGTACAGCTGCGTGCAAAATATTCACCGTACCATCAATATTTACTTTGGTACTTTGCATCGGGTTTTCGATGGAACGAGGAACGGAACCTAAAGCAGCTTGATGACTAATTAAATCAAAGCCCTTGGTTAACTCCAACATTTTTTCATAGTTGCAAATATCTTCTTCGAAAAACTCAAATCTGGGATGGTTTTCAAATTCTTTAATATTGCTGTAGTATCCATTCGAGAGATTATCAATCACTCTTACGGTCTCTACTCTATCGTCATTCAAATATTTTTCTACCAAATTGGAGCCAATAAATCCTGCTCCTCCTGTAATGATGATTTTCTTTTTCGACATTATGAAATATGATTAAGTAGCAAAGATAGGGAGTCAAAATTGCTTATAGTAATAGATTACTTCTTAATTTCTCTGCTGCTGACTAATCCTCTACAAATTCCTGCCACTCACGGAAATCCTCTTCTTTCATAACTTTAGCCATTTTGACCTGGCCTCCTTTATGCTTATTGGCATCGTTCCATTCCAAGAATTTCTCAGCAGAAATCAAGCTGACTTTCACATCCTTCAAAGCTTTATCTCTGGCTACTTTGTAATTCTTATTGCTATTTTTGAGGTGATTATCTAAATGAATTTTGATATCCTCATTCTTGATATCACCCTTGACTTCCTCCAAACCTAAATACCAGTGATGAATGTGTTCTCCATTTTCCTTCACAGCCGAAACTGTGAATTCTTTGATATTTAGACGGAAGTTTTCATTCAAGCTTTCAATGGCATCGTCCATCTTATTTACGGAAAGCTGAGAACCTACCACATTTAGAAAGAATTTGGTTCGTCCAGTAATTTTGATTTCAGATCTGGAAACATCAGTAAATTTTATCGTATCCCCAATCATATATCGCCACGCTCCGCTGACAGTAGAAATCAGCAAAATATACTCTTTCTCTTCTTCAACTTGGGAAATATCTACAGCCTTTTTATCTGGATTTACTTTTCCCGATTCCAAAACACTGCCCTCTTCAAAAGGAACAAATTCAAAATAGATGCCATTGTCGCAAATTAACTGCATAGCATCAGTGTCAGGCCGAGTTTGGGTTGCTAAATAGCCTTCGGAGGCTAGATATGTATCAATATACTGAACCGGCTTACTGAATAGTTTCTCAAAACTCTTTTTGTAGGGATCCAAAGCCACGCCTCCTGAAGTATATACCGCCAAGTTTGGCCAAATATCATGTATGGAATCTACATTATGATAATCCATTACCCTTTTCAGCATCAATTCAATCCAGGAAGGAATTCCTGAAATGGAACCAATATCCCAATTTTTCGCTTCCTTAGCTATTGCCTCCACTCTTTCATCCCAATCATCTATGCTACTGATTTGCTCCCCGGGTTTATAGAAATTTCTGAACCAATTAGGAATATTAGAAGCACTTATACCACTGATTTCCCCTTCAAAGTGTCCTTTAACTTGATTCAAGTCCGTGCTAGAACCCAACATTAGAATCTGCTTGGTGAAGAAACTTTCGGGTAAATCTTTAAAGTTAGAGAGGCTTAACACTTGTCGAATTCCTGCATTTCTGATGCTTTCTAGCATATCATCCGTAACTGGGATATGTTTGCTGTGCCCAGTGGTTCCAGAGCTCACTGCAAAATTATCGACTTTATCAGGCCAGCAAATGTCAGCTTTGCCTTCCCAGGATTTTTTCCACCAAAATTCCATATCATCATAATCATGATAGGGAACTTCTCTTGAAAATTCATTTGATAGGTTTTTTGATTTCAATATATGCTCAAACCCGTAATATTTGCCAAATGCAGTTTCTTTAGATTTCTGGAGTAATTCTTTAAGCGTTTCTTTTTGAGCTTCGACAGGGGAATCGTGTTTTTTGATTTTACTCCCAACTTCTATTGCAGCCTTAATAATATTACTGATAATTTCCATGAAAAAATATTAGGTAAAAAATATATTGAAGTGATAAACCTTCTGTTTTTAACCGAAATACTTCTCCAAGGTTACGGCTACCCCATCTTCTTTAGCTGGAAGGGTAACTTCATCTGCTACATTTTTCACTTCCTCTTTTGCATTTCCAACTGCTACTCCACAACCAACTGCTTTTAGCATTTCGATGTCATTATAATTGTCCCCAAAAGCGATGACATCCTTCATTTCAATATTCAATTCTGTCCGTAACAGCTGATTTAAAGCACTAGCCTTCGAGATTTCAAGTGGAGCTATTTCAAGATAAGTATCTTTAGAGCGATATAAATGCAATGGTGCATCCATAGATTTCAGCTCAGAAATCAAATCATCAATTAAAGACGGCTCGCCCATACACATGATTTTATGAGCACCATTCTCTTGTGACTTCCAGCTCTCCATTAACTCCAAACCTGATAATATAGAAGCTTGAACTTTCGTATTATTGATTTCCCTTTCTGTCCATTGATCCCTGGAAGGTGCAAACCAATTGTCTTCCAAATAAAAGCCTGCATGCAAATTTTTATTATCGCTCCATTTTGCAATGTACTCACATAATGAGAAAGGAATTTTTACTGAATCCAATATTTTGATCTCATGCCTTTGGGAGATTATAAACCCCCCGTTATAGCAAATTAATGGTTGATTAACTATATCTAGGGTTTGCTGCAAATGGCGCATGGCAGCAGGCATTCTACTGGATGCCAAAATAATCGCCACATCATCTTTCACATGCTTAAAAATATCAACTGTTCTTTTTGATAATTCCCTGTCCTTGTTTAAAAGTGTTCCATCAATATCGGTGCAAATTGCCTTGAACATATTATTATGTGCTTAAGATTTTGGAAATGCAAAATTAATGCTTTTGAAACAGTTCAAAACAATCAGAAAGATTATTTATCATGCCAATGTCCATGCTCGGCAGACCAAACTTTACCGGGAGGAGCTTCACCAGCTGGTGGTGGGGTTAATCCTTGTCTGCTACTGTTTGTATTTACCGGAGCTGTTTGCTGTGAATTATAATAAACAGAAAATCCTGCTATAGCTAGAATCACCACAAAAATAGCTATATACATTAAATTTTTGTTGTTGTTTATACCTGAAGACTCTTTGCCCATATGGCAATTTTTATATTTCTTCCCGCTTCCACAGTGGCAAGGTTCGTTTCTTCCTAGTTCCTTTTTCATTTATAATCTTATTTAATTCGGAATTAATTTACGAAAATATTAGACATGAAGCAGATATTTATTCTAAACGATCTTGACTGATACCAAAAGGTCATCTCCAATTGATGACCTGAATCTCGTTTTCTTCTCTTTTTTTCATATTATCAGGCAAATGATCAAGAATTTCTTTTTGAAGGGCTTCAATTATTCTTCTTTTTAGAAAGTCCCTTTTCATCACCAAGCTCACTTCTCTAAATGGTGTAGGTTTCTTAAATATTCTCAACTTCTTTAAGTCTTCTTTTGACAAATCTAATGTTGCCAATTCTGGCAGTAAAGTAACTCCACCTTGTTTGTCCACCATCCTTTTTAGAGCCTCCAGTGAACCGCTTTGGTAATTCAAAATATTATCAAAATTTCTGTTTTGGCAAATATTCAATACTTGTTCTCTAAAACAATGACCTTCATTGAGCAACCAAAGCTCGTTATTTTCTAAATCTTTACCTGAAATGGGTTTTTCAGGAGGCTCTAAATCTGTTTTATGAGCGTATCCTAGAAATTTTTCATAATAGATTGGAATCTCTCTGAAGGAACTATCATTTAATGGCCCAACTAATATTCCAACATCAATTTCCTCAGATTTCAATTTGGCCAGTGTATTCTCAGTTAATAATTCCTGCACCTGAATATGAATAGATGGATATTTATTCATAAAACTTTTGGCAAATAGCGGTAAAAGATAAGGTGCAATAGTCGGTATAACACCAATTTTTAAGGTTCCGGAAACCTCCATCTTCTGGTCCTCAATAATTTCCTCCATTTTCTTGGCTTCGTTGACAACTTTCCGTGCTTGTTCTAAGATCATGGCCCCAAGTTCCGTTGGAACAACCGGTTGCCGACTTCTGTCAAATATTTTTACACCAAGATTATCCTCCAATTTATTGATTTGCATACTTAAAGTCGGCTGAGTTATAAAACTATGCTCAGCCGCCTTCCCAAAATGACGATAAGTATCTAATGCGATGATATATTCCAGTTGAGAGATGGTAGCCTTCATTTATGCAGAGAATTTTTATTTAAAATATTTATGCTTGCAATTTAAATAATTGCCCCAAAATAAACGTATTATTATTTAGAATTAATCCAATTATGATTAAATTTGCTCTCGAAATTTTAAAAATACTAACAAAATGAAGAATATACTTATTGCGCTCTTAGCTATTAGTACACTTTGGGCATGTTCTCAAGGATCCAATAAAGAAGGAGAGTCAGAAGAAAGTAAGGAAGTAAATGTTTACACTCATAGACATTATGAAGCAGACCAACAGCTTTTTAAAGATTTTGAAGAAAAGACGGGAATCAAAGTAAATGTTGTAAGTGCCAATGCTGATGAATTAATTCAAAAAATGACGTTAGAAGGAGAAAACTCTCCCGCTGATGTGTTAATTACAGTTGATGCAGGGAGACTGCACAGAGCAAAAACAGCTGACCTATTACAAGCTGTTGAATCAGAAACTTTGAACAGCACCATCCCTTCAAACTTAAGAGATGTTGACAATCACTGGTTTGGATTAACTGTCAGAGGTAGAGCTATAATTTACAATCCTGAAAAAATTAAGCCTGAGCAAATTGCTACATACGAGTCGTTGGCGAATCCAGACATCAATGGAAGATTATTAATACGTTCTTCTTCTAATATCTACAACCAGTCACTGATGGCCTCTATAATTGAGCATAACGGAGAAGAGGCTGCTTCAACTTGGGCAAGTTCAATAGTAAAAAATATGGCCAGAGACCCTAAGGGTGGTGATAGAGACCAAATTAAAGCAGTTTTCGCAGGAGAAGGAGATGTTGCGGTATCCAATACCTATTACTATGGAAAAATGCTGAACTCTTCAAGTGAGGAAGAAGTGAAAGTAGCTCAAGCTGTAAAATTGTTGTTTCCTAATCAAGATGGACGAGGAACTCACATCAATGTCAGTGGAGCAGGAGTAGCCAAATATGCTCCAAACAAAGAAAATGCAGTGAAATTTATTGAATTCCTAGTATCAGAGGAAGCTCAAAAAGTATTTGCAGGGGTGAACTACGAATATCCTGTCAATAAAAATGTAGAATGGGCTCCAACTTTAAAAGAATGGGGAGAATTTAAGCAAGATGATTTAAATCTTTCTGTTTTAGGAGAAAATAATGATTTAGCAGTTAAAATATTTGACAGAGCAGGTTGGAAATAATTTGTGGGTAAGTTAAAGTCCATTATAAAATTTAAAAAGTATGCCAATGGTTGGTCCTTTGCTCTAATAGCATTGGTGCTGATTATTGGCTTACCTATTTATACCCTTTTCTTCAAGCTTTTCGAGGAAACTACCGACAGTGTTTGGGGGCATCTAGTAAACACAGTACTGACAGATTATATTCTGAATTCAATCGGTTTAGTGGTAGTGGTCAGTATTTTGACCTTACTGATGGGTGTTTCTTCGGCATGGATCGTTAGCACAAGTAACATTCCATTTCGCAGGCATTTCGAATGGATGTTGATCCTTCCATTGGCGATTCCCACCTACATTGCCGCTTATACCTATGCCGGTATTTTCGATTATACTGGACCTATCCAGATATTTTTAAGAGATATTGGCTTTTCTGATCTTGTGTATATAGACATTATGAATTTCTGGGGAGTTGCCGTGGTCATGTCATTAGTTTTATTCCCCTATGTTTATGTAGTAGCCAGATCAAGCTTTATGAGCCAATCAGCTACATTACTTGAAGCCTCCAGAATTTTGGGCAGTTCTTCGTGGCGAACATTCTTTAGAATTGCATTACCGATCAGTAGGCCTGCAATTATTGGTGGCTTGTCGCTGGTCATGATGGAAGTCCTCAATGATTATGGGGCCGTAAAATATTACGGAGTTAGCACTTTTACAACAGGAATTTTTAGGGCTTGGTTTTCATTTGGAGATCCTAATTCGGCCATCAATCTATCTGGTATTCTAATGGCGTTTATCTTCATGATGATCATGGTGGAAAGATTGCAGCGTGGAAAAGTTAAATTTGATGAAGGTGCTAGAATTGGCAGGCAACTGAAGCGATACCAATTAAAGGGCTGGAAAAAATTCTTCGCTTGGATAGTTTGTTTCATTCCACTATTTCTAGGGTTTATCACGCCTGTTTTTCAATTGATATTATGGTCAGTTCAAACCATCAAAAAAATAATCGATTTTGATTTTTTAATTCTGATGGCCAATAGTTTTGGACTTGCTTTACTGGCAGCTTTTTTATGCGTTGGTTTTTCGGTCGTAATTTTATTTGCGGTTAAAGTCAATAGAAACAGATTTTTTAGTTTGTTGGCAAAATTTGCGGCACTAGGCTACTCAATACCTGGAGCAGTAATTGCCATTGGCATAATGATTCCGCTATTGGGATTAGATAAAATCTTAATTGCTACATGGGCGGAAAGTTTCAATATGAAAATCGGATTGATATTCAGCGGGACCATTTTCGCACTTACTTTTGCTTATGTCGTCCGTTTCCTAACCGTGTCTTTAAACCCTATTGAAGCAGCTTTTAAGAAGACCGGAGACAGTATTGATGAAGCTTCGTATTCATTGGGTGCAGGCTCATTCAAAACACTTATTAAAGTCAATTTACCATTAATTAGAAGTGCGTTGATTTCTGGAGGTATTCTTGTCTTTGTAGACATATTAAAAGAACTACCTTTAACCCTGATTTTAAGACCTTTTAATTTTCATACATTAGCAACCAAAGCATACGAGTTAGCCAGCGATGAATTAATAGCCGAATCGGCAACCCCTTCGCTCATTATTATCGTTATTGGCACCATACCTATTATCATTTTGAACAGGCTAATGAAAACTACTAAAGCTGATGGAAGTACTATCAATTAAGAATTTACATAAGAGATTTGGTAAGAAACTCCAGTACGCTGTTAATAATGCAAACTTGAGTCTACAGAAGGGAGAGCTTTTGGCATTAGTAGGAGAAAGTGGTAGTGGAAAAACAACTTTATTAAGGCTAGTTGCTGGCTTCGAAGAAGCAGATGCAGGGCAGATATCGATCAATGGTGATAAAGTTGTTGATGATAATTTCAGCATGAAACCTGAGAAAAGAAAAATCGGCATGGTCTTCCAAGATTATGCTCTATTTCCACATTTAACGGTGGCAGATAATATAAAATTCGGACTGTCTAAAGGACAATTCCCTGATGTGCAAGGTAGAATAAGGGAAGTAATGGACATGGTGGGTTTGAGCAGTTATGCCAACAGATTCCCTCATCACCTTTCGGGTGGACAGCAGCAGCGTGTAGCTTTGGCACGAGCATTAGCTCCAAATCCTCCACTAATCTTATTAGATGAACCCTTCAGTAATTTGGATGCAGTCTTAAAGGACCAGGTCCGGGAAGAAGTCCGGAATATTATTAAAAAGGCTGGCGCAACCGCACTATTTGTTACCCACGATATGCGTGATGCGCTTTCATCTGCAGACAGAATTGCGATTTTGAAAGATGGAAAAATACAGCAAGTGGGTACGCCTCGTGAACTTTATGAAACACCAAAGAATCTATATGTAGCCAGCTTCTTCGGGAAAATAAACGCAATGAATGCTACAGCAGAAAATGGGACTTATAAACTTAAAGCAGGTGAAATCAATGGTGCCAAAACCGATAAAAAAGGGCAGGTATTAATAGCAATCAGACCAGAGAATATTGAAATCCTGACGGAGCCACAAGAAAATGTATTCCCTGCAAAAGTAGAATTAGCCCAGTATTTTGGTGACCACCAGCAAGTACATGCTGATATTGGATCGGAAACTCATGTAGTAATTCATGCCCATGAAAAAATCCTGTTTGATAAAGGAGATCATATCTATTTAAGATTTAATCCCAATAAAATTCATGTTTTGGATACATGTTGGTATCCTGGTTTGGTGAGTTAATTATTGAATAAGCACTATATTATTACTTCTGCTTAAAATTCTATTGTAAGCCATTCTCTTTTTGGCTGAATTATTGTGATATTTATAAAAGTAAAAATTTAAATCTTATGAAAAGGCTATCCATATTCAGCATATTTGTTTCTATCCTGCTATTAAGTTCTTGTGATTTACTCAATGATGCAATCGAGGAACAAGAAAATACCATTGACATTGCAGCGGGCTTAAAAGAAGCCTTAAGAGTTGGTACCGACACGGCTACTTCCAAACTGGCTGTTGTAGATGGTTATTTACGAGATGAAGCTGTTAAAATTCTACTTCCCGATGAATTGGAAGCTCAAATTAATGCACTCAAAGCCGTAGAGCTGAATGTTTTCGGTTTAGGAACCATAACTGGGGATCAGATTTATAATACTGGTGTTCCATTTTTAGGAATTAATAGTTTAGCAGAGAAAGAAGAAGAATTGATAATGGGGATTAATCGGGCAGCAGAGGAAGCCGCTAAAGAAGCGGGGCCGATATTTTTTGATGCCATTCGAGGAATTACCATAACAGATGCAGAGAACATTTTATACGGATCTGATACTGCTGCAACTGCTTATCTTGTCAATAACACCTATCAATCATTGTTCGATACCTTTGAGCCAAAAGTTAATACTGCTGTCAATTCCGTTACTATAGGAAACAGAACAGTAGAGGAGCTTTATAGCAATTTTGTTAGCGAGTATAATAATATTTTAAACACCTCAGTGCCCATCGGATTTTTAGAAAATCAAAGTTTGGGTTCCATTTCAGGCATCAACACCATTAATGAAGCAGATATTTCGGCTTTTGCGACAGGAAGAGGCTTGGACGGACTATTCTTAAAAGTACAGGAAGAGGAAACCAATATTCGGAAAAATGTGAACGCAAGAGTAAATGAGATCCTGCAAAAAGTATTTGGCTTGTTGGATTAATCAATAGCATCACAAATATTTTAGAAAAGAAAAGAGGCCCAGAGATTTTATAGTTGCTGGGCTTTATTTTGTTAAAAAGTATAATTCACTTTCAACAATGCTCTCCTGCCCTGAATAAAATTTTGATAGGTGCTGACAAAGTATTCAGATAAGAAATCTCTACTTATTGCTTTGGTATCAAAAATATTAAAAACCTGAATATCAAATCTGAAAGATCTTTCTGGCCATTCGTAACTCAGTTCAGCATTGGCCAGCCACCAATCACTTAGGGTGTTGGTGCCATCATATAATTGGTATTGAACATCAAAATTCATTTCGAAGTTCTCATTCCACACTGCTTCCCATCGATTGGTAAATGACTGCAAATTAAATTGGTTATTTGAGACTCCATTGGCATACTCCGTCAGCTGAAGACCATATTTAATCGAACTCGTGAGGTATTGACCAAGATTAGTTTGAAATGCCAAACTATGGTTTTGATTCCGATGCTCGTTTTGCACCTCCACCTCATTAAGCCTATTCGTATAGTTTTGATATAAGCCATTTGATTCCAACGTTAAGCGGAAAGTTTTGAAGCGCTTATCAATCTTACCATTATAATTCAAATCATATTGCGGTGCACTACTGTTTATCAAGCTTGAATTATTGACTAAGCCGTTAAAGTCCGTTGCCTCTTGAAATGAGTGCTGCACTTGATTAAAACTCGAGAATAAAAAGGCATTCATTCCATTAAATAAATTAAAGAAATGGTAATTAAGCTGTAAGCTATTGTAAAATGCTGGCCTTAAAGCGGCATTACCTATACCTATATTTTGATAGTTTCTTAATTGCAACGCTTCCGTTAACCACTCTTCCTGCGGGCTGCGGATTTCTTGCTGAAATATAAAATCTAAGCCTTGAACACTATTGATATCATACTTCACTTTAAAGTTCGGCAGTAAGTAATGTGGATTGCTGGTTGCGCGTACATCTTCTTCTCTTACAGACATTCTTTCATCTTGTAAATAGAAATAGCTGAGGCCTGGAAGAAATAAAAATGATTTCACTCTAGACTTCCATTGTAAACCAGCAGCTGCTATTGAAAAAGTGCGGCTAAAATCTATACGGTAGTCGTCTAAATTCTGATCTTCCTCATTTTCTAACGTTCTATTCAATGTGGACAATCGATGCTGGTAGGACAGAGAAACATCAAGATGATTTTTCTTATTCCAAATCCAATAATAGTGTAATTCAGATTGTAGCGTTTTAATATCTTGCTCACCATTTTCAAATCTAACAATGGAAGAATCTGCTTCATTTTTCAAGCCATATTGCAAATCCCAAATATTACCTGATTGACTATTTCTCCATAAAAACTGATTCTCTACAGACAAGATATGATCCGGATTGAGCTGAGTATAATAGTTCAGTTGTTGATTCCAGCTCCATTCAACATTTTCACTTTCAATATCAGTTTCTTGCCCTCCGGCCCAGTTAGAAATTGAAAATCGATCGGCAGTATTACGGCTGCTTAACCACTGACTTTTGTACTGCCAGTTGCTAAATGGTGATGCTAAATAATCTAATTGATACTGTCCAAGGATGCTTCCATATTTCTGTTGCTCCCTATTAATACTATTCTCAGGCTCTGGACCATTCTCACTTAAAAATCTGCGGTTTTGTCTTTGCTGCTCCAAAACGTCAGCAGTATTAGCAATCATGTAAGCCTGATGTTGCCACTTTCTAGAGGCCTGATAATTGATGTTTAATCCAGCGAAATTGCTAGTAAGCTCTTGTACTTGCGTTTTATCTTTTTGAGGAATGGTATTCCTATCCTGACGTTCTTCAATTTTCAAGGCTCCGCCCTGAAGGCCCCAGGGGTTTTGAGCCTGCTTCATCCGCTGATAGTCATTAAAATTGAAAGCCTGCTCCCCGATATTATTGGCATCCAGAATGGCATTCAGACTTAAATCCTTACTGTAGTAAAATGCATTTCCATGGCCGGCATAGCTATTTCTTAAACCTGCTCCTAAAGTAAGATCACCAAAAATTATTGATTTCTGATCTTCCTTTAAAGTAATGTTCATAGCTATTTGATCGTTTGTGTTCACATTTTTTAATGTGGAATTTTCCTGATAGCCTTTTAAAACCTGAACCTTATCAATAGCTCTGGCAGGCAAGTTCTTCACTGCCATTTTACTATCACCATCGAAGAACTTTTTGCCTTCAACTAAGAGCTTGTCCACCTTTTTTCCTTGAACAGTTACGCTCCCATCTTCGTCCACTTCAACGCCAGGTAATTTCTTTAATACATCTTCCAACTTTCGCTCATTCCCCTTGGTAAATGCTTCCGTTTTATAAATCAAAGTATCTCCAGATAAGGTTACTGGCATTTCTTTAACCACCTGTACTTCATCCATCAAGCCTTGATCTTGTGACAATGGAATGATTAGATTCTGAATTCTATCCGGATCTGTAGTGATATGTTTTATGAAAGGAACGTAGCCTATAAAACTAGCTCTCAATTCCAACAGTACGCCTGTCTCGATGGTCATCTTGAATTTCCCAGAGGCATCCGTGACCGCAAACGACTTGATTTCATTTGTGGTCGTATCCTTCAAAAGCACATTAGCATAAGGTATGGGTGTATTTAAAGAATCTACTACTTTACCTTCCATGCTATAGTAATCTTTACTTTTCTGCGCCAAAACAGCGCAAGAAAAAAGGATTACTGAAAAAATTGTGAGAGTGATGGCTTTCATGTCCATGACTTAACCGCCTATTACGATTTCAATGTTCGAGCCATCTCCTTTACCTTGATATCTCTGCATCATCTCTTTCATCTTTTCTTCAGAAATGGCCTGAAATTCTTCTAGCGTGACTTCTTTTCCCTGATCAGGTACTCTAATCTCTTCTTGCTCCTGATAATTCAAATTCACTTTTGTGCATATAAAGTGACGACCGTTCGATTTTAATTCGAGAATTAAGCCTGGCAGTCCGAAATAAGTCGTTGGACCCTGAGCAACGGGAATATCCATGGTAAACCAAGCTTCAATATGAGTGGTGTCTTTAGTTATTTCCATTTCCTCCATACCGGTGGCAAATCTCCGAGCATCCGAAATTCGTGTATATACTGCTTTCCTACAGCTGTAATCCCCAATTTGCTTGGTTTCAGTGCCAATTTTCCACTCATACTTTGGCAGACTGTCAATAACTAAAAATCTCTTTCCCATTAGTTCCTGACTATTTCTGTATTTTCCCTCTTCCAGATTGCGGTACAGCTTATCCTTTGAACTTCCATTAGAAATTACCAATTCCATCCCATTGGAGGAAGCACTTGCCGGTCCTGAGTTGACACTCTCTTCCTGTTCCCACAACGACTCTTTTGCATTAAACTTTAATGTGTAAGTCTTTTGCATCTTCTTGAGCAGTTGCTGTTTTAGAGCTTGCATCTCTTGCGGTGACATGGCGCTTGAGTCTAAAGAAAGTTCGATTTGACTCCTGCTTTCATAGGTGGCCACTCCACTGAATTGTTGTGCAAACAGGCCTGAAGCCAATAGTACACCGATGAATGTGATAATAAGCGTTTTCATATTTTTGTGATTTTCGTTTGATACAAAACAACTTAATAGATTCTTCAAAAAGCGTTAATGAGTGTTAAAGAGTGTTAAAATCAAGATATGACTGCTTCCTTTTCTTTACCTTAGCAATATGAATTCAAAAAGATTTAAGGCTATCGGAATTTTAATTGTTGCTGTATTTTTCGCAGCCATTCTTTTCCATGGCTTTTACTTTATAAAAAATTATCAAGAGGCTTACCTTAAATTCACGAAGGACGTAACCCTTGCCTTTGATACTGCACTTAAAAACTACTTTGAAGATCTATCAGAATCCGATGTCATCGTCATTACTGACATTCAAGAAGGCCAGAATAAAAATATAAAAACTGATACCTCAGAACTGAGTCAAGCGATTACTCGTGACTTTTTTCAACGTTTTAGCGAAAGTCCTTTCTCCA
The DNA here is from genome assembly GCF_963974845.1 of uncultured Marivirga sp. NCBI lineage: Bacteria > Pseudomonadati > Bacteroidota > Cytophagia > Cytophagales > Marivirgaceae > Marivirga > uncultured Marivirga sp. Next base: position 252,548 of record NZ_CAXBEQ010000007.1, read on the forward strand.
AAAAAGGTAGCAAAATCCTTGAGAAAAAGGTTAAGGAACTTGATGGCTTGAACATCACTCAAATTTTGATCGAGGGTAATTTTCAAGAAGAAGAAGTGTTTTTAGATAAACAAAATGACATTGTGATGATGGCGGGGAGAAAAGCAGCTGATAGTATTTTCTCCATGAACTCTATTAGCAATAAGTTAGTGATTTCCATAAGCCGAGACACTATCGACTTTGACTTGCTCAATAAGTACTTCACGGATGAGCTGAGAAAAAAGAATGTAGAAATAAAGTATGGGATAGAGTACTTGAGAAAGGACTCTCTTGTAGGCGCTTATCACGGATCCTTAGTGGAAAATTTGCCATTAAAATATACCGCTGACGAAGATCTATTGGCCTCCAAAGAAAGAATCAATCTTGCTTACGAGAACACCTCTCTTAATGTGCTAAAGGAAGGACTACTCAATAGTAGTTTTTCTCTGGCCTTTTTCTTACTGATTGTATTTGTTTTGGCTTTCTTGTATAAAACGATTAAAAATCAGAAAGATCTATCTGAAATTAAGAATGATCTGATCAATAATATCACTCACGAATTTAAAACCCCCCTAGCCACTATTTCAAGTGCTATCGAAGGAATGCAATCTTTTAATCCAGAGAATGATCAAGAAAAGAATCGGAAATACCTTGAAGTAGGACAACAACAGGTTGGAAAAATGACAGGCATGGTAGAAAAGTTATTGGAGACTGCCACTTTGGATAGCGAGAAATTGATGATCAAGAAAGAGTCCATCAACATTTCAGAATTTTGTCAGGAACTGTTTGATCGCTACCAAAACCATCATCTTGATAAGAAATTAGTCTTGAAGGTGGAAGATATCTCTGATACAGTTATGGCCGATAGATTTCATTTGGAAAATGCGCTATCCAACTTGATTGATAATGCATTGAAGTATGGTGGTAGTGAAGTTTCCTTCGCTTATAAAAAATTGGATGACTGCCATTGCTTTAGCGTGACGGATAATGGTGGGAATTTATCAAAGGCGCAAGCAAAGCGTGTATTTGATAAATTTTACAGAATCCCACAAGGAAATGTTCATAATGTGAAAGGCTTCGGTATTGGACTATATTACAGCAAAAAAGTAATCGAAAAGCATCATGGAAAACTTGAGTTAGATATTTCTAAAAATTTCACCCAATTTAAAGCCTGCCTGCCATGACTAAAAAGTATAAAATATTGTTGGCAGAAGATGAGCCGTCTTTAGGAATGATTTTGAAAGAAAGCATGGAAAGCCGTGGCTTTGAAGTCAATCATAGTGAAGATGGCGAAGCGGCCTGGCAGTCTTATCAAAGCCATCAATATGATTTATTAGTACTAGATGTGATGATGCCGAAACTAGATGGATTTAGTTTAGCCCAAATGGTAAGGAAATCTGATAGCTATATTCCCATAATCTTTCTTACTGCCAAATCAGCTACACAAGACTTAATAGAAGGATTTGAAAAAGGAGGGAATGATTATATCAAAAAGCCATTTAGTATGGAAGAACTGATTGTAAGAGCCAAAGCACTATTGGAAAGAAAAAGCAATCCTTTACACCAAGAATGGCTCAGCCTTGGGAAATATCAATTCCATCCTGGCAAACAAATCCTTAAATGGCAAGAACAGGAAGACTATCTGACGCATAAAGAATCAGAGGTGCTCAAAGAATTGATCCTGCATAAAAACGAATTAACCGATCGCTCTATCATCCTGGAAAAGCTATGGGGAAATGCGGACTTTTTCAATGGCCGCAGTATGGATGTGTACATTAGCAAATTGCGCAAGAAGTTGGATAAAGATAGCGACTTACAGATCTTAAATATTCGCGGATACGGATATAAGCTGGTTTGTAGTTGATCTACCTCATTTTTCTGATTGCTGTAGCGATATTTAAATACACAAAAGCAAGCAAAGCAAAGCCAGCGCCCATGTAAAATGTTCTTGCAAAATTGGCTGTAGAATTTTCATAAACCCAACCTGAGATAAAAGCTCCCATCCCTATGCCTATTTCCAGAAATATATACAATGTGGCGAGGGCTTTACCCCTTTTGTGGTCTTCTGCCAGATCAATAGCCCATGCAAAGACGGTGGGTGAATTCATCCCTACACCAATTCCAAATAAAACTCCTGCACCCATAAGACTGATTAAGGAGTTAGAAAGTGCAATTAAGACCATGGCTATTGCCAAAATAAAAGAAGAAACTTTTAGCACTTTCACTCTGCCAATCTTATCGGAGATCTTGCCCGCCACAATTCTCACTCCCAATGACGCCAAAACAAATACGGCAAAAAATAAACCTTTATTGCTAATATTGAGATGTGCACTGTAGTCGGGCATTATAGTGAGCACTAAGCCAAAAGAGTAAACGCTTAAAGCCATATAGATCGCTGGAACAATTACTTTTTTCTCCAAGATTTCATCTCTTTTAAGCTTCAGCAGACCAAAATTAAAACTAACCCTGTCAGCCAAAGTCTCATTCATGCCTGATAAAATCACAATACTGATTATCGCACTTAAAGCCGAAGCATAAAACACATAGTCGATGGGGTATATACTGCCCATATATCCGCCTATAGCATTTCCTGAAGCGGTTCCTACGCTAATGGCTACGCCAATAATCCCCATAGCCTCTCCCCTTCTATTCATTGGAACTATATCCGCTACATAAGCTGCATTTCCAGTGGGCGTGAAACCGGTAGAAAATCCATGCAGGAGCCGCAAGGCAAAAAATGCGATAATACCGGTTACAAATGGGTAGCTAAGTCCTGCCACAAAGCAAACCACAGCTCCGAAAATCATTACAGGAAGTCTCCCAATCTTATCTGCTAATTTCCCGCTAAAGGGTCTTGAAATACCCGCAGTTATCGTAAATAAAGCAATGATTAATCCTTTGTATTCACCTCCGCCTAAGCTTGTCAAAAAATCAGGAAGCATAGGGATAATCATATTGAAGCTAGCGAAAAATAAAAAAGCACTAAAACTTAGTGCAATAAACGGACGATTAATTAGGCGCTCTTGCTTCATGATGCGAAGTAAGGCATATCCACATTATTAAGCACGAAAATCAATGAAAAGTAATTCCAATATCATCTTTCTACCTCCAGTTCGACTTTGGCTATGTCAAACTAAAACTTCCGGGCTGGTGTGAGCTTGCCACCCCGTAACCATCGGTTTGGCATTGATAAGATTATATGTAACAGATATGATGGTATAAAAACAACTGCTATAGGTTCGGAATTGTAAAATAGAAGGTACTTCCCTCCCCCTCTTTAGAATCTACCCATATTTTACCCTTATGCATTTCAACTATTTTCTTACAATGGGCAAGTCCGATGCCAGTGCCTTCATACTCAGAATTACTGTGAAGGCGTTGGAAAATACTAAAGATCTTTTCTTTTTGTTCATTCGGAATTCCGATGCCATTATCTTGGATGGTAAATGTCCAACCATTCTTTTCTTTGGCTGATATTGTAATCTTGGGTGGTACTCCAGGCTTACGAAATTTAATACTATTGCTAATCAAATTCTGAAAAAGCAATCGGAGTTCCGTTTCAAAGCCCTTGACTTTTGGTAATTCCCCAAGCTCAATGGTAGTGTTCGTATCATTTAGAATAGTTTCTATGTCTTGCTGAATAACTGCAACTAGTTTTTTACAGTCCACCGTTACCAATTCTTTTCCGCCTCCTCCAATACAGCTATAATCCAAAAGGTCATTAATTAGCCGAGTCATTCTCGCGGCTGATTCAGAAATAAAACTTAATGTAGTAATTGATTGCTCATCTAATTTGTCTTGATTCTCATCGGTAAGCAATTTAATCAGACTAGAAATATTTCGGACGGGTTCTTTTAGATCATGAGAGGCGATGTAAGTAAGCTCACTTAGTTCCTCGTTCTTTTGTTCCAGCTCAATTTTTGTTTGCTCTAGTTCAGTTACATTCCTCAGCATTACATAAACGTAATTGTCCTGAATGTGGTGGACTGAACATTCATATTTACCTGCCACCATATGATTGGAATATTCAACCAATCCCAAATTTACATTTCCGCCTTCTGCTGCTACTTTTCTGTAAGTTTCAATCACTTGTAAGCCTCCTTCATGTTCATAAGCCTCAGGAGCAACTTCAATAATCCTTTTTCCGAAAACTTCCTCCCTTTCCTTTCTCATCTCATAAAGGATTATCTTATTCATAAAAACATACCGAATGCTTTTGATATCATTTAAGTCCTCAACATGAAAAATACCTACTCCATGCGATAAGTCGTCAAAGGTCTTGGTGACAATTTCAAGATTCAGTAAGTCTCTCATGTCATCAAGCAGTTTTATTTTGGAAATCCGGCATGATTCATATTATTTAACATACAAATGTGTTCATATTTTTCCCCTTTGGCCATTGTATCCTGGACTAAGAAAATGGATAAATTATCAGCACTTCTTTGGCCTATCCTATTAATTTCAGCCTCCTATTCACTATAAAGCACCCTCGCTTTTTGCATTAATTTATCGGATCGATAGCTCTTCGACTCACTTTCATCTTCAAAAAATACAAACTTTTAAAATAAAGTCCTAATTTTTTCTAGCTTGGATAGACGGCCGACTATTTCATTCTTATGAATGAGCGGACTACCTGTACTACCTGTTCAATATTTATAATGTTGAACTACTATCTGTGGATTTATAATCCATTTTACAATAAGTGGATTAAAAATCCTATGAACCTCATTCGACATTGCCAATGTCGAATAGAGCTTTAAATCTGAGCTAGTACGTGCTTTGCTGGTCTTCCTAGAGCACCATCTCATAACTGATAACTATATGTCAGTGTCCCATTGTACTCTGAGCTAATGCCCCCTTCAGACTGCTCATTTCCTCTTGTTTTCCTATTGATGAAAGCATTAGTGAAGCTGAAGTTATGTTTTTCCTTCAAGCTGTAGGTGGCACTCAACCTACAATTTGTAATCGTATTTTGTAATTGCCGATTACCGTAGCTATTGTTGACAGCTGAAGATAGACTTAGGCGTAATTGCTTTTCAAAAAGCGATTTACTAGCCGAAAGAACGGGCCCAACTGTTAGGTTTTGAATACTGGTGGACTCCTGCAAGCATACATTCATGGAGGCGGAAAGGCTCGGTTCTGAAGCTTTCCATTGGCTTACATAACCAAGGTTACCATTACAAAATCTAGCCCCTGAATTTTGTACTTCACCCCCTTGCTCATCGGTGGTTTACTGCGCAGACAAATTAGCCATTAAAAAAGATGACTTTTCCTCTGTTGCTTTTAAAACCTAGTTCGCATTGAAATTGAGATTCTCAGAAATCTGGGAGAAATTTAAAGTATCGCTCGGCTGCACCAATGGATTGGGATTATTGATGTCTTCAAATTGGGCTTTTCAAAAGGTGTATAGTTGAGATTCAGTGCTCCTTCCCAACGAGTCATTTTGTCGAGAGGCTGCAAAAAGAAATGCAAAGCGATCATAGATGCACAAATTGGCAAACTGGAAATTGTAATCCTCGAGTTTAGGGATACATGCCTGGGAATCTGCCCTACTTGTAAAAAAGGAAGGCTACAGACCGTGGCCGTATTCGACCAAAGAGGGCCGCCAAAGCACTGGCTCAAAAAATTACAGGCACATTAAAAAAGGAAACGGCTGTGGGCGTAATGGGAAAGCGATGCCCAAAAAGCACCAAAACACCCGAAAAAAGGCCTTTTTCAACCTTAAAAGATCAAATCGACAGTAATGAAAAACCTGATTTGATCATTCCTCATGCTTAGAAGTACCCGCTTTTGAGCCTTGAAATTCACCATCAATACTTCGATTTTCCCATAGGGGCTTGCAGTTCTTGCCGACCTCTGATTCGCTCAACCTAGCATCCATGTTCGGTCGTACCGACCACACGAATGCTTAGTTGTTGGCGGTAGTATTTTTTATCGTTCATTATGACCTTTTCCATCAAAAATTTTCGGTTTTGCCTTTTCAATTCTTGAGGTTCTTGTTTTGGATTGTTTAGCTTCTGAAAAGTGAAGTAAATACCCCCTTTGTCTACCTGGAGTCAAACTATCAAATGCTGTTTTGAAATTGGGGTCTTCATTGAACGATTGTTCAAGTTCTTCGGGCTTTTCATATTCCGAAGTTTTTTTCATTTTCACTTCTAAACCTGCTTTTTCGACTTCAACTGCTTCAAAAACATAAGCTCTGATAGTCTGCTCTAATTCGTTGATTTTATCTATACTGGTAAATCGAATTTGTCTCGCAGATTGCACGTTTTCAGTTTGTTGAATTAACAATTTGTCCGAGTCATTAAGTAAAACTCCTTTATGAAAAAGTAGGGCACAGTAATCTTTAAATCCATGGATTAAAACAATATTATTTCCTTTATAGGTGTAACAAGGACATCCCCATTTCAACTCTTCCGTCAGTCCGCAATCGATTATAATAGCTCTCAGCTTCTTATATTCTTTTTGCCATGTAGTGTCCTTATCGAAGAACCAATTTACTTTTTGATTCATGTAGTTTTTTATTATTGAGATTCTACGTAATTCTTAAAGTTCACTAATATAGCTTGCCAACCTGCTCTTTGTTGCTCGTCCGAATTTGTTCCTTCCGCTTCAAATGACTCGGTCAATTTAATGCTATCACCTTCAGCTAAGAAGTTGATTATTACTTTACGCCCATCTGTCATTTTGTAGGAAATTGATTTTTCTTTTTCTATTTGATCATAGATTCCTTTATAATCAAAACCCACACTTCCATCTTTAGCTTCCATTCTCCATACAAATTCTCTACCTGATCGCAAGTCGTTCGTTGCAGAAGGGCAACACCATTCATCAGAGGCAAAATTCCAATTTATAATATGTTCAGGTTTAGTCCAATGATTCCATACCTTATCAATGGTACTTTGAATTGTTATCTCAACTGTAATTGTCATTTTAAATATTTTATTTACGTTTTATAGTTTAGCTAAACCCAAATAGTATTTCCGTATTTCAGGGTCAAACTTTTCAACTGCAAATCTTAAACTAACTCTTGGCATTGTTGTGGCATGCCTGTCCAAGAAGGCTTTCAATCTGTCTTCGTCTCTTTTTCCCGCTTCTCTAATCCAACTGCCTACAGCGGTTTGAACGAAGTGTTCTGAATCGTGTACAAGTATTTCAGCAATCTTAAATGTATCATCAATTTCATCTTTTCTAATAAAATAATAAGTACTTACAATTGAAGTTCTACGTTCCATTGGATTAGTGGATTTTGCTAATTTATACAAGGGCTTTCTGTCCTTGTCGTGCAAAAAACCACCCACGACATAGGGTGCTGCTCTATCCACCATTCCCCAATCATCAATATATTCATGATTTTCTATATAGGCATTGTAAATTTCATGCTTCTCTTCTGGTGTTGTTTTCTTATTTCGTGCTTTCCAATCCAAAATTGAAACGGCTGCAAGTCGGTAATCGGAATTTTTATTTTCAAGTAATTTCACAACCTCTAACACTGGCATGTACTGAAATTCTTTCGCTAAAGAAAAAATCTCCCTTTTTGGAATACCCTCTGAATATTCTTGGCTAATCATTTCAAGCGTGTCAATGAATTCTATTGCCGTCATTATTTAGTCAATATTCCGTTTACTATTTGCTCTCTTTCAATTACCGCCAACGTTTAGTATATGGCAAGTAGGGCAATAGAAAGCGATAAACTTTCGAGTTTGCACTGAGCCACATTTTTATATTTTGTTTTTAACTTATTCATTTTAAAATTCAAATTAAAAATTTGGCGGTGTTTGTAAATAGCAACGAACTTTCGTAAACCACTAAACGCCCTATTTGCTATATATAGTGTTATCTACTTTTTATTCTATATCTTTTTCTATCAAATTCATCATTCATTTCATCTTTTGAATAGATTTTAATAATTTCAATTTTCTCGTCTTTAATCAGTTCTTCTAAGTCTTTTTGAGTTAGGTCATTAAATGAAAAATTCTCACTTTTACCATCAATTTCAATAAACCAAGGGTACCACATTACACCCCATATTTCCCAATAGTATTCAAATTCCGTACAGTTTAACGCTACGAGTTTTGAATGGATTTCAGAGAAAATTATGTCAGTTCGCTTACTCATTTGATGTTGTCTCAATCAATTTGATTGTATTTTTAATTTCGTCTTTAAAAATTAAAATGTCATTCTCAATTTGTAGGTCTCGGTCGTCATATTCATCAATTTTAAACTCAGTGGATGTACCGTCAATTAATACAATTTGCATGTATATCGTATTTTCATCCTTATTACCAGGTGCATTAGGAAGAGGTAAGGATAATGTGAAACAGTTTTCTGGTATTTTATTCAAAATCTCTCCTATTACGGTAAGGTCATCAATTGATGTTTTGATTTCTTTTTCTCCAAAGAATTGGTAGCCATCCTTTGTGAATCGTTTCGAAAAATAATTTCCAGAAGAATCGCACTCTATTTTATCCGAGTAAATTCTATAAGCCTTTGGAATATCCCAAGAGTTACTGTTCAAGATACCACAAGTTAAATAGTGTATTTTATCCCTTTTTAATTGCATTGTTCTATTGTAGATAACATTATAGCGTTTTATTCATCGTTCTCTAAAAGTAAATAAAAAAAGGTAAAATCCCCATTTCTGTAAATGTGATTTAAGAGCAGTAAGAATGATGAATAAAACGTTGTTGGACTGAGCCGATGGGACTATGGGCATAGTATGTTGGCTTTAGCTGCTGAAGCCTCATCTTGCCAATTGATAGCAGAACTTTTGCCTATTTGATTATGATTGATAGCGTCTATTTTCATCCGAAGGTTTGTTAATTAGACGTAGCTTTCCTGTTGAAGCTTTTTTCGCTTCTTGTTAAAGCTACAATCTTTCAAAGAACTGTCGGTCAGTTTAATACTAGCCGGGTGTTTTTTGTTTTGGTAATGGAACTGCCTTCATGCTTTTTGCCTTACACTTAGGACATTCCACAGGGTCTTTCCCTGTTAATTGCCGATAAACTTCCATGCCATTGAGCCCTTCTAGCACAGGGAAGTAGGTGATTTTATTAATGATAAGGTTGCAGTCTTCCCTGGCCTGTTTAAGGTTGGACAGGGACATAAAGCCAAAATACCTGATTTTGCAAAATACCTCAGGCAGGACATGCTGCATGAACCTTCTGATAAATTCGCCCGCCTCTAGGCTCATCACTTTTCTTAAGCCACCACATCGGTAGTCTTTATAATTAAAACTTATTTCCTGTTGGACATTTGTAATGTCGTACCTTTTCTGTTCGAGATTTGTAATCTCGAACTCCTTATCTCCGGATTTACAATCCGCCTAACCATAGTCAGCAATAGGAATACAACTACTTCTCAAACCACTATAACACCCAGCACTGCTTAACAAATAGTCCTCCTCCTTTTCAACAATTCCAGCCTTTACCGGATTCATATGAATATAATTAAGCTTCGACTCAAAAAAATCTGAGTTCACAATTTCTTCCCCATGATAGCCTTCTTTCCAAAACCAAATCTTCTCCTTATAACTTAAAGCACGCAGCAACCATGCTTTTCTACTCTCCTTCGGATTATCTTTGATGGCTTTAAATATCTTTTTAGACGTGAATTTTTTGAAGTCTCTAATGACATCACTTAAGTTTTCATCAGCGGCCTGAAGAATGAAATGGCAGTGATTACTCATAATTACCCACGCATAAACTTTCAGCCCCTTATGTTGCTGACAATAATCGATACTTTCTATTAATAAGTCACTGTAAATCTTTCTGGTAAAAACATCAACCCACTGGTGAACTGTAAAAGTCACAAAGTAGGGAGCTCCTTGATCTTTCACTACATATTCAAATCCCATTGAAATATTATTTTACAAAGTTTAAAATTGACTGTTTAAGAATAGACGGATTGCAAATCCTATGATCTATATTCGATATTACAAATGTCGAATAGTCCGTCCAGCACGGTGCTAGTTCCTGTTCGACATTTATAATGTTGAACTACTATCTGTGGATTTATAATCCATTTTACAATAAGCGGATTAAAAATCCTATGAACCTCATTCGACATTGCCAATGTCGAATAGAGCTTTAAATCTGAGCTAGTACGTGCTTTGCTGGTCTTCCTAGAGCACCATCTCATAACTGATAACTATATGTCAGTGTCCCATTGTACTCTGAGCTAATGCCCCCTTCAGACTGCTCATTTCCTCTTGTTTTCCTATTGATGAAAGCATTAGTGAAGCTGAAGTTATGTTTTTCCTTCAAGCTGTAGGTGGCACTCAACCTACAATTTGTAATCGTATTTTGTAATTGCCGATTACCGTAGCTATTGTTGACAGCTGAAGATAGACTTAGGCGTAATTGCTTTTCAAAAAGTGATTTACTAGCCGAAAGAACGGGCCCAACTGTAAGGTTTTGCATATCGGTGGCCTCTTGCAAGCTTACATTCATGGAGGCTGAAAAGCTCAGTTCTGAGGGTTTCCATTGCCTTACATAGCCAAAATTACCATTATAAAACATAGAGCCTGAATTTAACTCTTCCCCACCTTGTTCATCAGTAGTCTGTTGAGCTGATAAATTAGCCGTTAAAGACGCGGATTTTTCTTCTGTTGCTTGTAGCACATAATTCGTATTGAAATTCAGATTTCGGGAAATCTGGCTGAAATTCAAAGTATCATTTGGTTGTACCAATGGATTGGGATTATTGATATCTTCAAATTGGGAGCGGATATTGGTATAAGTCTGAAAGTTGGAATAGCTACTGCTTAAATTGAGCTTATCAGATGGGGTATAATTTAAATTCACAGCCCCTACCCATCGAGTCATTTGGTTCATTTTTTGGTTATCCAAATTATCTCTTTGCAAACCTACATTACTACTAATGCTAACCTTATTGTCAAATAACTGAGTAGCACCATTTACCGTGATATTTTCCAAATCACTATTGAAATAATAAGCGCCATGGGTTTTATATTCAGGATCTACCCGTTCATATCCTAAGCCAATGGTATAGCCTTTATCACCATAATTCAAATTGGATTTAAAGGCATGTGATATTTGGTAAACATATAGATTTTAGATAAAAAAGAGAGCAATGTGTAATAAAGTACGGACACCTAAAAGGCTGCCCATACTTTATCATTTTTACTTTTTAATGAATTTGGTTTCTTGCTGGCCATTTGCAGTACGTACTACGACCATATAAATTCCAATTTTCCAGTTCTTGACCATCAATTGTTCTTCTTGTTTAGGATTTTCTATCTGATGGATACGTTGACCCTTTGCATTAAATACAATAATTTTTTGCACAGCTCTGTCGATATTTTTCAACTTCAGGATATCCGAAGAGGGGTTAGGGTATAACCGAAGTGAGCTAAATTCAGCTTGCGATGTTGCTGTAACGGCAACCACCTCAAAAGACTGACTTACCTCTTCCGCAGCAAAATAATTTATGTTCCCTGCTTGCCTTGCCTCAATTGTAACCAATCCTAAGCCTGTTAAAGTAATTAAATTCGCTTCTACAGTTGCTGGTCCCGAAGTAACAGTATATTCAACCCCCAAGCCTGAAGAGGCTGTGGCTGATAAAGTAAGAGTTTCCACTTCGAAGAATTGATTAGCTATTGCTTCAAAAGTAATGCTTTGATCCGCTTTTGTTACAGTCAGGGTTTGTACTGCGGCAGCAGCACTATAATCATCATTTCCAGCTTGAGATGCCGTGATCTCCGTAGTACCAGCACCTATGATAGTTACCGTATTACCTACAACAGTTGCAACCGAAGCATCTGAGCTTGAATACGTGACCGGACTTCCTGATGCACCTCCTGTGGCGTTTAAATCAAAGTTGGCATCACCGTATGTTTTACTAGCTAAGGCTTCGAAACTAATGCTTTGATCCCCTTTTTCCACTGTAAGGGTCTGTATTACAACCGAAGCAGCATTATAATTATCATTTCCGGCTTGAGATGCCGTGATCTCTGTAGTACCAGCACCTACTATAGTTACCGTATTGCCTGAAACCGTTGCAACCGAAGCATCTGAGCTTGAATACGTGACTGGACTTCCTGATGCACCTCCTATTGCGGTTAAATCAAAATTGGCATCACCGTATATTTTACTGGCTAAGGCTTCGAAAGTAATAATTTGATCCCCTTTTTCCACTGTAAGGGTCTGTATTACAACCGAAGCAGCATTATAATCATCGTTTCCAGCTTGAGATGCCGTGATCTCCGTAGTACCAGCACCTACTATAGTTACCGTATTACCTACAACAGTTGCAACCGAAGCATCTGAGCTTGAATAAGTAACCGCATTACCTGATGCACCTCCTGTGGCGTTTAAATCAAAGTTGGCATCACCATATGTTTTACTAGCTAAGGATTCGAAACTAATGCTTTGATCCCCTTTTTCCACTGTAAGGGTCTGTACTACATCCGAAGCAGCATTATAATTATCGTCTCCGACTTGAGATGCAGTAATCTCTGTAGTTCCGACACCTACGATAGTGACCGTATTGCCTGAAACAGTTGCAACAGATTCATCTGAACTTGTATAAGTTACAGCTAAACCTGAGCTTGCCGTTGCACTTAAATCAAAATTAGTATCACCATATTTTTTGATAGCTATTGCATTGAAACTAATGCTTTGATCCCCTTTTTCCACTGTGAGGGTCTGTACTACATCCGAAGCAGCATTATAATTATCGTTCCCGACTTGAGATGCAGTAATCTCTGTAGTTCCGACACCTACGATAGTGACCGTATTGCCTGAAACAGTGGCGACCGAAGCATCTGAGCTTGTATAAGTTACAGCTAAACCTGAGCTTGCTGTTGCAGTTAAATCATAATTGGC